>NZ_PDKB01000018.1 GCF_003316695.1 Aliarcobacter vitoriensis
TAAAACTAAATGGTAGTTTTGAACTATTTGGTCAAACTCATGATTTAGTAGCTGGATTTAATGGACAAAAAAGCAAAAGTCCTTATACATCTCTTAATAAATCAAATATATCTCTACAAGATATTAAGATGATTAATAATAAAGTTGTATTTCCTGAACCAACTTGGGGTGGAATATCAGGTACAGGTAATACTGAAACACAACAATATGGTGGGTTTATATCAACTAAATTAAATTTTACAGATGATTTATCAGCAATTTTAGGTGGAAGATATAGTGAATGGAAAACTAAATCTATTAGTAATAGTACTAGGGTTACAGATGATAGAAAATTTGATAATTTCTTACCATATCTAGCATTAACTTATGATCTTACAGATAACTTAACTACATATGCAAGCTATACAGAGATATTTAATCCACAAAATGCAAAAGATAGAGATGATAAATTTCTTGATCCTGAAACTGGATTTAACTATGAAGTGGGTTTAAAAGGCGAGTGGTTTGATGGAAGATTAAACTCTAGTATTGCACTTTTCCAATCAGGTAAAGATAATCTTGCCGTAACAGATGAAGATGCAAATGGAATTTGTTATAAAATTACAGATACTAATATTTGTGCTTCTAAAGCAGAAGATGATACAAAAAACAGAGGTTGGGAGTTTGAAATTGCAGGAGAGATTACTCCATATTGGCAAATTCAAACAGGGTTTTCTTCATCAATTCTTAAAAATAGTGATAAACAAAGATTAAATGCTGGTTATTTACCTACTAGGACTGCAAATCTATTTACAACTTATAAAGCTACACCACAATTAACTTTAGGTGGTGGAGTAAGATGGCAAAATGAAACTGGAGTTAATGGTACGAAAAATACTTATATTAGGCTAGGTCGTGAGGATTTAGTTGGAGAAGCTAAACAAGATGATTTCTTTGTTGTAGATTTGATGGCAAATTATGAATTCAATAAAAACTTAAGTTTACTTGTAAATATTAAAAATGCTTTAGATAAAGAGTATAAAACTAGCTTTGGAACATACTCTTATGGAGAAGAGAGAAATTGGATGGCTACTTTAAAATATAAGTTTTAAAGCATCTTATTAAACCTACGATTTTTTTATAAATCGTAGGTTGTGACTTACAATTTAAAGGAATAAAATAAATATGAATATAAAAATATCATGTAATGAAGAGAAATTAAAAGAAGAAGAAAATAAAGAGAATAGTAAACTTTTAAAACAAAGATTACAAAGAGTACATGTAGTAATAGGAATATGGTTTTCAGTATTTATGTATATAGCTTTGTTTTTTGGAATATTTGCAATATTCTTACCATATATAGCAAATTGGGAAAGACCATCTAATCATAAAAAAATAGTAAATATCGAAAATATAGATTTTGATAAAACTATACAAAAAGTTTTAGATGATAAGGAGTATCCTAAATATAATACTATTTTTGTAAACTTACCAAATAAATCTCCAAATTTAACTATATCTACTCAATTTATGGAAAGAAAAGTTTTTAATCCAAATACAAATGAAGAAGTAGAAAAAGTAAAGGAAGAATCAAATCTAGCTTGGTTCTTAAATGGTATGCACTATGGAGCACCTTTGTATAAAATATATATGACACAAGTTTTTGGCTTTGTTGCACTTGCAGGAATATTTTTAATTATTGGTGGATTGATACAAGTAAGTATTATAAAATATCAAAATGGTGGGAAAAGTGTATCAAGTAAGTTTTCAAATTGGCATAGAAAAATATTTATTTGGTTATTTTTGCCTTTTTTACTTATTGTTTGGAGTGGAGCAAACTTAAATGTTCCTATGCATTATGTTAAACAATCTTCCTTTATGACTTATGTAGTTTCAAAAGGAGAATTTAGTGACTATTGGGAATATAAAGAGCATCTCAATGAGTTAGAAAACCCAAAAAAAGAAGAAGTAGAAATAAGTGGAATAGAAGCTTCAATGCTAAGTTTAAATGAACTTACAAATAAAGCTTTACAAATAAATAAAGATATAGAGTTTAAATGGATAAGATTGACAAATTGGGAAGATAAAGATGCAAAAATAACATTTAGAGGACATAATCAATATGTACCATTTTTAAAAGATGAACAAACTTTTCCAAGTATTACTTTAAGTGCTGTTGATGGAAGTTTAATAGAAGAGAAGTTATTTGAAAATAGACATTATAGTTTTATAATATCTGATAGTATACATTATTTACATATACTTGTTAATCATGGAATTTGGTTGAGATTGTTTGTATTTATAACTATGCTTTTGTGTACTTTAGCTGTTGGATTTGGAGTATTGTTATATTTAGAAAAACAAGCTAGAAAATTTCCAACTACAACTCCTGTATATAACTGGGTTTCAAAGTTTTGCTTAGCTGGGATGGTTGGAGTTATTCCTGCAACTGCACTTTTATTTTTCTTACAATGGATACTTCCATTTGATATGGAAGATAGAGTAGCTATTCAACATGGACTATTTGCAACTTTTTGGATAGGAACTTTAACTTATTCTTTTTATAAGTTAAACTCTTATCAAACAGCTAAAGAGTTTTTATATATTGGTGGAGTATTGTTTGCTTTAAGTCCAATTGTTCACTTTATATTTAGTGGATTTAGTCCTATTAGACTTTTGAATGAAGAAATATATACAGTTTTAGCTGTTGATATAGGACTTTTTATCTTTGGATTGATATTACTTTATGTTGCTAAGAAGTTACCAACGGATAGAATAAAAATCCAAGAGTTTTGGAGTAAGAGATTGTAAACTAAAATCTTACAATTTGTAAAGAGAAATTATTTTCTCTTTACAGCTTTTGCGTTTGGTAAGTCTGTGATTGTTCCTTCGAAAATCTCAGCAGCCATACCAATAGACTCGTGAAGTGTAGGGTGAGCATGAATTGTAAGAGCCAAATCTTGCGCATCACAATCCATTTCAAGTGCTAAAGAGATTTCTCCTAAAAGTTCTCCAGCATTTTCTCCTACAATTGCTCCACCAATTAGTTGATGTGTATCTTTATCAAAAATTAGTTTTGTAAGACCAGTAGTTGAAACATCACTTGCTAGTGCTCTACCACTTGCACTCCAAGGGAAAGTTGAAACTTCATAGTTTATTCCAGCTTTTTTAGCTTCAATCTCTGTCATTCCTGCCCAAGCAATTTCAGGGAAAGTATATGCAATAGATGGAATTTGTTTTGGTTCAAAGAATACTTTGTGACCTGCAATAACTTCAGCAGCTACATGACCCTCATGAACAGCTTTGTGTGCAAGCATAGGTTGTCCTATAATATCTCCAATAGCAAAGATATGAGATACCTTTGTTCTCAGTTGATTATCAACTTTGATTAAACCTTGCTCATTTACTTCTACATTTGTATTTTCAAGTCCGATTTTATTTCCATTTGCACTTCTTCCAAGAGCAACTAAAACGGCATCATATAAAATTCCTTCTTTTGGAGCATTTTCACCTTTAAACTCTACATAAATTCCTTCATTTTTTGGAATTATACTTTGAGTTTGAGTTTTATACATGATATTAAATCTATTACTATTTGCTTTTGTATAAAGTTTTATCAAATCAGCATCTGTTCCTGTCATAAGTTGATCTCCACGAATTGCAACATCAACTTGGCTTCCTAAAGTTGAGTAAACTGTACCCATCTCTAACCCTATGATTCCACCACCAAGAATTAAAAGTTTTTTTGGTACTTCTTTTACTTCAAGTGCATCTGTTGAATCCCAAATTCTTGGATCTTCATGTGGAATAAATGACATTTTAGAACTTTGACTACCAGCTGCAATAATACAATACTCAAAAGTGATTTTTGTTTTTTCATCACTATTTGTAAGAGCTACTTCAACACTATGTTCATCTAAAAATTTTGCATATCCTTGAACATGGTTTACTTTTCTCATTTTAGCCATTGCATCTAAACCACCAGTTAGTTTTTTTACAACTCCACTTTTATATTCTGCAACTTTTTTTATATCTATTTTTGGTTCTTCATAAAAGATACCAGCTTTTTCTATATGTTTTGCTTCTTCTACAACTTTTGCAACGTGAAGTAGGGCTTTTGATGGAATACAACCAACATTTAAACAAACTCCACCTAAAGTTGAGTATCTCTCAACTATAGTTGTTTCTAATCCTAAATCAGCACATCTAAAAGCAGCTGAATATCCTCCAGGTCCTGCTCCTATTACTAAAACTTGAGTTTTTATTTCTGTCATAATAAACTCCTTATAGACTTAATAGTCTAATATCACTTAAAAGTTGTGATACTGTTGTAGTAAATCTAGCACCATCTGCACCATCAATTACTTTGTGGTCATAAGATAAACTTAATGGTAAAATCAATCTTGGTTTAAACTCTTTTCCATCATAAATTGGTTTTATTGAAGATTTTGAAACACCTAAAATTGCAACTTCAGGGGCATTTATAATTGGGGTAAAGTATGTTCCACCAATTCCACCAAGACTTGAAATTGTAAAGCATCCACCGCTCATATCTGCACTTGTTAATTTTCCATCTCTTGCTTTTTTAGAAATTTCAGCCAACTCAATAGCTATATCTTTGAAACCTTTTTTATCAACATCTTTTATTACTGGAACTAATAAACCATTTGGTGTATCAACAGCAACTCCAATATTGAAGTATTTTTTCATAATCAATTCTTGCCCATCACTACTCAAACTTGAGTTGAATTTTGGATGAATTTCTAAAGCTTTTTGAACAGCTTTAATGATAAATACTAAAGGAGATAGTTTAAAATCAACAGCTTTTGCATTTTGTGATTTTCTAAACTCTTCAAGTTCTGTAATATCAGTTTCATCAAATTGTGTAACATGAGGCATTGATAGATAGTTTTTATGTAAAAATGGTCCAGAAACTTTTTGAACACGGCTAAGTTCAACTCTTTCAACTTTACCAAATACAGAGAAATCTATCTCTTTTGATTCTGGTAAATTAAATCCAAAACCAATACTTGAAGCAGATGCAGGTTTATTTAGTTGTTCTTTTACATAAGCTTTGATGTCATCTTTTAAGATTCTTCCTTTTTCACCACTACCTTTTACAAATCCTAAATCAACGCCAAACTCTCTTGCTACTTTTCTAACAGATGGTGAAGCATAAACTTTTGTAGCTTTTTTAGATAAAACTTTACTATCTTCTTTTTCTATACTAATAGCAGCAACTTCTTGAATTGTAGGAGTTGAACTTGTAGCTTTTTCAACTTTTGTAGGAGTTGAGTTTGCTGCAAATGCTGGAGTTGGAACTTTGTCTTCAACAACAACAGTTTTAATAACTTTTGCTATTAAATCTCCACCATTTATTTTTTGTCCTTTTTGCACAAAAATCTCAATAACTTCTCCACCAAATGGTGCTGGAACATCCATAGAAGCTTTTTCAGTTTCTAAAGTGATGATACTATAATCTTTTACTATAATATCTCCAACATGAATCATAATTTCTATTAAATCAACATCTTTTTCTGCACCTAAATCAGGTACTCTTACTTCTTCAACAACTGATTTTATAGTTTGTTCTTTTACAAATTGTGTTGGAGTTTGAACAGCTACAGCTTCAACTTTAGGTTCTTCAACTTTTACAGCAGGAGCAACAGTTTCAGATTTTGGTTCATCAGCAACTGAATCATCTTCTACTTCAACTCTAGCTATTAAGTCACCACTATTTGCTTTATCACCAACTTTTACTAAAATCTCTTTAATAATTCCTGCATGAGTTGTAGGAACATCCATAGAAGCTTTTTCTGTTTCAAGAGTTATAAGTCCATCTTCAACTTCAACTTTATCACCAACTTTAACCATAATATCGATTAAATCAACATCTTTATCAGCACCTAAATCAGGAATAAAAATATCATAAACTTTTGCCATTATTTACTCCTTAAGCATTTCTTGGAGAGATTCTATTTGAATCAATCTCATATTTTTTCATAGCTTCAAGAGCAACTTTTTTATCTAATTTTCCAGCTTTTGAAAGTTGTGCTAAAGTTGTATAAACAATAAAGTTTGTATCAACTTCAAAGAATTTTCTCAAATTCGCTCTGCTATCACTTCTACCAAAACCATCAGTTCCTAAAGCTTTGAAACTTCCTTTTACATAAGGTCTTAATTGTTCTGAATATGCTTTCATATAATCTGTTGCACTAATAACAATATTGTCATCATTGCTTCCTAAAACTTTTTCTATATAAGGAACTTTTGCTTCTTTATCTAAATTTAAAAGATTTTCTCTTTCTGTATCTTGAGCTTCTCTTGTTAATTCATTGTATGAAGTAACAGAGTAAATATCTACTTTAATATCATATTCACTTGCTAAAATTTCTGCTGCTCTTATAGCTTCTTGGAAAATAGTTCCTGAACCTAAAAGTTTAACTTTGAAATCATTTTTTGCTTCAAAAGTTTTTACTTTATAAATTCCTTTGATAATTCCTTCTTCTGCACCTTCAGGCATTGCTGGTTGTACATAGTTTTGATTTAAAGTTGTGATATAGTAGAAAATATCTTCTTGGTTTTCTCCATACATTCTTTCAACACCATCTTTTACAATAACTGCAACTTCATATCCATAAGTTGGGTCATATGATATACAATTTGGAACAGTATTTGCTAAAATATGTGAGTGTCCATCTTCGTGTTGTAGTCCTTCACCATTTAGTGTTGTTCTTCCTGAAGTTCCTCCAACTAAGAATCCTCTTGCTTTTTGATCTCCAGCTGCCCAACATAAATCTCCAGTTCTTTGGAATCCAAACATTGAGTAGAAAATATAAAATGGAATCATAGGATAATCATTTACTGAATATGATGTCGCAGCTGCTATCCAAGAACTCATAGCTCCAAGTTCATTAATCCCTTCTTGTAAAACTTGACCTTTAATATCTTCTTTATAAAATGCAACTTGGTCTTTATCTTGAGGAATATATTTTTGTCCAGCACTTGAATAAATTCCATATTGTCTAAACATACCTTCCATACCGAAAGTTCTAGCTTCATCTGGAACTATTGGAACTATTTGTTTACCAATATTTTTATCTTTTAATAAAACATTTAAAACTCTTACAAATGCCATAGTTGTAGATATTTCTCTATCTCCACTACCTGCAAGAATACTTTCAAAATCACTTAAAGCAGGAATTTGCATTTTATTTGTGAATTTTTCTAATCTTTGAGGTACAAATCCACCTAGAGCAGCTCTTTTTTCTTTTAAGTATTGAACTTCAGGTGAACTTTCTTCTGGTTTATAGTATGAATATGATTCAACAGCTTCGTCACTGATTGGTAAATCAAATCTATCTCTAAATGCTTTTAGATGATTTACATCTACTTTTTTTACTTGGTGAGCGATATTCATACCTTCAGCAGCACTTCCCATTCCATAACCTTTTACAGTTTTTGCTAAGATTACAGTTGGTCTTCCCGTTGTTTCAGTTGCTCTTTTAAATGCAGCATAAACTTTTACAGGATCGTGTCCACCACGATTAAGTTTCCAAATATCATTGTCACTTAAATTTTCAACTAATTTTGCAGTTTCAGGGAATTTATTAAAGAAATTTTCTCTTGTATATGCTCCACCTTTTTGTTTGAAGTTTTGGTATTCTCCATCAACTGTTTGTTCCATTAGTTCAAGAAGTTTTCCTGATGTATCTTTCTCAAGTAGACTATCCCATAGTCCACCCCAAATAACTTTAAGAACTTCCCATCCAGCTCCTCTAAATTCACCTTCAAGTTCTTGGATAATTTTTCCATTTCCTCGAACTGGTCCATCAAGTCTTTGTAAGTTACAATTTATAACAAAGATTAAGTTATCTAAACCTTCACGTGCAGCCATTCCAATAGCTCCAAGAGATTCAGGCTCATCACACTCACCATCTCCCATAAAACAATATACTTTTTGTGCACTACAATCTTTTATTCCTCTATTTGTAAGGTATTTTAAAAATCTTGCTTGATAAATGGCTTGTAGTGGTCCAAGTCCCATAGAAACTGTTGGGAATTGCCAATAAGAAGGCATTAATTTGGGGTGTGGATATGAAGATAATCCATCATTAAATGCTTCTTGTCTAAAGTTATCCATTTGATTTTCAGTGAATCTTCCCTCTAAGAAACTTCTTGCATAGATACCAGGGCTTATATGACCTTGAAAAAATATTAAATCTCCACCATCTTTTTCATTTGGTGCTCTAAAAAAGTGGTTAAAAGCAACATCATAAAGTGTAGCAGATGATTGGAAAGATGCAATATGTCCTCCAAGCTCTAAACCTTTATTTGAAGCTCTTTGTACCATTATTTGTGCATTCCATCTAATAATAGATCTTATTTTTCTCTCCAAATCCATATTAGCTGGCATTTTAGGTTCTTCACTAGTTGGAATTGTATTAATATAAGCAGTTGTAGAATTATATGGTAAATGTGCACCATTTCTTCTTGATTTATCAATTAATTTCTCCAATAAAAAGTGAGCTCTCTCAACACCTTCTTCTTCAATAATAGCTTCTAAAGCTTCCATCCACTCTTGTGTTTCAAGTGGGTTAATGTCTTCTAATTGTTTTTTAGGCATAAATATCCTTTATAAAAGTTTTCTTAATTTTTAAAATTAATTTGCAATTTTAATCTATTATAAATTATAATTCACTTATATAAATTTTTTTAGGATAAATATAAATGATATTCAATAATAAATTTAGATTGATTATATCACATAATCTTAGTGCAAAGGTTAATTCAAATATAGATAATGCACTATTTAAAAACTTTAAAGATAATGATTTACCAATTTTAAGAATATATTCTTGGCAAGATTCTGTTACCTTTGGTGCAGGGCAAGATCCACAAGATTATAAAAATTTGATAGAAGATTATAAAAACAATTATTCAAAAAGGATAACTGGTGGTGGAGTTTTATTTCATGGACATGATATTTCATACTCTTTGATAGTTCCATCAAAAATGATTGAAGATAAAAACGTAAAAGAAACTTATGAATTGATATGTAAGTTTGTACTTGCTTTTTATGAAAATTTAGATTTTAAAGCATCTTTTGCAAAAGATATAAAAGAGATAACTTTAAGCAAAAGTAATTTTTGTCAAGTAGGATTTGAAGCTTATGATATTATAATTGATGGGCAAAAAATAGGTGGAAATGCACAAAAAAGAGCAAAGAAAGTAATTTTTCAACATGGTTCTATTCCCATAAAAAATGTAAAAAATGATAAAAAATATGGTAGTAGTTTGGAAAGTTTTGGTGTAAAATTAGATTTTAAAGAAGCAATAGAAAAATTAAAAATAGCATTTACTAAAACATTTAACTCGGAATTTATAAATTCTGAATTAAATGAAGATGAATTAAAAATATATAATGAATTATGTAAGGAATAAACTATTATGACACAACAAATGAATTTTAAGCAATCAGCAAATTTTAAAAAACCAGAATGGTTAAGAAAAAAATTAACTCCACATACACAAGTAGAAATGGAAAATTTACTTAAAGATGTTGGTGGACTTCATACTATTTGTCAAGAGGCAAAATGTCCAAATATAAGTGAATGTTTTGCAAATAAAAATGCAACTTTTTTAATTTTAGGAAATATCTGTACAAGAAGATGTACTTACTGTAATGTTACAACAGGACGACCAACTGAAGTTGATTTAAGTGAAATACAAAAAGTTACAACTTCAGTTTTAAGACTTGGGCTTAAATTTGTAGTTATTACAAGTCCAGCAAGAGATGATTTACCTGATGGTGGAGCAGAACAATTTTATAGAGTAACACAAGATATTTTGGAAAAATCACCACAAACAAAAGTTGAGATTTTAATTCCTGATTTTAAAGGTAAAGAAGAGAGTCTTAAAAGAGCTATAGAATCAGGTGCTACAATCATAGGACATAATGTAGAAACAGTTCCAAGTCTATATAAAATAAGAAGAAATGGAACTTATGAAAGAAGTTTGGAAGTATTAAAAAAATTGAAAGAACTAGGTGGCGATAAAGTTAAGACAAAAAGTGCTTTGATGGTAGGACTTGGAGAAACAGAAGAAGAAATGGTTCAAGTATTTAAAGATTTATTAAATGTTGGTTGTAAATTTTTAAGTATAGGACAATATCTTGCTCCT
The DNA here is from genome assembly GCF_003316695.1 of Aliarcobacter vitoriensis. Taxonomy (GTDB): domain Bacteria; phylum Campylobacterota; class Campylobacteria; order Campylobacterales; family Arcobacteraceae; genus Aliarcobacter; species Aliarcobacter vitoriensis. Next base: position 10,162 of record NZ_PDKB01000018.1, read on the forward strand.
AGTGGAGATTTTGAAAAAGTTATAGAGTATGTAAAACCTGAACAGTTTTTAAGATATGAAAAGTTAGCTTATGATTTAGGTTTTGAGTTTGTAAAAGCAAGTCCTTATGCTAGAAGTTCTTATATGGCTCATCACTACTTGAATATGGCTTCGGCTTTGTAATTAATAATAATTTACAAAATATTATAATATAATCCCAACTCATTAAGTAATTTAAAAATTAATGATAAAGAAGATTTTTGTCTTCTTTATCTTAAAGCTTTTTTTTAGCTAAAATTTTTAAATTTAGATATTAAAAACCGTAAGGGGTCTTTTTGGGTGAGATAATAGATAATAAGACTCTTTTAAATGAAATTGAAGAGATTTTAGATAAGTTTACTCTTTTAAATCAGTATAAAAAAGCCTTAGATGAGAGTTCCATAGTTTCAAAAACTAATAAAAATGGTGTGATAACCTATGTTAATGATAATTTTTGTACTGTTTCTGGATATTCAAAAGAAGAGTTAATAGGTAAGAATCATAATATTATAAGACATCAAGATATGCCAATAGAAGTCTTTAAAGAGTTATGGACAACTATTTTAGATAAAAAAGTATTTAAAGCAATTATTAAAAATAGAAAAAAAGATGGACAATCTTATTATGTAGATACAACGGTATTTCCAATATTTGATGATAAAGATAATATTATAGAGTTTATGGCAATAAGATATGATATTACAAAAATATACGAACAAGAAAAGATAATTCAAGAACAATATTTAGATGAACTTACTAATCTACCAAATAGACAAAAACTTTTAAAAGATATCAAAAAATCTGAATTTTCAAAAGTAGCGGTTATAAACATAAATAGGTTCAGAGATATAAATAATTTTTACGGTTTTGAAACTGGAGATAAAGTTCTTCAAAAATTTGCAGATATTCTTAAAAAACTGACTCCTTCAAATTTGATTTTATATAAATTATCAAATGATATTTTTGCAATATTATCTAATGATAAAAATAGTTTAGATGATTTAAAGTATCTTTGTAAAAATATTATAGAAAATATTGCACAAAAACCAATTTTAGTTGCTAATAATAGTTTTTATATAAATGTTGCGATAGGAGTTGCTTGTAACTGTTTAGATAATAGTTCTAATTTACTATCAAAAGCTGAATTTGCAGTTCGGATTGCTAGAAAAAAAGATATATCAATACTATTTTTAGATGAAAACATAGAGTTATATAATAAATTGCAAGAGAATAGAACACTTGTAGAACAGCTAAAAAGTGTTTTAGAAAATAACAATTTATTATTGTATGGTCAAAAAATGATAAATAACTTTACAGGTGAAGAAAAATATGAAACTTTAATGAGATTGAAATTAAATGATAATACAATTTTATCTCCCTTTAAATTTTTGGAAGAAGCAAAAAAATCAAAATTGTATCTCAATATGACGCGAATGTTGGTTAAAAAAGCATGTGAATATTTTAAAGATAAAAATATACATTTTAGTATAAATTTAACATTAGAAGATTTAAAAGATACATATACTATGGATTTTATATACAACACACTTCTTAGAACAAAAACAGCTGAATTTATAGCTTTTGAGATAGTTGAAAGTGAAGGAATTGAAAACTTTGAAGAAGTAGGTAACTTTATTCGAAAAGTAAAACATTTAGGTTGTAAAGTTGCTATTGATGATTTTGGAACTGGATACTCAAATTTTGAATATATTATAAAGCTTGATGTTGATTATGTAAAAATAGATGGTTCTTTAATAAAAAACATTCATAAAGATGAACATCTTTATCTTACAGTTAAAACAATCGTAGATTTTGCAAAGGCTTTGAATATAAAAACTGTTGCTGAATTTGTACATAATAAAGAGGTTTTTGATATTGTCCAAGAACTTAAAATCGACTATTCTCAAGGATATTATCTTCACGAACCAGAAGAGTTAAAATAGTTTACTCTTCTTTAAAAAATTCTTCCATTGGTGTATCAAATAATTTTGATAATTTTAGTAAATGAACTAAATTGAAATGTTTTCCATGTGCATTATTTTCAGTATTTGCATAAAAACCTGAAGATTTTTGTCCAATAGACAAAGCAACTTCTAGCTGACTTAAATTTTTCTCTTTTCTCAATCTTTTAACATTTTTAGAAATTAGTTTAAAATATTCTTCAATCTCTTCTTCTGTAACTATCTCTGGTAAATTTAACATATTATTCCTATAGAAATTATTTCTATAAGAGTATTTTAAAAAGAACTTATATACAATCTTCTCAAGAAATCATTTCTATAGGAATAAATATGAATGAAAAAAAAGAGACAATTTTAGATGACTATGCTTTTTTAGTTAGTCAAACAGATGAAAAGGGAGTAATACAGTTTGCAAATGACGATTTTTGTGAAATAGCTGAATATAGTATAGATGAATTGATTGGAAAACCACATAATATTGTAAGACATCCTGATATGCCAAAAAGTGCATTTGAAGATTTATGGAATACTATAAAAAATGATGAAATTTGGACTGGTTATGTAAAAAATTCTACAAAATCTGGTGGATATTATTGGGTATTTGCCACAATTTATCCAACTATATTGAATAATGGAAAAAAAGGTTATCTATCTTGTAGAAAAAAAGCATCAGAAAAGAGATTGTTAAAGCTATAAATTTATATAAAAATATGCATTAAATACTAAATTTTTAATGATGCTATTTTAATAAACCAGAAGAGTTAAAATAAACTCTTCTAGTTTTTGTTTATCTCTTTATCTAAATAATATCCAGTATATGAACCACTATTTTTATGATTTGTTGCCATAAATTCAGGTGTTCCTTCATCTACAACTTTACCGCCTTTACTTCCTCCTTCAGGACCTATATCAATAACCCAATCAGAGTTTTTTATAACATCAAGATTATGTTCAATTACAAGAACAGAATTTCCTAAATCAACTAAATGATGAAGAACTCGTGTTAATCTATCAACGTCAGCAAAATGAAGTCCTGTTGTAGGCTCATCTAATACATAAAGAGTATTTCCTGTATCTTTTTTACTTAACTCTTTACTTAATTTTATTCTTTGTGCTTCTCCACCAGATAGTGTAATGGCATTTTGTCCTAAAGTTATATATCCCAGTCCTACATCACTTAAAGTTTGAAGTTTTGCTTTAAGTTTAGGAACTTTAGTGAAAAATTCTAAAGCTTCATCTACACTCATATTTAGAACATCAGATATATTTTTACCTTTGTACATTATCTCTAAAGTTTGAGCATTGTATCTTTGTCCATGACAAGCATCACATTTAACCATAATATCTGGTAAGAAGTGCATTTCTATTTTGATTTCACCTTCTCCTTGGCATTTTTCACATCTTCCACCTTTTACATTAAATGAAAAACGACCTATTTTATATCCTCTTAGATTTGCTTCTTTAGTTTTAGCAAATAAATCTCTTATTTCGTCCATCAGTCCAGTATAAGTTGCAGGATTACTTCTTGGAGTTCTTCCTATTGGGCTTTGGTCAAGATAAATAACTTTATCTAGCTTTTCTAAGCCTTCTATTTCTACTCCATCAACTTTTTTTACTTTTCTTGCACGATTTAAAAGCTCTTGGGCAACAGGAAGTAATGTTTGTAATATAAGTGATGATTTTCCACTTCCACTAACTCCTGTTATTGAAACTAGATTTTTAAGTGGAATTTTCACATCAAGATTTTTTATGTTATTTATATTTACATTTTTTATCTCTATAAACTCTTTTTGTGGGCGATTGTGAGCATACTCAATTTTTTTTGCTTCAGTTACATATTGTGCTGTCAATGTTTTTGCTTTTTTCATCTCTTTTAGTGTTCCAGCAAATACAACTTCTCCACCAAATTTTCCAGCATTTGGACCAATATCAACTATAAAGTCAGCTGATTGTATAGTCTCCTTATCGTGTTCTACAACAATAACTGTATTTCCTTTTTGTTGTAATGCTCTTAAAGTGTTTATTAGTTTATTGGTATCTCTTTCGTGAAGACCAATAGATGGTTCATCAAGTACATACATAACTCCTGTTAGTCCACTACCAATTTGTGAAGCAACTCTTATTCTTTGTGCCTCTCCCCCACTTATTGTTCTTGCATCTCTTCCTAATGTTATATATCCTAAACCAACATCAAAAAGAAAAAATATTCTCTCTTTTATCTCTTTTAAAATGGGAGCAGCAATCATTTTATTTTGTTCAGATAAGTAATCAAAGTTTTTTTCATCTTGAAAGAATTTATGTGTATCTTCAATAGGAATATTTAATAAATCTGGAATATTTTTTTGTGCTACAAAAACACTTTGAGAAGATGGTTTTAATCTGTTTCCAGAACAAGAGTCGCATTTTTTCTCTGTCATATATTCAGCCATCTCTTTTTCATCTTTTATCATATCATAGGCTAATTTTATGATACCTTCCCACTTTCTAGAAAGTTTGTGTCTTTTCCAAAAAAATGAGAACTCTTCAGCACTTCCATGTAAAATTGCTTTTTTTTGATGTTCTTCGAGCTCTCCAAAAGGTATTTTTATATTTATTTCTTGACTTTCACAAAATGCTATAAGCATTTTAAAGTAAAATCCTTTGTTAAAACCATAAATTATTTTTATAGCTCCATCTTCAATAGGTAAATCTTCATTTATAATCTTTTTCATATCAAGAGTGTATCGAATACCCAATCCATCACAAGAACTACATGCCCCTTTTGGTGAGTTAAAAGAAAATGACAATGGTTCAAGTGGTTCAAATGATATTTTACAGTCAAAACAAGCCATATGTTCAGAGTAATGAATACTTTTTTGAGTACCTAGATCTTCAAAATTTGCTATTTCAATTTCTAGTTCTCCAAAACTCTCTTTTAGCCCTTTTTCAACATCTTGAGCTATTCTATCACGGTTTTCTTCTTTTACTGTAACTCTATCTATAACCACTTTTATAGTGTGCATTTGTGTTTTTGATAACTCAATATCTTCATCAAGTCTTACCATAACCCCATCTATCATAGCTCTAACATAACCTTTATTTCTAAGGCTTTCTAGTAAATCTGCAAAGCTTCCTTTTTTTCTATTTATAAGTGGTGCTAAAATGATAAGTTTTGATTCGTCTGGTAAAGATAAAACTTGCTCTATAATATCACTAACGCTCATTTGTGAAATTGGCTTTCCACATTGATGACAGTGTTGTTTTCCAACTCTTGCATATAAAAGTCTAAAATAATCATAGATTTCAGTAATTGTTCCAACAGTTGAACGAGGATTTTTTGATGTTGTTTTTTGGTCAATTGCAATTGCTGGAGTTAAACCTTCTATTCTTTCAACATCAGGCTTTCCAACTTTGTCTAAAAACTGTCTAGCATAAGAAGATAAAGACTCTATATATCTTCTTTGTCCTTCTGCATAAAGTGTATCAAAAGCTAAAGTTGATTTCCCACTTCCACTAAGTCCTGTAAATACTATAAGCTTATTTTTTGGGATTTCTAAGTTAATATTTTTTAGATTATTCTCTTTTGCATTAAAAATTTTTATTGTATCACTCATATATTGCCTTTAAAATTTTAAAGCCATTATTATAGGATAGTTTTGTTTAATAGTTTTGAAGTTGCAAATTATAAAATTATAATTTCATATATTTTTATAAAATAATTACTTTTAATTCTCTCCCAATTCTGTAAGACATAATTCAGCATTTGCTAATTGTTGAATCCAAAATCCATGTGCTAAACCATTTGAATAACTTGGAGTTTCTGTTCTGATTCTTTGAATTTCAGTTCTAGCAGATTGTTTTAATTCTTTCAAAGCCTCTTTTATTGTATCTATTGAAATATTTGTTAAATATGATTGAGGAATTAAATGTGCCATTAATCTTCCTCTTTGTTCAATTGAATCAAATCGTGCATCATGTTTTATAAAATTAGTGTCATCTGCCCGAATTTTCAATAATTTCATCAAGTGTAATGTGTTAAAAACAATAAAACCATTACTATGAGGTAGTTCACCTATTGGAATTAAACAATCTTCAATCAATAATAAATAACCATCACTTTTAAGTAATTGTTTTATATTAGAAAAAATTGAATGCCATTGTGAATGTGGTATTTCATGGAGAACATTACTTAAAACTACTACATCAAAGTAATTATCATCTACTTTTGTACGAAGAGTTTCTATTGAAGTATGATATCTATTTTCTGCATCATCATAGCAAAGAGCAATATTTTTTAGGCAATCATCTTTATTTGTATCAAATGGTTCAAAAGCATGATAATTAAGAGTTTCTTTTGATACAGTTGGATAATCAGATAAATTAGCAATCATACGACCTTTACCCGCACCAAAATCTAAAAGATTAATTGAATTTTTGTTATTCCAGATAATTTTTAATTGTTCATTTAATTGTTTTGATTGAGGGTCTCTTGAATCTGTTTCTAGAACCATTGGCGGGCATAAACATTCAAAAGTAAAACGATTTCTTGCTAATTCACTTGGTAAACTTGTAAAATCTCTTAATTTTTGGATTCTATCTTCATCTCCAAGAAGACTTTTTAATACAAGTTCAGGTTTTTTCCCTGAATGTTTTACAATACCATCTTCTACAAACCAAAGAGAAGAAGCATCAAAATGTGAAAGTAAAGGAATAGAATGAGTTGCTATCCATATTTGACCATTTGGATTATGTTTTTTTATAGTATCTAATAAATCAATTACAGCAGATGGATGTAGATGATTTTCTGGTTCATCCATAAAAATAATATAATTTGATAAATTTCCACCTTGTGCAAAAATTGCAACACAAAGTTGTAGTAATACTCTTTGACCAGCAGAAAGTTGCGCTTGAGCGATAGGTTTACCAAACAAAGTAGAATAACCTTCTTTATTCCATCCGATTTCTGCACCTATAAATGATTTGATTATACTTTGAAGTCTTTCATACTCTGCAACAGCAAAATCTTTTTCTTCTTGAGAAATTTCTGTCATTGGGTGAGTAGTGTTAAACCAAGTTTCCATGACTTTTTGAATTAAAGGTATTGTTGATTGATCTAAATGTAAAACTCCAATATTTGTTGCTTGATTTGCTATTTGCATCCAAGATTGTTTGCTTTTATTAGCCCAGTCTTCTAATTGAATTCTATTTGGAACAAAATCAACAACAGCAACATTTAGTTGGTCATTTTCAAGAATGATAGGAATAGGAGTTTTTAATAGTTCATCTAATTTTGCAATTTCTTTTTCCCATTTTTCTTTTTCTTTAGGTTGATTTTCAATTTGTTGTTTAGAACTATTAATACTATTCTCATATTGTTGGATATTTAATTTAAGTTGCTGTCTTTGTCCAACTTGATTTTCAATTTGTTGTTTTAAAGTATTAATACTATTCTCATATTGTTGGATATTTAATTCAAGTTGTTGTTTTTGTCCAACTTGATTTTCAATGTTTTTTCGATATAAATCAATATTCCTTTTTGCATTATTTCTTTGATTTATTTCATTTTGAATATTTTCTGCTTGACTTCGTATAATATTAAGTAATCGAGTTTTTCCAGAACCATTTTTACCAGCGAGTAAAACCATATTCCCAATTTTTTTCATTGAAATTGGATTTAATCCAACTGGATTTGTAATATTTTCTATTAAATTAACTTCAGTTATTTTCATAAATTTGCTTTTTATTATTTTTTCTTTGTATCTTATAATATTAAAATACAGTTTTATATATAGTTACTACCAAAACAAGAAGATTTAAAAGTAAAACAAAAGTTTTGTATGAAGTTGCTTGTGTTTTTTCTTTTATTTTTATACCAAAATATACACCAATTAGTGAACCAATACCTATTATTGCACCTTCATAATATAGCATATTCCCATATATTGAAGTAGATATAAAACCACCAATAGAAGAAAAAATCACAAAAAATAACCCTAAAGCAGTTGCAATTTTTAAATCATATTTTAAAAATCCAACTAAAATAGGAAGTAATACTAGTGAACCACCAATTCCTATACTCATAGCTAAAATACCAACAAAATAACCAATAGCTAAAAGTACATATACACTTTTATCTTCTTTTTGTATATTTGAAGATGCAGGAGCTTTAAATAGAGTATATATTGTATATAAAAGTGCTGTTATGAAAAGATATTGAAGATAAATATCTGGAACTTTTGGTAAAAAGTAACCACTTGTAGCTCCACCTAAACTAGCCCCAATACCTAATATAACACCATCTCTTACTAAACCTTTTATTTTTTTTGAGTTTAAAAAAGAGCCATAAATAGATGAAAAAACCATTTGCATAATAGATATTGCAACAGCTTCTTTCATACCATAATTAGCAAGTAATAACATAGGAATCAATATACTTCCTCCACCAATTCCAAAAAAACCTGATGTAAAACCAGTAATTAATCCAAATGCTACTAGTTCAAATTCCATTATTAACCTTTTTTATTTGTTTTTAATGTTTCAATAAAAGATTGGTATTCTTTTTCTAAAACTTCATTTTTTTCATTTATATTGCAATTTTCATTTTTTACATTACTTTCTAAAATAGAAATTCTTTCAATTAGATATTTAAACATCTCTTTATTTATATCTGGTAATTCATTGTGAGCTAGTTTATCTTTAGAGTTGTCTTTTTTGATAATTCTTGCAGGAACTCCAACAGCTGTTGAATTTTCAGGTACATCTACAACCACAACAGAGTTCGCTCCTATTTTTGAGTTTGCCCCAATAGTAATATTTCCTAAAACTTTTGCTCCACTACCTAAAACTACATTTGATTTAACTGTTGGGTGACGTTTACCTTTATTTAGGCTAACTCCACCTAAAGTTACTCCTTGATATATCAAAACATCATCTTCAACAATAGCAGTTGATCCAATAACAACTCCAATAGCATGATCAATAAAAACTCTTCTTCCTATCGTTGCAGCTGGATGTATATCTGTTTTTGTACAAATAGAACAAATACCAGTAAGAACTCTTGCTAATTTTTTAAAACCTTTGTAATATAGTCTATTTGCAATTCTATGATTTATGATAGCCCAAACACCAGGATAATTAAAAAATATTTCAAAATTTGATTCTAAAACTGGGTCATTTAGCTTTGGAACAGAAAAATCTTCTTTTATTTGTTGCCATAAAGATAATTTTTCACCATTTTTTATCTCTTCTTCATTCATCATCATAATAACTCCAAATAGTTTTTAAGTAACTATTGTCATTTAGATATTTTTGTAATACTTCATAAGTTTCAAGAGGTAAACTTCTTCTTAAAATTGTTTGTATCTCTTCTGTGTCATAATCAATATCTTCTAAAATATCGATAATTTTTTGAGATTCTAAAATCTTTTCAAGTTGAACTTCTCCATCTTTAAATACAACATTTACTTCTGTTGGATGTGAAAATAAGTTGTGTTTCATTCCTAAAGTATCTTGATATGCTCCAACATTAAAAAATCCTAAAAAGTAATCTTCTTTATTTAAATTTACATCATGTAAATATAGAGGTTTTTTCATATCAAATGGTATCTCTCCATCACTATCACAAGTAATATCCCATAAAGATGCACTTCTTGTTGGTTTTTCATCAAGATGTGTTATTGGCATAATTGGAAACTCTTGATTTATTCCCCAATAATCAGGTAATGATTGAAATAAAGAGAAATTTAGAAGATACTTTTCTTGAATATTTTTATCAAATCTTTTTAACTCTTCATAATCATCAATTTGAAGTAATGAAATAGCTTTTTTTATGATTTGATGAGTTAATATTTCAGCATTTGATCTATCTTGTAAATCAATATATCCTAAATCAAATAATGTTAGCAATGATTCTAAGTGGTCGATACTATCGTGCATAAACTCATAAGCTGTTTTTTTAGTCATATCTTTATATAATTCATTTAATTCTGCAATTAAAGGAGGATTTTTCTCTTTTAATTTTAGATGATTTAACTCATATTCTGCTGAAAAGAGTTCTAAAACAGGAGTTATAAGTACAGTTGAAGCAGCACTTATAAATCTTCCTGATTCGGTAAAAATATTTGGCTCTTCAACGCCTTTTTGTCTTGCAATCTCTTTTAGTGTAAATACAACATCACTTGCAAACTCTCTTAGTGAATAAAATCTAGTTCTTTCATAAGAACTATATTCTACACTTAATCCACCACCAATATTGATTGAAGATAGATTTTTTGCACCTAAATTTTTAAGTTCTGCATAAATATGTCCAGATTCTCTTAGAGCTTTTTTAAGAGGTTTTATAGAGTTCATAGCTGAACCTATATGAAAGTGAATCATTGTTAGTAAATCTTCAAGGTTATTATCTTGCATAAGTTCAAAAGCTTCTAAAATTTCTGTTGAAGTTAAACCAAATTTAGAGTCAATTCCACCACTTTTTGCCCAAACACCACTTCCTCCACTGTGAAGTCTTACTCTTAAACCAACATTTGGAGCTTCAAGTTTTGTTTCTTTTAAAACTTCCACAATCATCTCAAGTTCATTTAAACCTTCAATTATAACTGTAATATCATGTCCCATACTTTTTGCTATAAAACAAAGGTGTATCATCTCTTTGTCTTTGAAACCATTGATAGTTATTGGACTTCCCATATTGTTATAAGTCATAGCAATGATTAATTCTGCTTTACTTCCTGCTTCAAGTCCATAATTGTATTTTTTACCAGCACTTATTAATGGATGAATAAAATTTGGTAATTGATTTACTTTTAAAGGAAAAACTGCATTAAAAGTTCCTTTATAATCATATTCTTTCATACTTGCATTAAAATTACTAAACAGAGTTTTTATCTGTTTTTTTGTTATATGTGGAAATCTTAGAAGTAAAGGACCTTTAAATCCTTGTTTTCTTACATTTTTTACGATTGATATTAAAGATGGATTACTATCATAATCAACTTTTACAACTCCATCTTCAATAAAAAAATTATTATCAGACCAAATGTCTATACCATATTTATTCTTCAACTAAAAACTCCTCTAATGCAATGTTTTTTTCTTCTTTTGTATCTAAATTTTTAATAAAAATTGTACTATTTTTTAACTCATTTTCTCCAATAAGTGCAACAATATTACAATTTAGTTTCTGTGCAATTCCAAAGTGTTTTCCAAAACTTCTAGGATTGTACTCTATATGAGTTTTTGTATTTTTTCTTTTATTTATTGCTATTTTGAAAGCTTCATTTAAACAATTTTCATCTAAAGCACCAATATATACAAAATCTTCTTTAAACTCTTTTATTTTTACTAATTCAAGCAATCTTTCTATTCCTATTGCAAAACCAATTCCAGCTGTACTTTTACCACCTAGAAACTCAACCAACCTATCATATCTTCCTCCACCAGCTATTGCACTTTGTGATCCTATTTCATTGCTTACAAACTCGAAAGCAGTTTTGTTATAGTAGTCAAGTCCTCTTACTAAATTTGAATCAATTTCATAAGAGATATTGTTAAAATCTAAAATCTCTTTTAATTTTTCAAAATCACTATTGCAAGAATTACACAAATTATTTGTTATTTTTGGTGCATTTATCAATAAACTTTGGCATTTTTCATTTTTACAATCCAAAACTCTAATTGGATTTGTTAAAATTCTTCTATTACAATCTTCACAAAGTTCATTTACAAAAGTTGATATATGTTTTACTAAATTTTCCTTATATGATGGCATACACTCTTTGCAACCTAAAGAGTTTAATTTTAAAGTAAATCCTATGCCAAAAAAATCTAAAATCTCTTTTATCAGCATTATGATATTTGCATCTTCATAAACTGAGTCTATTCCAAAAACTTCACAACCAAATTGGTGAAATTCTCTAAGTCTTCCTTTTTGGGGTCTTTCATATCTAAACATTGGTCCATAATAGTACCATTTATAAGTTCCACCTGCACGGTCAAGTTTCTTTTCTACAAAATGTCTTACAACTCCAGCTGTTCCTTCTGGTCTTAAACAAACATCATTTTCACCTTTATCGATGAATTGATACATCTCTTTATTTACAATATCGCTACTTTCACCAACACTTCTTTTAAATAAAGCAGTTTCTTCTAAAAGTGGAGTTTCAATATATGAAAAACCATATTTTTTTGCAATTTTAGAAGCATTTTCTATAAAATATGTAAATAAAACACTCTCTTCATTTACAATATCTTTCATACCTCTTAAACTTTGAATATTTTTTGTGCTACTTTGCATCTACAAAATCCTCTATTTGTTTTTCAATAACTTCTATTTTTTCACTTGCATCAATGATTATATGATTGATATTTATATTTTTTATAACTTCTTTCATTCTACTTTGAATTGATAGTAAATAATCAATTCCTCTTTGTTCTATGCTATCGTTCTTTTTTTTTGAAAGTCTATTTATCAATTCATCTTTACTTAATTCAAGTAGGATTATTTTATTTGGAAAATTATTTTGAGTTGCTAATTTATTTAATTCAATTAATTTTTCTATATTTTCTTCTAGAGCATAAGCAATTCCAGAAATAAATGATCTATCTGAAATGATAAGTTTGTCTAAATTTGGAATAATAATCTCTTTTGTATGTTCAGCACGATCTGCTAAAAATAAGAACATTTCAGCAATATTTGAATTTGCTTCTCCATTTAAAATCATTTGTCTTAATTTTATTCCTAATGCTGTTCCACCAGGTTCTTTTGTGAAAATTGCATCTGGAAATTTATTTCTTAAAATATCTAATTGTGTTGATTTTCCAGCTGTATCAATTCCTTCTATACTTACATACATTCAATAATCCTTTTTGGAACTAAATGTTCAAAATTCCCTTTAAATCTGATGATTTCCCTAACTATTGTAGAACTTACAAAAGCATGTTCAAGAGTTGGCATCAAATAAACAGTTTCCAAATTTTTATTTATCGATGAGTTTGCATATCCCATTTGAAGTTCAAATTCAAAATCACTAACAGCTCTCAATCCTCTTATTATAGTATTTATTTTAAGTTCACGTGCAAAATCAACAAGTAGTGTATCAAAGCCAATAACTTGCACATTATTTAAATGTTCCGTTGCAGCTTTTACAAATTCTACTCTTTTTTGATGATTAAACATTGGCTTTTTTAGTTCACTTTTTGCAACGCTTATTATAACTTCATCAAATATTTTTGTTGCTCTTTCGATAATATCTAAATGCCCAATAGTTATAGGGTCAAAAGTTCCACTATAAATAGCTTTTTTATATGAGCCTGTATAATCATATTTATTTTTCATATTTATTTCCATCTTTTATATAAATTATTCTCAACTTTTAGTAAATCAAGCCATTTACCAATTATAAAATTTTCCATCTCTTCTAAACTTTGTTGAGAACTATAATATCCCAAAATTGGAGGAGCAATAGTAACTCCTAATTTTGATAGCTTTAACATATTTTCCAAAGAAATAGTATTAAAAGGAAGCTCTCTAGGAACTACTATAATTTCTCTTTTTTCTTTTAGCATAACACTAAAAGCTCTTGTTATCAAACTATCAGCTATTCCTATTGAGCATTTTGCTAAAGTATTTTGGCTACATGGAATAATAATCATCTTATCAATTTTAAATGAGCCAGATGCTATTGATGCACCAATATTTTTATCTTTAAAAATTGTAATATTTTCACAATCTTTAAAAATATCTTTAGAATTTATTCCATTTTCAAGTTTTAAAGCTTTTTTTGCACTTTTTGAAATCACAACAAAAAGTTCAATATCTTTAGGAATTTGTTTTATAAATTTTAGTGCAAGATTGACTCCACTAGCACCACTAATTGCAACTGTTAATCTCAAAAAAACCTCTAAGTTTATTAAATTATAAAAACATTGATGTTATCAAAAAAAAGCTTTGAGTTTTATTTATATTACAATTTTTTAAATAGTCTGTGTATAAGCTTTTGCTAATGAATAAATAGATAACATTTTGTATAAATTAAAATAGTAATATTTTATAAAATTAGGAGAAAAATATGTCTAAAATATTTACCTATATAAGAAAAAATCAAAATAATGAAACTTATACAAAAGAACAAAAAGATTTTATAGATAGCTATGTCAATAAAAATAAATTAGTTATAAGTAAAAATATTGAAATAGAGATAAATCGCCCTTCACAAGAGAAAAATATTGTACATTTTTTGGAAAATTGTGAGAAAAACTCTACTATAATTATTTCAAATTTAAATGTGTTTGGTAGAACAATTGATAGGATTTTAGAAATTGTAAAATTTTTACTTTCAAATAAAATTAGAATAGTTGTTGTTGAACAAAATTTAGATTTACTTGATGACAATGACAAACTTACACAAATGATTTTAAATATTATCTCAATAACTGTAAATTTAGAAAAAGAGCTTATGAGTTTACGAACAAAAGAGGCTTTGAATGCTAAAAAACAAGATGGAATAGCTTTGGGGAAACCAAAAGGAACTATACAAAAATCAAAATTTGATACTCAAAGAGAAAAAATTGAAGAGCTTTTAGGTGTTGGTTTGAGTGTTAGAAAAATAGCTAAACTTCTAGGTTATAACAATCATATAGGATTAAACAACTATGTTAAAAAAAGAGCTATAAAAGAGCATGTTAAGGCTTCTAAAGAAGCCTAAAATACTATTTTTATTAAAAATAGTGTAGAATTAAATATCAAATTAAATGGAGTTTTTATGAAAGTATTATTGTTAAAAGATGTAAAAAGTTTAGGAAAAGCTGGAGAAGTAAAAGAAGTAGCTGATGGTTATGGTAAAAACTTTTTAATTGGTAAAGGATTAGCACTTCATGCAACTACTGAAGTTTTAAATAGACATAAATCAGAACAAAAAAAATTAGCTTTAAAAGAAGAAGAAGAGATTGCAAAAGCAAAAGAGTTAGCAGAGAAATTAAACTCAACAAAACTAACAATTAGACACAAAGTTGGGGCAAACGACCAACTTATTGGAAGTATTACAAATAAAGAGATCAGTGAAGAACTTGAAAAACAGTTTTCAATTATGATTGATAAAAAAAATATAAGTATAGATAACAAAATAAAACATATAGGAATTTTTGAAGTATCTTGCAAATTGGGACATTCTATAAGTGCCGTTTTAAAAATTGATGTTATAGCAGGTTAAAAATGTTTCATGCAACTACAATACTTGCCTATAAAGGTGCAAATAAAGCTGTAATTGGTGGTGATGGACAGGTTACTTTTGGAAACTCTGTTTTAAAAGGAAATGCAACAAAAATAAGAACACTTTATCAAGGAAAAATTTTAGCTGGATTTGCAGGAAGCACAGCAGATGCTTTTAATCTTTTTGATATGTTTGAATCACACTTAGAAGCTTCAAAAGGAGATTTGCTAAAATCTGTTATCTCTTTTTCAAAAGAGTGGAGAAAGGATAAGGTTTTAAGAAGATTAGAAGCTATGATGATAGTTTTAAATAAAGAAAAAATATTTATTTTAAGTGGAAATGGTGATGTTGTAGAACCTGAAGATGGAGAAATTGCAAGTATAGGAAGTGGTGGTAATTTTGCAATTTCTGCTGCTAGAGCTTTAGCTAAACACTCAAATTTAGACGAAGAAGATTTGGTTCGTGAGAGTTTAATGATAGCTGGAGAGCTTTGTATATATACAAATCAAAATATTAAAATATTAAAATTAGAGGAATAGATATATTATGGATATGACACCAAAGCAAATTGTTGCTTACTTAGATGATTATATCATTGGTCAAAAAGATGCTAAAAAAACTATTGCATTAGCTTTGAGAAATAGATATAGAAGGATGAGGGTTGAGCCAAAACTTCAAGAAGAGATTATGCCAAAAAATATTCTAATGATAGGAAATACAGGAGTTGGTAAGACAGAAATTGCTAGAAGATTAGCAAAAATGATGGGATTACCTTTTGTAAAAGTTGAAGCTAGTAAATATACTGAAGTTGGTTTTGTAGGACGAGATGTTGAATCTATGGTTAGAGATTTGGTTTATGAGTCGATTGCTCTTGTTACAAAGGAGTATGAAGAAAAAATAAAAGATAAAATAGATTCAGAAGTTACTAAAAGAATAGTTGAAAAATTAGTTCCACCTTTACCTGAAACAGCAAGTGATAGTGCAAAAGAGTCTTTTATAAAAACTTATAATTTAATGGAAACAAAGTTATTAAGTGGTGATTTAGATGATAAAAAAATAGAGATTGAAGTCCCTAAAAAAGCTCATGTTGAGATAATAGATTCAAGTATTCCATTTGATATGAGTTCAATGCAAGAAAGTCTTAATAAAATGCTTGGAAGTTTAAATAAAGATAAAATTAAAAAAGAAGTTACAATAAAAGATGCAAAAGTTTTATTAAGAGATGTTGCAAGTGAAGGTTTACTTGATACTGAAGCTATAAAAATAGAAGCTATAAAAAGAGCTGAAAATGGTGGAATTATTTTTATTGATGAGATAGATAAAATAGCAACAGGAAAGAAAAATAATGGAAGTGATCCATCAAAAGAAGGTGTTCAAAGAGATTTACTCCCTATTGTTGAGGGAAGTAATGTTCAAACAAAATTTGGACAAGTAAAAACTGACCATATATTATTTATTGCTGCTGGTGCTTTTCATGTTTCAAAGCCAAGTGATTTAATCCCAGAGTTACAAGGAAGATTTCCTTTAAGGGTTGAGTTGGAATCTTTAGATGAAGAGGCTTTATATAAAATATTGACAAATACTAAAAATTCACTTTTAAGACAATATAAGGCTCTTTTAGCTGTTGAAGGAGTTGAATTAGATTTTGATGATGAAGCTATAAGAGCTTTTGCTAAATACTCTGTTTTAGCAAATGAAAAAACTGAAGATATAGGAGCAAGAAGGCTTCATACTGTTATTGAAAAAGTTATAGAAGATATATCTTTTGATGCAGATGAAAAAAATGGTTCAAAAGTGACTGTAGATAAGGATTTAGTTTCACAAAAATTAGAAAAAATTGTGGATAATGTTGATATTACTAGGTACATATTGTAATTTAATAATATTTTGATAAAATACATCTTAATTAAAAAATTGGGGGATATATGAAAATAATAACTTTTTGTCAAATTGATGAGACAATTTTTAATCCAGATTTTAGTGTGGAGTCTTTTCACTCTAAAAGTGAAGATAAAGCTGATATAGCAATTTTAGATATTGAATCAATATTTGAATATGAAGAGAATAAGCATAGTGTTTGTAAAGATAAGTTTGTAAGTATTGCTGTTATTGAAGATGAAAGTGACTATGATGCCTTTAAAAATTTCGGAATTGATGCTTGGATTAAAAGTGCTGATATATCTCAAATAAATAATCTTATAAATCTTTTAAATAAAAGATTTTTATCATAAGGATTTTTCATTATTATTGATACACATTGCCATTTAGATAACTCTCAATATTATAATGATATTGATGAGGTTATCAAAAAAGCTTTAGAAAATGGTGTAAAAGCTTTTTTAATTCCAGGTGCTGATTTGAATGATTTACCAAGGGCTGTTGAGTTGTCTGAAAGGTATGATGAAGTTTATTTTGCTGTTGGAGTTCACCCTTATGATATAGATGGTTTTGATGAAGAGATTATGGAAAAATATGTAACACATCCTAAGTGCATAGCTATTGGTGAGTGTGGTCTAGACTACTACAGATTAGCTGAAAATGAAGAAGAAAAATTAAAAAATGTAGCAAAACAAAAGGAAGTTTTTATTTCTCAAATAAAATTTGCTATAAAATACAATAAACCTTTGATTATTCATATAAGAGAAGCTTCAAATGATTCAAGACAAATTTTAATAGATAATGATGCAAAAAAAGTAGGTGGTGTTTTACATTGTTATAATGCAAGTGAACATCTACTTATGTTATCTGAACATAATTTTTATTTTGGAATAGGCGGAGTCTTGACTTTTAAAAATGCAAAAAAGCTAGTTGAAGTTTTACCAAAAATACCACAAGATAAATTACTAATAGAAACAGATGCTCCATATTTGACTCCACATCCATATAGAGGTATAAGAAATGAACCTTATTATACAGTTTATGTAGCAGACAAAATGGCCGAACTTTTGGATCTAAGTAAGGTTGAAATAGAAGATCTTACAACAAAAAATGCTAAAAAATTATTTAAAGAATTTTCTAATATTTCTTAGATATAATCTAAAATATTTAAAATAAAGAGAGGTAGTTTTGAAAAAAATATTCTTTATAGTGTTGTTTTTAACTACTTTACTTTATTCAAATTCATTTCAAAATGAAGATATTAAGGTTTTGGATGAAATAGGAGTGCCCAAAGAATTTTTAAAGGAATCATCTTTTCTTTTAAAGTACAAAGACCTATCCTCACAAAAAAAAATCAGATATTATGATAATATAATAAAAAAATCTATCTTAAATGCAAAAATAGTAAGAGAAGAGTTAGAGTATGAAAAAATGCCTAGCTTTTTATTTTTTGTACCATTAATTGAGTCAAGTTATGTTAATCAAATAAGTAAAAAAGGACCTTCAGGTCTTTGGCAAATTATGCCACTTACTGCAACTAACTTAAAATTGAGAAGAAATGATTTTGTAGATGAAAGGCTTGATCTAATAAAATCAACTCAAGCAGCAACTTCTTACTTACAAAAGTATTACAAAAAATTTGGTGAATGGTATTTGTCTGTATTAGCTTATAATGCAGGTGAAGGAAGAATTATTCATGGTTTAGCACGAGCATCTTTAGATAATTATTTAGAAAAGAATCCAACAATGTATCACGATAAAGTTATAAAACTTTATAATATTTATATAAATGATTATAGAAAAAGTAAGAAAGGAATAGATAATCTTTTCACTATTTATAGAGATTTAGGTAAAAAGAATGGACATTTTGACTATATGTACCTCCTAAAACATAACAATAAAAGAGATTATCTTCCTAAAACAAGTATAAACTACATTAATACCCTTGTTGCATTTTCTATTTTGGCAAACAATGATAAATTTAAAAATTTAGATAAAAATTCAAGATATGAGCTCGAAAAGATAACTGCTTCTAAAGGATTAAGATTAAAAACTATTTCAGATGCAATATCTATGGATTATAATGAATTAAAAGGTTTAAATAAACATCTTTTAAAAGAAGTAATACCAACAGATAAAAATAACTATAATTTATATATTCCTCATACAAAAAGTGAACTTTTTAATTTAAAACTAACAAATATTAAAAGTTTGGTGGCTACTGATGAAAAAGTTGTTGTATCGAAAGATGCAAAACAAGAAGTAGCTAAAAAGAATTTGCCTAAAGCTAATAAAACTATACATATTGTAAAACAAGGGGATACTTTAGAAGCAATATCAAAAAAATATAAAGTAAGTGTAAAAAAGATAAAAAGTGATAACAAAAAGAAGACAAATATGTTGAAAATAGGAGAAAAGATTGAAATTTACAAATAGAATGATATATTTTATAGGAGTATTGTTATGTTCAGTTTTTTTATTTACAGGTTGTTCAACAAAACAAAGTGCTGATTATAGGACTTTTCATAAGCAAACAGGAAATACAAATATAAATAATTCAGATGCTATGCATAGGGCTACTATGCGACCTTATGATGTATTTGGCGTTCGATATTATCCATTTGTTGCAAATGTTGGTGATGTTTTTGATGGTATTGCATCTTGGTATGGTCCAGATTTTCATTCAAAAAAGACTTCAAATGGTGAGATTTACAATATGTATGCAATGACAGCTGCCCATAAAACTTTACCTATGAACACTGTTGTTCGAGTTGATAATTTAGACAATGGAAGATCTACTATTGTAAGAATAAATGATAGAGGACCTTTTGTTGCGGGAAGGATTATAGATTTATCAAACAAAGCAGCACATGAAATTGATATGATAAGAAAAGGAACAGCCAAGGTTAAAGTTACTGTTTTAGGGTACAATGGCTTAGTAGATGATAAAAATGCGCCATCTGTTTCAACTGTTGAGAAAAAACCAAAAGTAGAGCAAATAGATGTAGTTGAAGATGTTATTGTAACAACAGATGTTAATACAAATGTTGGGGTACCAATACCAAATCAAAATTCTACAAAACCAGTTGTAGGTAAAGGAAAGTTTAGTATTCAAGTTGGGGCATTTAGTTTACAAACAGGTGCTTTAAAAACTGTAAATGACTATAAGATTAAATTCCCTTCAAGAAAAATAGAATATAGTGAAAATGGTGGAATATATAGAGTTTATATTAGAGGTTTCTCATCTTATGAGGATGGACAGAAATTTAAAGAAAACAATAGTTTAAATAGTGCAATTGTAGTACAAAATTAGGATTTAAAATGGTAGAAATAAATAGAGTTACAAAAGAGACAGATATTAAATGTCAATTGAATTTAGACGGTTGTGGACAATTCTCTATAAATACGGGAGTTGGCTTTTTTGATCATATGCTAGAAGCTTTAAGTAAACACAGTGGAATAGATATAAATCTTGAGTGTAAAGGGGATTTACATATAGATTATCATCATACAGTTGAAGACTGTGGAATTGTTTTGGGACAAGCTTTAAAAAAGGCAGTTTTCCCTATAAAAGCAGTTGAAAGATATGGGAATGCAACAGTTGTAATGGATGAAGCTGCAGTTTCATGTGCATTGGATTTATCAAATAGACCATTTTTAGTTTATGAAATAGATGTAAATGAAAAAGTAGGGCTTTTTGATGTTGAACTTGTAGAGGAATTTTTTCATGCATTAAGTGGAAATTTTGGGATAACTTTACATTTGATACAAGATAGAGGAAGAAATAAACATCATATTATTGAAGCTACATTTAAAGCTTTTGCCGTTGCATTAAGACGAGCATTAGCTAAAAATGAAAAGATAGGTATTCCTAGTACAAAAGGTGTTTTATGATAGAACTTTTAGTTTTTGATGTAGATGGAACTCTTACAAATGGTGATATTATGTATTCAAGTAGTGGAGAAGAGTTCAAAACTTTTAATGTAAATGATGGATTTGGAATAGTTTTTTGGACAAAGTATTTAGGTAAAAAAGCAGCTATTATTACTGGAAGAAACTCTGTTATTGTTGAAAAAAGAGCAAAAGAGTTGAATATCTCTCATCTTTATCAAGGTGTAAAAAATAAACTTGAAGTGCTAGAAGAAATTTTAAGAAAAGAGAGTTTAGAACTATCTCAAGTTGCTGCTATTGGAGATGATTTAAATGATGTTAGGATGCTTAAAAGTGTAGGGATCTCTTTTGCTCCACAAAATGCTATACAACTTGTAAAAGATAGTGTAAATATAGTTTGTGAAAAAAATGGTGGTAGTGGAGCTGCAAGAGAAATGATAGATTATATACTAAAAAAAGATGATTTAGAAGAGGAGTTTTTAAACGCATGGGTTTAAAAATATTTATTACCTCTATTTTTTTTATAGCAATATTTTTCTATTTTTCTCCTATACAAGATACAAAAAAAGATATTAAAAATGAAGATATACCTTTATTTATTTTTGAAAAACCAGTTATGTATAGTTTTGATGAAAGTGGTTTAAATAGAATAATTATTGCAAAACAAGCAATTAGATATGAAAATAGAGATGAAATGTATTTTGGGGATATTACTTTAAATAATAGTAACGAAAAAAAAGAGTTTAATAAAGAAAATATTAAATCAGATTTTATAGTAAAAAGAGGCGGGATATATACTCTAAAAGAGAATGTTGAATATAAAAGAGATGATTTTATTAAAATATATACAGATCATTTAATTTATGATGATTTAAATAAAATTGCAAAAAATAGTAAACCATTTAAAGCAGAGTATTATACTCATAGATATAATGGAGAAAATTTATATTTTGAAATAGAAAAAAATATTATAAATTCAAAAAATACACATTTTGAGATAGATATGAACAATAAAGAGGTAAAGAGATGAGAATTTTAGCTGGATTATTTATTTGTTCTATACTTTTGTTTGCACAAAGTGAAACTTTAGTAATAGATGCCCTTGATTTTAAAGCAGATGATAATAAAGGAATATCTACATTTACAGGAAATGTAAAAGTAAGAATGGGTGAAGATAAATTAAATGCAAATAGAGTAGATGTATTTTTTGAGAATGAAAAAAATTCAAAAAATAAAATTGCTACAAAATATGAAGCAACTGGAAATGCAGATTTTGAAGTTATTTCAAATGATAAACATTATGTAGGAAAAGGTGATAAAATAGTTTATAGCCCAATAAAAGAAGAATATACTATTATTGGTAATGGTTTTGTTCATGAAAAAAATGATGATAGAAAAGTTTATGGAGATAATATATATATAAATCAATTAACAGGTGAAGCAAAAGTAAAAGGAAGTGAAAATAAACCTGTTAAATTTATTATAAATGTAGAAAGAGGAGATAAGAATTAGTATGAATTTAATTGATGCTACATTTTTACAATCAGCCCAAAGTATAGTGGACTCTCCTGCTCCAAATATTGCTGAAGTTGCTTTTTTAGGTCGTTCTAATGTTGGAAAATCTTCTTTATTAAACTCTTTAACAAATAAAAAAGGTTTAGCAAAATCTTCTTCAACACCTGGAAAAACACAATTAATAAATTATTTTGATATTAAGTTTAAAACAAATAGTGAAGAAATGCCATATTTATTTGCTAGATTTGTAGATTTACCAGGATTTGGTTATGCAAAAGTTGCAAAAAGTTTAAAAGCTGCTTGGAATAAAAATTTAACTGGATATCTACAAGATAGACCTAATTTACAAATCTTTGTACATTTAATAGATTCAAGACATCCAGAACTTGAAATAGATAAAAATGTTGATGAATTTTTGAAAGATATAAAAAGAGGTGATCAAATAATAGTAAATGCTTTTACAAAAACTGATAAGCTAAATAGTAGTGAATTAAATAAATTAAAAAGAGATTATCCTAATGGAATTTTTATATCAAACCTTAAAAAAAGAGGTATAATAGACTTACAAAATAAAATTACAGGACATTTGTTTGGAAATTAAATTTTATAAACCTACAGTTATTGATATACCAAAAATGCAAGAGCTTGTAAAACCTGAAGTTGAAAGTGGAAAAATTTTACTTAGAACTGAAGATGAGATGGCTACAACAATTCGTTCTTATACTATTGTTGAAGTTGATGGAGAAATGGCTGGGTTTACTGCAACGCATATTCATTCTCCAAGACTTGCTGAAGTAAGAAGCTTGATAGTGAAAGAAAAGTTTAGAGGTTTAAAACTTGGTAAAAAACTAGTTGAAGCCTGTGTTGAAGAAGCAAAATTTTATGGAATCAAACAAGTTTTATCATTAACATATGAAAAAGAATTTTTTTTAAGATGTGGTTTTATACAAATAGAAAAAGAAGATATTCCAGAACAAAAGATTTGGGCTGATTGTATTCGCTGTAAACTATTTCCAATCTGTAATGAAATTGCAATGGTAAAAGATATTTAATATGGTTAAGGTTATATTAATTTTTTTTTAGTAAAATCGGGCAAAATTCAACCTAAAGGAATACTTTATGCCACCTACTACCTTGCAAATTATCGCACTTGTTATTTTTATTCTAGCAATTATACATATATTCTCAGTTAAATATTTTGAACATTTATCACATAGAAGCCAAAAACACTCTGGACTTTTTCACTTACTTGGTGAAATAGAAGTTGTTTTTGGTATTTGGGCTATGTTTTTAGTAATGTTTATGTTTTTGTTACAAGGAAAAGAAACTACAGTTTCTTATGTAAATAGTAGAAATTATATCGAACCAATGTTCGTTTTCGTAATTATGGTTATTGCTGCAACACGACCAATTTTGCATACTGTTATTGCTTTTGTTAAACGATTATCAAATATATTACCTGCAAAGGGTGCAACAGGATTTTATTTTGTTGTATTAGCTATTGTCCCACTTTTAGGTTCTTTTATAACTGAACCTGCTGCTATGACTTTAGCTGCGCTTATTTTGAGTGATAAACTATTTTCTCAAGGTATTTCAACTAAATTTAAATATATGACTTTAGGAGCATTATTTATAAATATATCTATTGGTGGTACATTGACTAATTTTGCTGCTCCTCCAATATTAATGGTTGCTCAAACTTGGGATTGGAGTACTTCATTTATGTTTACTACTTTTGGATGGAAAGCTATGATAGCTGTATTTATAAATACAAATCTTATGATAATCTTATTTTATAAAGAGTTATCAAAAATAAACATAAGAACAACAGTTAGTGATAGAGAAAAGATTCCTTTTGGTATAGTTTTAGTACACTTTACTTTTTTAATATTAGTAGTATATTTCGGACATTATCCAGCATTTTTTATGATTTTATTTCTACTTTTTTTAGGTGTAACTTATGCTTATCAACAATATCAAGATAGATTGATGTTAAGAGAAGGTCTTTTAGTTGCATTTTTCTTAGGTGGGCTTGTAATTCTAGGTGGACAACAAGAGTGGTGGCTAACAGGTATTATATCAAGTTTAAGTAATATTGAAGCTTTTGTAGGGGCTATTACTTTAGGAGCTTTTACAGATAATGCTGCTATTACATATTTAGGTTCATTGGTTCCAAATCTAAGTGATGAATTTAAATATTATTTGGTTGCAGGAGCTGTATCTGGTGGTGGATTAACAGTAATTGCAAATGCACCAAATCCAGCTGGTGCAGCTATTTTGAAAAGTCATTTTGAAGATAATACTATAGATCCAAGATATCTATTTTTAGGTGCATTAGTACCGACAATAATTGCTAGTATATGTTTTATAATTTTATAAGGGAAATTTTATATGATTACACATTTTGCCAAATTTGCAAGAACTAATAAGAGTTTGATAGTTTTTTCAAACTCTTTTAGCCATATAGAGGTTTTTAAAAAGTTTTATAATGTAAGGGTTAAGCCAAAAGAATTTGGGTTTTTAAAGATAAATGAAGATAGAGTCTGTTTATTAGAAGAAGATTTAAAGTGCGATTTAATTCAAGGTAAAACGGATGCCTTAATTAGAAACAAGCTTCTATCTTCATTTGCAGTTGAATCAAGGTATATAATAACATCTACAAAGTTTATAATTTTCCCTAGAAAATTTTCTTTTAAAAGAGTAGCAAATAGACTTTTTACAGACTATGTTATACAAGGTGCGGGAGAAGTGACTTTTGAAAAAAATGATAACGAAATTTTAATCAAATGTTTTGGTGGTGCAAAGGATTTAAATATTAAAAGTAGAGAAATTGATGCTTTAATTTTAAAAGATGAATTAGAAGCAAATTGCGATGAATAAGTGATAAGGAGCTTTAGTACTCCTCTTCATCCTCGGCTTCGCTATCAAAACAATAAATACACTCTTCATCAAAGAATGAATATTCATCATAACAATAAAATCTCTCACAGCTATCACATTTAAAGCAATCGTACTCTTTTGCTAATTTATGTTCTAACTCTTCGCTTGTTAAGTTGTTCTTTGTAGCATAGTCATCAAATATTTTATAAACATTCTTGTTTTTGTCAGATTTAAGCTCTTTTGCTAAATCTTCTAGATTATCTATATCCATACTTTTACCTTTAGTTTTTTGTGAAAGCTATATTATCTCAAAAAATGGTATAATCACACCTTAAAAAATTTAAGGCTTTGGAAAAAATGGTTGAAAATGATATAAAAACACAAAAATTTATAGTTAAATACTTCACTGAAATAATGATAAAAGGTGACAGTGCTAAAAAACAGATGATAAATCAGCTTTATCAAAATTTACAAAAAATATCTTCAAATATCTCAAAAGATATACAAATCAAGAAATTTTTTGACAAGATTGAACTTGTAACACCTTTACAATTTGTAGATGATTTAAGAGTAAAACTTTTAGAAACTTCAGGAATTGAACAAGTTTTAGAAGCAATACAAGTTGATAATATGGAAACACTTGATGATATAAAAATAAAAGTTGATGAATTTATGCGTCATACAATAGATAATAAGACTTTTGTTGTAAGAGCAAAAAGAGTAGGAACTCAAGATTTTAAATCTACAAATATAGAGCAAACTGTTGGTGGATATATGTTGGCTATGAATAAAAATAGTAAAGGTGTTGATTTAAAAAATGCTGATGTTACTATAAACTTGGAGCTTGAACACAAAAAACTAAATATTATTACTAAAAAATATTTCGGTATGGGTGGATTTCCATTGGGGACACAAGGAGATATTTTATCTTTGATGTCTGGAGGATTTGATTCTACTGTTGCTTCATATTTAGCTATAAAAAGAGGGGTGAAAACTCATTTTATATTTTTTAATTTGGGTGGATTGGCTCATGAAATAGGAGTTAAACAAGTTGCTTGGTATTTGTGGAATAGGTTTGCAAGTTCTCATCAAGTATCTTTTATAACTGTACCTTTTGAAGATGTTGTTTCTCAAATATTTAAAGATATAAGCCCGTCATATATGGGAGTTATGCTTAAAAGGTTGATGATACAAGCTTCTCAAAATATAGCAAAAGATTTAAAAATTGATGCTCTTTTAACAGGTGAGAGTGTTGCTCAAGTTTCTAGTCAAACTCTCAGAAATTTAAGTTTGATTGATAGTGCTTCAAATATGTTGATTTTAAGACCTTTAGCAATGATGAGTAAACCAGATATTATAGATATTGCTACAAAAATAGGAACTAGAAAATTTGCAGAAGCTATGCCTGAATATTGTGGAGTTATATCTCAAAATCCAGTAACTTTTGGAAGTTACGATAGAGTTGAAAAAGAGGCTAAAGCTTTTGATTATTCTGTTTTAGATGAAGCTGTAAAACAAGCAAAAATAAAAAATATAAATGAAGTTTTAGATGATATTTGTGAGATTGGAAGTTTGGAAGTTGTAACAGAACCAAGTAAAGATGATATTGTAATAGATATAAGGCAAAATATTGATTGTATAAAAACTTCTGTTGAAACTTTGAAAATACCATTTTATAATTTGAAAAAAGAGTTTAAAACTCTATCAAAAGAAAAAACATATCTTTTGTATTGTGATAAAGGAGTTTTAAGTCAGCTTCATGGACAGTTTTTAAAAGATAGTGAGGGATACTCAAATATAAAGGTTTATCGACCAAAACAATAAGTTTAATAATGATAAAATCAATTTTAATTTTATAAAAGGATATAAATGAAAAAAATAGTTATTTCAATAGTTGCTATCTTTATAGCACTATTTCTAATTTGTTTTATGATTACTAGTTCAGCAAAAAGTAGTATTCAATCTAAAGTAGATGAACTAAATTCAAATGGTTTTTATGTAACAAATAAAAATTATAGTGGATTTTTCAAAACAAAAGGTAAAGGTAAAATAGAAGTTTCAAATGCTTCAAAAGCTATTGAATATTTTATGAATAAAAAAGAAAATTCTCAAATGAAAGATGAATTTGAAACGCTTTTAAAACTTTTATCAAAAGAGGATAAAGATAGTTTGATAAATGGATTAACTTTTGATTATGATTTTATAGTATCAAATTTTAGTTCAAAAATGAATTTAAATTTATATTTAACAAAATTACCTATAAAAAATACATATAATTTGATGAAAAATTCTTATGCTATTTCAACTATAAATGAGATGTTGAAAAATAAAGAAATTCAAGTAAATATAGATGAAAAAGGTAAATTTAAAGTTTCTGATTTTACTTTTATTGCACAAACAGGTGGAATATATACAGTAAGAGGTATGAAAGGTGATGATAAAAGTTTACAAATATCTTTTATTGATTTTGAAATAGGAAACTACTATTTGGATGATAAAATAGTTATGGAAGATATTAATTTCTTTTATAGTGAAGATAAAAATAAGAAAATTGATTCAAAATTTGATATTGGAAATCTTAAATATAAAAATACATATACTCTAAATGAATTTGATATAAAAAATTTAGAAATATCATCTTTTTCTATTCCAAATGGAGATTATTTAAAAGGTGATACAAAAATATCTTTTGATTCTTTAAATTTTAAAAATACAGATTATTATACAAAAGAAGATAAAAATAGTACAAATTTAAAAAATACATCTTTTTTTGTTGCTTATGATAAGTTGCCATACAAAGAGTACAAAGAATTTACAAAATCTTTAGGGATAGAAGCATATTCTTTAACACCTACGACAAAAACTCAAGAAGCTGATAAAAAATTCTTTGAAGTTTTAGCAAAATCTGATTTAACTATAAATATAAATGGTGAATCAAAAGATTTAGATGTAGATAAAAATAGTTTGTATAAAAGCTTGAAATTATCTGGAAATCTTGTATTAAGTAAAGAATTTGATTTTAATAAAATTGATATTTTAAATGATATTTTTAGTGTTTTAAAAGCTGATATTGAAATAGATAAGGAATCAGTAGATAAATCTTTACAAAGTCTTGATGAAAATTTGAAATCTCAACTTAAATTTGAGAATGCTAGTGATGAAAATTTCAAAAAATTACAAGTAGAATTAAAAGAAGATGGATTATATACGAATGGTATTTTGACTTTACCAAAGTCTGAATTAAAACTATTTCCAAACAAATATAAACCTTATGCTTATGATACAAATAGTTCTTATGATGGAAAAGAGTCTAGTATGGATAATGTATCTTATACTTATGAGTTAGTTTCACCAAATCTTTTAAGAGTAAATTTTAAATATAAAACAGGTTTGAAAGATGTATCTTCTGGTGGAATTTCTGTATCTTTCCCTCAATTTAAAGATGATACTAGAGTAAAAGCTAAAAATACAAAAACATTTGAGAAACTAGATGTTTACAAAAAAGGTGATACTCTTTATAGTGGATTGTTAAAAGAAAATGTAACAGGTGAGTATTTGATGATTGAAGGTTGGGATGCTTCTTGGAGTGATAAAAATATAGAAAAAGAGTTTAGTGTAGATTTAGATATTACAGATTTAAGTAATGTTTTAGAGATAAATTTAAGAGGGTATTCAACACAAGCTAATAAAATAGATTATGAACTTATCCCAAATCAAAATCAAAGTTTTACTCAAGATCAACAAACATATCCTATAAAAATAGCTGATATAGATTTGTATTCTTTAAAAAATAAGAAAAAATAAGAAAGGTTTGAATGAAAAAAATATTATTAGGGCTTATCGCCCTTATTGTCGTTGTAGTTGCTGTTTGTTTCTTTTTAAGAAATAGTGTTAGTTCAAAAATTGAAGCAAAGATTGAAGAACTTAAATCAAATGGATTTAATGTAACTTACAATGAAAAATTTGTACCACTTAAAATAGTTGGAGATGGTCAAATTGAAGTTGTTGATTCTTCAAAAGTTACTCAATATATAGTGCAAAGCCAAAAAGGAGAAGCTAAAAAAGCTTTAGAAAGACTTGTAGATAATGAAAAGTTATTTTTCCCAGATGTTGATTTGTCAAAGCTTATTTTAGAAGGTGCAGTTTTTGACTATGATTTTAGTTTGACTCTTTTAACTGCAAATCTTGATTTGAACTTTTATTTAACAAAATTTTCAACTAAAATGATGGAAGATTTACCAAAAACTTTTGATGATATGTTAAAGAATAGAGATTTTCATGTCAATATAGATGAAGATTATAACTATAAAATTAAAGATATCAATATTGTTGCTCCAGATAATGAAGCTAAATTTAGTCTTCTTGGAATGACTGGAAATAAAACAGTTTTTGATATGGAAAGTTTTAAATTTGATGTTCCAAAAGATAAGATTTCTATTAGTTTATATGGAATAAAAACTTCTTATGAAGAACAAGCTAATAAAACTATTGATTCAAGTTTTGATATTAAAACTATACAATTTGGTGATGAAAAAGCACAATTAGATATAAGTGGTTTAAAAAGTTCATCTTCTCAGAAAATTTTAAATGATTTGTTAGATGGAAATACAAAAATATCTATTGATTTATTATCTTTTAAAAATAATCTTACAAGTGTAAATTTAAAAGATACTTCTTTTGGTCTTGGAATTGATAAGCTACCTATGAAAAAATATGAAGAGTTTATCGATAGCTACTATAATGTTTCTGAAGATATCAACAACGAAATGCATAATAAATTAAAAGAACTTTTAAAAGAGATTGCACAAAATGGTTCAGAAATTAAAATAGATGCAAATTCAAAAAATCTTAATTTCTTAGGTCAAGATTGGTTTGAAGAAATTGACTTAAAATCAAATATTACTTTTAGTAGTAAATTAGGTGATATGCAATTCCAAACTATTGATGATGTTGTTAAAACTGTAAATGTAGATTTAAAAATTGATAGTAAATCGGCTCAAAATATTTCAAATATAATTGGATTAAGTAGAATGGGTATAGATTTAGTTGATTCAGATGATAAAAAATTTAAAGTTTTAAAAGCTCAACTTAAAGAAGATGGTGTTTATGCAAATGATGTTTTAATTTTACCAAAAGCTATGCTACAAATTCCACAAGGAATGGAAATAAAATAAATATTTAGGCTTTTTGCCTAAATATTTTCTCTCTTTTTTAAAATCTCTTTTTCTATTAGTATAAAGAAAAATGGAATTAAAGAGTATATAAATAGTCTTAAACTAAATAAAAACTCCCATTTGTATTGTCTCATAGCATTGAGTAATGCTATACAAAAAAGAATAAAAAATATACCATGCATCATTCCAAATATTTTAACAGCAAGTGGTTCTGCAAAAAAATACTTTAATGGCATTGCTATAAATACCAATATTAAATAAGATATTCCTTCAATTATTGATATTGCTCTAAATTGAGAAAATTTTGTTCTTAACATATCTAACCTTTTGATTTTTGTCCAAGTATAGTAAACTATTCTTTATAAAAGGTTAATATAACACCACTTTTAGTAAAATCCAAAAATTTAAAAAAAAGGAAAAAAATGAATAAAGTTTTAAAATATTTATTGATATTACCAATTTTGTTTAGTTCTTTGAGTGCATTTGATATAGATAGAAGATTGGAATTGTCTTATATAAATACAAGTGGAAATACTGATACAAGTTCACTTTCTGGAAGACTTGGATTAAATGCAAAGTTTGATGAACAAGAACTAAAAGCAAAAGGAAGTATTTTAAAAAGTAAAGATAATAATAAAAAATCAGCAAATAAATATGAATTAGAGTTAGATTACGATCATATGATAGGAGATAGATTATATACATATTTAGGAGCTCACTATATAAATGATGAGTTTTCAGATTATGATTCAAGATTGAATGTAGGTCCTGGACTTGGGTATAAATTTATCTATACAGATGATGAAGTTTTAGATATCCAAGGTGGATTTGACTATGCAGTAGATAAGTTCAAAAATGGGAAAAAAGATGAGTATGTTGCACCAAGAGCTGAACTAAATTATAAATATAAAATAAAAGAAAATATTGAATTAAAACAGATGTTAAGTTATCTTATATCTGCTGAAGATAGTGAAAAGTACTTCTTCTCTAGTGAAACAGGTGTTGCTGTAAAGATGATGGAAAACCTATCTTTAGGAGCTAGTTATAGAATAGATTATGTAAACTATACTGAAAAAGAGAAAACAGATAAAAAGTTTTTAACATCTTTAATTTTTGACTTCTAACATTTAAAAAATCTTTATTTACTTTTTGTAATATAAATAAAAGTAGATAAAGATATTATGATTACTCCTACACCAATTATTAAATATAAAGCATTTATCATTTGACTATAATCATCTATTGCTATTTTAAACACTACTAAAAGGGCTTCAATTAAAAGTGCTATTATAATTGTAATCATAAATTTTGTTAAAACTTTATATTCTGATTTCTCATTTTTATCATAACTTTTAAATAAAACTTCTTGTTCTAGTACTGTTTTTGCTAAATCAAATATAGCCAAACCTAGTGTTAATGCAATAATAGGTTTAAAAATATACTCAATAGAAATAGTATGATTTAATATTGAGTTTATAAAATCATATAAAGAGTAGAATATTGTAAAAAGTGATAAAGCTATCATCAAAACACAAACAATAACATAAAATGTCTTATTCAACAAATTAAAGTTTTTATTTATCTCCAAAAAGCCTAATTTTTTTAGAATAGATTGTAAATTGAAATCTAAAAATATTATGCAATCTTCTAATTTTATGATAGTTGTGATACATGTTTGTGCTGTTGCACTACTAACATAAGGTTTTGTAATAGCTATTTTTTCATCTTTTAAATTTATATTATCTAGTAAATATTGTCTATTTCTACCTATTGGTTTTTCTACAATTTTATCTTTGAAAATATTTGGTGAAGTTTGATTTAAACTATTTATATCTGCAATGTATATAAGCTCTAATGAAGGAAATATTTTGAAAAGTTGTTGATAGTTTTTTGAAGATTTTGATTTTATATCACCTATATTGTAGATACTTTCTTTGATAAAAATCTCTATATTTTTTTGATTTTTATTATATATTTCTATAAATTCTTGCATAAGAAATCCTTTTAGATAGTAAAATTGTATCAAAAGTTTCTATAAATAATTTACTTATTTAATTTTACTTTTTTTGCTACTTTTGAAAATATAGGCATTACTAAAACAACAATATATCCAACAATCGCACCTAAAATTATTTCACTAAAAAATCCACCAACTGGAATAGCTTTTAAAGTTTCATCAAATGAGCTTAAAATATGTGTTTCGTGTGCAATTATCCCACCACCAACAGCAAGCATAGCAATAGTTCCTAAAACACCAATAGTTTTTATAATATATGGCATAGATTTTACAAAACCATCTCCGATTTTTTGTATAGCCTTACTTCTTTTTTCTTGTAAGTAAAAACCTATATCATCTAGTTTTATGATAATTGCAACTATTCCATATACAAAAACTGTTGTTAATATCCCAACGCTTATTAAAACAAAAAGTTTAGTTAGGAAATCACTATTATCAAGTAAGCTTAAACTAATAACAATAATTTCAAATGAAAGAATAAAATCTGTTTTAATAGCACTTTTTACTTTTTCATCTTCAAAGTTTTCATTTGAAACATCTTTTTTATTAGCTTCATTATGAGCTTCTTGATGAAAAAATTTTTCTATTATACTTTCAACACCTTCATAAGCTAAATATGCTCCACCTATGATTAAAATAGGAGCTATTGCCCAAGGTGCAAGATAGCTTAAAAGTAAAACAACAGGAATGATTATAAATTTATTTATAAAACTTCCTTTTGCAATTTTATAAACTATTGGAAGTTCTCTAAGAGCAGCTTTTCTTTTTGCTTCAAGCATTGCAACATTTCTTATATGTTCTAACTCTTCAATAACTTCTTGTTGAGACTTTTCATCTAACTTTTTTATATTTTCTTGTAAATCTTCAACAGATTTTGCTTTTTCTAACTCTTTTTTTAAAATTTGTGAAGTTGTTTCATTTGTAAAATTTGCAATAGCTGCAAGGTCATCAACTAAAAGCCCACTTGATTTTACACTTGCAAGTTTTGTATAAGTTGCAATATCATCAAAAAGCAGTCCAATATCATCAAGTGAAGTTGCAAGTGATTTGGCAGTTGTTGCCATAGTTTTTCCTGCAAGTGATCCAATATCATCTGCTAAGATAGATAAATAGCCTAATATCCCAGCCATTAAAATCCTTTAATTGATTTTTTAAAGTGGAATAATATACAATCTTTCCTAATAAAATAAAAATTATTGAGTAATTTTAGTAATTTTCGATACTCTCAAAACTCCAACCACTGTTTTTTAAAAGAGTTATTAAAGTTTTTAGATTTTCTTCACCTTCAAAATGGCTAGAAAACATAATATCATGCATCAAAAGGATTACTTTATTTTCTTTGATAGTTAATTTACTTTTGTAAATCTTTTCCATAGAGTAAAATATTTGTTCTGGAGTCTGTTTTGGTTCTCCATCTACATCATATTCCCATTCTAAATCCCAGCCATAAATATGAAAACCTTCATTAAAAATATCATCATAAGCAACAGTTTCTATATTTGTTTGTTCTTTTGATATTGCATAATCATTTATTTTTATTTCTGATAGTCTAAAAACATTTCTTCCTGCAAGACGAACTGGTAAAATAGATTTTTCATTGTTTGACATTAAAGAGTTTGATTTTTTTATATCTTCAAGAACTGAAGTAGGGTTGCTATAAAACTCTTTATATCTATTGTTTGCATGAGAATATGTATGATTTGCAATAGTAATATTTGATTCTTTTAGAGCTTTTTTATAAATATTATTTGCATTTTCTACTTGATAACCAATAAAAAACATAGTTACAGGGATACTTTCTTCTTTTACTACTTTTAAAATGTTTTTTGTTGCACGTATTGGACCATCATCAAAAGTAAGAAGTGCTATCTTTTCATTTTTTGCTTCTTTAATAGTAGAATTGTTTTCAAAAAAATTAGTAATCGCAGATAAATTTAATGATAAAAAGAGAGAAATAAAAAAAATATGCACAACAATCCTATGTATTTAAAATCAAGTTTTTATAATACTAAAATTTATTTAAAAAAAAGAATATATGAGTAAATGTTTGTTATATGTTTTTACAATGTGAGATTTTGTATCAATCTTCGTTCATTTATAAGATTGATACAAAAATATAATAATATTCTTATTTTGTTGCTTTTTAAAATTTGTTAAAACTTATAAATTGCACCAATACCAAATCTTCTTGGTTCATTAAAAGTGATTATATTTGAATATACAGAAGTAATATAATCTTCATTTGTTATATTTTTACCAAAAGCATATATATCAAAATCTCCTATTTTATATCCAATTTTTGCATTTGCTGTGATCCCACCATCAGCTTTTTGGAATGCTCCTTGTGTAATAACAAAATAGTTAGTAGTACCTCTTGCATTTAAATCTAACCTTCCATATATTCCACTATTAGCTAAATATGAAATTCCTAAATTTGCTGTATAATTTGGAGTATTTTCTATTTTTTCTCCATCATATTTATTTACACCATCAAAATAATCATCATATTTTGATTGGATTAATCCTAAACTTCCTGATATACTCCAATTGTCTGTTATAAAATATGTTCCATCAAGTTCTATACCTTGAGAGTGAGCTTTTTTAGCATTGCTAGTGTCATATCCTGCTATTCCTTGTGTATATACTTGAAAATCTTCGATATTCATATAAAAAATTGCTGTATTCAAAGCAAAATTATCACCTATATATTTTGCTCCTATTTCATAACTTATATTTTTTTCAGGTTCAAAAGTATTTGGACTACTATTTGGAGTATTAGGAAAATAGTTATGTCCTCCTGGCATATAACCTTTTGATATTGAAGCATAAGTTGTTAAGTTGTCATTTATCTTATATGTAAGAGCAACTTTTGGTAAAAAACTATTCCAAGTTTTTTCATCTTTATATGGCATAGTTGATTCAAATCCACCCCAATTACTATATTTCATAAGATCAATATCTTTTTTAATTTTTTGTAATCTTCCACCTAAAGTTAATTCAAAACTATTACCTAAAGGAATCATAGTTTGACCAAAAATAGCATATGTTTCTCCATTTCTTTTAGAAACAAAGTTATCACTACCAGCAGCAAATGCATATCCACCTTTTGGCATATCTTTTTCTTCTTTTTCAAAATACAGTCCAGTTACCCATTTTATATCTTGATTTTTACTAGATATTTTAAGTTCTTGAGCCCAAATATCACTATCTGTATAATTCCATTGTTTTGAGCCATCATTTGCATTGTATGCTAAATAATCTGTGTCAAATATTGCATCATAAATAGATTGTTTATGTGTTGAAACAGATTCAAATTTAACTTTGTCAAGTTCATAAGATAGATTTAAAGCTTGAGATTTTACTTTTATTTTCTCTAAAGTTGGCATATCAAAACTAACATTTTTTTCATTATCTCTATCTAAACTATTTATTCTAACACCAGTTGGTGCTGCAAAACCATCAATAAAATTTCTTCTTTCATAATTATCAGAGATTGTTAATTTTCCAGAAAAATTATCTGTCGGTTTAAACATTAAATAAGCACTTGTTTCTCTATCTTCTTTTCTATTGGCATTTTTATTCATTCCTGAATAGTTGTTTTTTATCCAACCATCATCATGCATATAAGAGCCATTAATTCCTGCATATAGTTTATCATCAATGATTGCTCCGCTTGTATTTATAGTAGTATATGAATAGTTCTGGTTTCCAAATTCTGTTCCAATTTTTGCTTTCCATTTATTTGTTGGGGCTTTTGTAACTATATTTATAACTGCACCATTTGCATTTTTCCCATATAGTGTTCCTTGTGGACCTCTTAAAACTTCAACTTGTTCTACATCTGCTAAACTTGGATTAAAATCTAACATATCATAATATGGAACCCCATCTACATAAATAATAACTGGATTAGTATTTCCAAATACAGTACCATTTAAGCCTCTAAATGAAACACCATTTCCAACCATAGGATTTATACTCATATTTGGAATTTCTTTTATTATATCTTGAACAGTTTTTATACCTTTTTGTTCAATCTCTTCTTCAGATATTACAGAGATACTTTGAGGAACATCTTTTATATTTTCCTCCATTTTATTTGCACTAACTGTTATTTCTTCTAGCTTTGTAGTTTCATTTGCAAATATTAATGAACTTACAAATAAAGATATAAAAATTATCTTCTTTTCCATTTTCATTCCTTTAATCAATATATTAATGAGTTTGAATTATAATGATAAATATTGTTAGTTTCAAGTAAAAACTTCCTTTAGAAGGATTAAATTTTAGTAGTAAGGTGTAAAATGTCTTATCGTATAAATATAAATAACATAGATGAACTTTTAAAAAACATAAAACCAAGTAGCCAATATTCTATAAATTCTGAAGACAATAATAGTTTAATAGAAGCAAATAAATCTATAATTTCAGATGATATTATTTTGTTTAAAACACAATCTTCAATGAATCAAAATGTAGTTGTTCAATCAAATCAAAAAGTTAGTGGGCTTTTTATCTCTATTATTTTAGATGGAGAAATAGTATATAAGGATAATTTTTTAAATAAAAAAGAAATTTTGAAAAAAAATGATATAAAAATAGCATACATAAATGAATATGATATGACAACGAATTTGGATAGATCATCTGGAATTAGTATATATATAAAAAATCATTTTATAGAACAAAACTTATCTAAAATTCTTGATATTCACTCAAAAGATTTTTCTTCTCTTTCTAGTATAACTTTGAAAAATCAAACTTCAAAAAATATTCGTATTGCAAATGATTTGTATAATTCATCTTTTGATGGAGAATTACAAAATATTTATATACAAAGTAAAGTTTTAGAGCTAATTTACAATGAATTTAGTGAAATACTAAATAAAGAAGAAAATGATAGAAAAGTTAAACTAAATCAAGATGATATTGAAGCTTTACATAAAGTGAGAAATCTTATTTTATTAGAAAATGATTTTTCAGATTTGATTACTTTTTCAAAAAAAGTAAGAATAAATGAGTTCAAACTAAAGTATGGCTTTAAACAGTTATTTAATACAACAATAGGACAATTAATACTAGAACAAAAAATGACTTATGCAAAATATTTACTAGAAACTAGTGAATTTTCTATATCTGAAATTTCTTATTTTGTTGGCTATGCACATCAACAAAGTTTTACAAATGCTTTTGTTAAGTTTTTTGGATTTCCACCAAAGGATTTTATGAAAAACAGAAAATACTACTATTGATTTTATATTTTTATAATGTGAGATTTTGTATCAATCTTTGTTCATTTATAAGATTGATACAAAAATATATTAAGGTTATTCTTTTACATTAAAAGTAATTGTAGATGCATTGAAAACATACTCTACTTTACCAAACAGATCTTTTAAAACTCCATCTTTTGATACACTATCTTTATGACTGCAAGAAACTCTCCATTGTCCTACACTTTGTACTCTAAACTGTGCTTTTCCATTTTCTATATATGACATTAAAGAAAAACCGTCATTTTGACCAAAAGAGTTACTACTAGCAGTTATAAAATCTATGCTAGAAGCACTTACATTTAAAGGTTTTCCTTCAAATAAAACTTCAAATTCTACTAAATCCCCAACTTTTACATTTGATAAATCTGTTTTTGGGATGATTTCAAGTCCTTTATTTGTTGCTTTTTGTTCTTCCCATTTGTCAATAGTCAAATAAGATTTTGCAAAAGCTTCAAATTTAACAGACATTAAAATTTTTTGTATATCATTGAGTTTATCTAAAGTTGTTAATTTTAATCTTGTATTACCTTTTGTATCTATATATTGAGTATAAAAAGTAGGTTTACTTTTTGCTTCTATTTTATAAACACCTTTTTGACTATTCTCTTTTAATGCAATTTTTTGTAATCCCATATCTGCACTAAAAACATCAAAATTATTAGCTTTTTTAATTGCTTCTTGAGGTTCACTGCTTGGAATATCAAGATTTATAACTTCACCATTTGGTGAAGTTATTTTAAATTCTTCTACAATAACTTTACCATTTGGAGAGTTTAAAATATCATCCATTGGCATTGAATGACCCCAAGCCAAACCAACGATAATATGACCTGGTTTATGAGAAAATGACTCAAAAGAGTTTACCCAAAAATTATGAGCATTTAGATTCGTAAAACCTAAAGACAATATTGTACTAATAAACACTAATTTTTTTAAATTTTTCATTTTTTATCCTTTGTTTTTTTATTTTAAAATTTATAAATTGCACCAATTCCAAATCTTCTTGGTTCATTAAATCCAGCTACCACAAATCCTTCTTTTGCAGAATATCCAGCTACATAACCTTCATCTGTAATATTTGTTATATAACTATAAATATCCCAATCTTTTAATTTATAGCCAATTTTTGCATTAGATATTATTCCACCATCATCTTTTAGCATTTCATGTTTTACAGCATCATAATAATATGTTGTTCCTCTTGCACTTAAATCAACTCTTCCATAAAGTCCACTATCAGCTAAATAAGATATTCCTAGACTAGCAGTATAGTTTGGAGTATTTTCTACCTTTTCTCCATCATATTTTCTAACTCCACCATCATAATCATCATATTTTGCTTGTACTAATCCAACTGCACCTGAAACACTCCAATTATCAGTTAAAAAATAAGTTCCATCAATTTCTATACCTTGCGAGTGAGCTTTTTTAGCATTATCTGTTGCATAATTATTTGTAATAGGGTCAATTTTATAAATATGAATATCTTTTATATCCATTCTAAATATTGCAGTATTAATTGCAAAATTATCTCCTATATATTTTGCTCCAATTTCATAATTTATTGATTTTTGTGCTTCAAAAGTATTATCAGCATCTGATGTAGAACTTGGGAAAAAGTTAAATCCACCTGGCATATAACCTTTTGATATTGAAGCATAAGTTGTAAGATTGTCATTGATTTTATATGAAAGTGCAGCTTTTGGTAAAAAACTATTCCAAGTTTTTTCATTGCTATAATTAAAATTAGGTAATTGATAATGTAATGTATTTGTAAAAGTTTGTCTTACATCTGCACTTATATCTTTTTTTATTTTTTGATATCTTCCACCTAAAGTTAATTCAAAACTTTCTCCTAAAGGAATCATTGTTTGTCCAAAGATAGCATAAGTTTTACTATTTGTAAGGGAATCGCTATTAGAGTGATATATTCCTGGTACATAAGTTCCTGTTCCATCATTTAAATTATAAAATCTATCTTCACCATAAGGACCTTGGTCTCTTTCTTCTTTATCAAAATATAATCCAGTTACCCATTTTATATCTTGATTTTTACTTGAAAGCTTTAACTCTTGAGTCCAAGTATCTATGTCTGCATAGTTATATTGTCTTAATCCATCATCATTGTTATTGGCTTTATAATCTGTATCATAATCTCCAATAAAATTTGTTTTTTTATGAGTTGTAGTTGAGTCAAATTTTACTTTTTCTGTTTCATAAGAGATATTTAAAGCTTGAGAATTTAGTTTTGTTTTTTCCGAAGTTGGCATTTCAAAACTTACATTTTCTGCATCTTTTCTTT
>NZ_PDKB01000019.1 GCF_003316695.1 Aliarcobacter vitoriensis
ATTTGCATATAACAGTGAACTTACAAATAGTGATGCAAGTATTAACTTTCTTTCCATTTTTATTCCTTTCACCCGATTTTAAATAAGTTTGAATTATAATGATAAACACTATTTGTTTCAAGGAATAGTTTCTTATATAAGGATTAGTTTTTATGGAAAAAGTGCTAAATAGATTTTCATTTGAAAATATGAATGAGTTTATATCTTCTTCATCATCTGAAAAAAACTTATTTTCATTGCCAAATAATTTAGGATATATGTTTTCAGAAAAAAATATTATCTCGGAAAATATCTATCTTTTTAAATCTATTTCTAAATTAAATAAAAAATATTCAATTGAAACCAATTCTAAATTCGATAGTTTATTTATAAATGTAATATTGCAAGGAAGTATAAAATCTCAAAATAAAAATTCAAAAAAGATAGAAACTGTAAGAGTAAATAGTTCTTATATCAAATATGTAGATGAATGTAATGTAATCTCAACTTTCAATGAAAACTCTTCTAAATCAATAGAAATAATGATAAAAAAAGATTTTCTTGAAAAGAACTTCTCTAAACTTCTTGAGATTCACTCAAAAGATTTTGCTTCACTTCCTAGTATAACTTTAAAAAATCAAACTTCAAAAAATATTCATCTTGCAAATGATTTGTATAATTCACCTTTTGAAGGTGAACTTCAAAATATATATTTGCAAAGTAAAGTTTTAGAGCTAATTTACAATGAATTTAGTGAAATGTTAAATAAAGAAGAAAATGAAAAATATAAAACAGTTAAATTAACTCAAGATGATATAGAAGCTCTACATAAGGTGCGAAATTTTATTTTATTAGAAAATGATTTCTCAGATTTGATGACATTTTCAAGAAAAGTGGCTTTAAATGAATTTAAACTGAAATATGGTTTTAAACAATTGTTTAAAACTACAATAGGACAACTAATACTAGAACAAAAAATGACTTATGCAAAATATTTATTAGAAACTAGCGAATTTTCTATCTCTGAAATTTCACATTTTGTTGGATACAAACATCAACAAAACTTTTCAACTGCATTTATCCAATTTTTTGGAATCAAACCTAAAGATTTAATGAAAAGTAGAAAATACTACTATTGATTTTTATATATCAAATTGATAAATTTGTAATAACTAGCTAAAATTTCAACTATTTAAAAAAAGGTTTATTTTGAAAAATATTTATGATTGTGTAGTTGTTGGTGCAGGAGCTGCTGGAATAATGGCTAGTATAAGTTGTGCCAAAAATAATAATAGAGTTTTACTTTTGGAAAAACTTCCTAAAATTGCAAGTAAATTAAAAGCAACTGGTGGTGGAAAATGCAATCTTACGAATACTCTAAGCCAAGATGAATTTGTAGCTAAATTTGGCAAAAATGGAAGATTCATCCAAAGTGCTTTAGATGAATTTAGTCAAAAAGATTTGCAAGATTTTTTTGCTTCTATTGGAGTTGAAACTATTGCAAGAGATGGTTTTAGAATATTTCCTATAAATCATAGTTCAACTATCATATTAGAAGCTTTAAGTAAAGAGTTAGAAAACCAAAAAGTTGAGGTAAAAACTTCAATAGAGATATTGGAAATAAAAAAAGATGAAGAACTTTTTGAAGTAAAAACTTTAAATGAAACTTTTAGG
This sequence comes from Aliarcobacter vitoriensis, assembly GCF_003316695.1. GTDB lineage: Bacteria > Campylobacterota > Campylobacteria > Campylobacterales > Arcobacteraceae > Aliarcobacter > Aliarcobacter vitoriensis. The sequence continues at coordinate 1,654 of NZ_PDKB01000019.1, forward strand.
GCAAAAAATATCATAATAGCAACTGGTGGTTTAGGTTATCCAACACTTGGAGCAACTGGAGATGGATATAAGTTTGCTTCAAATTTTTCTCACACAATCACACAAACTCATCCAGCTATGATGCCACTTTTTACAAAAGAGAAAAACTTTGCATCTTGCAAAGCTGATACTATTTCAAAAGCTATTTTAAAAGTAAATATTCCAAAATATAAAAATTTAAAGTTAGTGGGTGATTTGATATTTACGGCTCAAGGGCTAAGAGGTCCAGTAATCTTAGATTTTGCTAGAGAAATAACTCCAATTTTAGCAAAATTTGATGAAGTTCCACTTTTGATAAGTTTCTTAAAAGGTAAAAATGAAGAAGAGATTTATAAGCATTTAAAAGATGAAATAGTAAAAAATCCACAAAATAATATCTTACAAAATTTAGAAACATTACTAGCAAGTAGTGTAGCAAATGAGATTTTAAATATCTGTCAAATAGATTCACATTTACGATTTAAACAAATTGAAGGTTTTAAAAGAGAAAAGTTAATCAAAACCTTATCTTGGACTCCTTTTACTATTATAGGTCATGATGGATTTAAACAAGCTATGATTACAAGAGGTGGAATAAACCTAAAAGAAATAGATTCTAAAACTATGCAAAGTCGTTTAATAGATGGTTTATATTTTTGTGGAGAAGTAGTTGATATTGATGGACCATGTGGTGGATATAATCTTCAATGGTCTTTTTCAAGTGGGTATTTAGCTGGTAAATTATTAAATTAAAATTTAGGAAAAATATGAAAAAAATAAATTTAAAACATTATATATTTATAGTTTTGGGTTCATTAGCAATGGCATTTGGAACAGTGTGCTTTTTATCTCCAAATCAGATAATTACAGGTGGTGGAGTAGGTATTTCTTTACTTTTACATGCACTTTTCCCTCAAATCACTTTAGGTATTTTTATGGCGATAGTTAGTATTCCATTTTTGATTATGTCTTATATTTATTTTGGAAAATACTATTTATTTAAGACTTTTATTGTTGTTATTCTTCTATCAACTTTTACGGATATATTTAAAGAAATTTTACAAATAAAAGCCATGACAAATGATATTTTATTAGCAGCTATTTTTGGTGGGATTTTTATAGGTTTAGGTGTAGGATTAGTTATAAAAGGAAGAGCTTCAACTGGAAGTACTTCGGTTGTTGGAGAAATAGTTGCTAAAAAGACAAAATTCAAAGCAGCTGAAGTTTTATTGGCTATTGATGCAACTATTATGTTTGCTTCAGTTTTTGTATATAACGATATAGATAAATCACTTTATAGTATGCTTAGTGTTTATGTTGGAATAAGAGTTATAGATATGATTTTAACAGGGCGACCTTCAAAGAAAATAGTAAATATTGTTTCAAATAATGTAGAAGTTTTAAAAGAGCAAATCAGAGAAAGAATTGAAGAGCATGGTACTATTTTAACTGGAATTGGACTTCATCAAGGACAAAATAAAACTATTATTTATGTTACAGTTGAAGCTAGTAAGATTGATTTGCTAAAAAACTTGATAAGTAAATATGATCCAGATGCTTTTATGATAATTACAGAAGCTTCAGAGTTTTTAGGTAGAAGTTCAAAATAATCTAAAATAGACAAGTTTTAAAAACTTGTCCATTCCTCGTCATTTTCTTTTTTTTGAGGAGCTATTTTTTTTATCTCTGTTTTAGCTATATTTGGAATTTTAATTTCTTGATTATTAGAAAGTACTTTAGCTTTTACTTCATTTTTTCCTATAAATTCTTTATCATCAGCATTTGCAACAATTAACTTAGCCATAGTATCTGTTTGAACAGCAATATCATAAGTTTGAGTTGCAATAGCTGCATTTTGTTGAGTTTGACTATCTAAAGAACTTACAGTATCATTTATTTGTTCAATTCCAGTAAGTTGTTCTTTACTTGAAGCTTCAACCCCTTTTATTAGTTCTATTGTTGCATCTATATTTTCGCTTAAATCTTTATAACCAATTATCATATCTTCGGCTATTTTTTTACTTTGATCTGCTTTTAAAGTTGCACTTTCAACTAGGTTTTTTATTTCACGTGCAGCTTCAGCACTTCTTGAAGCTAGATTTCTAACTTCTTGTGCAACAACTGCAAATCCTTTTCCAGCTTCTCCTGCTGTTGCTGCTTCAACTGCTGCATTTAGACTTAGAATATTTGTTTGGAATGCTATTTGGTCAATTACACTTATTGCTTCATTTATGGCATTTACTTCTTTATCAAGTTCATTCATAGCCTGTGTTGTTTGATTTGCTAATTTTTCACCTTGATTAGCCGAAGATGTAACATTTGAAGCTATTTTTGACATTTGAATAACATTATTTGTATTACTTGAAATATTACTTGTAATCTCTTCTATTGCAGCCGCTGTTTCTTCTAAAGCAGCCGCTGCTTCATTTGAATTTTTATTTAAAATATCAACATTTTTTAATAAAATCATACTAGTTTCATTTAATGTTAAACCATTTGATTTATTATCCACTAACATTTCACTTATAATATCTGCAAGTTTATTCAATCCCGTAGTAACACCACTTCTACAATTAGGTATTCTATATGTAAAATCTAGTTTTGCATAGCTTTCAAGTGCTTGTGTAACATGATTTATATTTGTACAAATTTTTATTTGTAAACTATGAAACATATCATTTAAATGTTCTCTTAGAGATTCAAGATTGTGAGATTCAGCTTTATTATTTAGTCTTTTATTTAAAAAACCATTTTTTATATCTTCTGCAATTGCATCAATTTCACTTAAAAATCTTTTGTCGGATTCTAAAGTTATTTTAGTTTTTTCAATATTTTCATTTACAACTCTTGCCATAGTACCGAATTCATCTTTTGAACTATCATCCAAATATTCTATTTTAGCATTACTATTTTTATTGATAAAATCAAAAAAACTCAATAGCCCTTTTTCAAAATTGGCTAAAGATTTAATGAGTTCATTTGCAAGATACAATGAGAAAGTTGCAAAGAAAATTATAGATAACAAGATAGTTATAATAAGCGCAATATCCATCTCTTTAATTGTTTTATCTCTTAGTTCAGCAGATTTTATACTTATCAAATTTAATTTATCTTCTAATATAAGACCTACATTTGCAATTTCTTTTATACTATTTGGAAGTTTTTCTTTATTTTCTAAATTTCCATTTGATTCATCAATTTTTATAGGATACATTCTGTCAAATAGATATAAATATCTTCCAGATAAATCTAAAAGTTCTCCAACTAAAACTATATTGTCTTCTTCTATTAATTTAGTTTTCAAATCTCTAAGATTTTCTTGAAGTTCTGAAAAATTATTTCTAACATTTAATACAGCTTGTTGATCTGGATTTTGTAAGAATTGATAAACAGAAATTCGCCCTTTTAACATTTGTTGTATTAATACATCTGTTTGTTTAACGACATTTTGTCTTTTACTTGCATTGCTCTCAAAATACAGAAATATCGAGGTACATGCAATAATTACAACAACAAATACTATCGGCAACAAAAATAACTTTTTTCTAGTAGAAACATTTTTCAGCATAGGGTTCCTTTGATGGAGTTTAAATAATTATTTTAAAATATAAACAAGTTACTTATAACAAGATTAAAAAAAGAAAAAGTTATAAATAAGATAAAAGAATCTTATTTGAAATATTCATTTAGTTACATTTTTATTGTTTTAAAAACTAATATTTTATAAATTAAATATAAATTTATTTTTATAGAATCCTAAAATAAGAATTAAATAATAAAAATTGAAATTTATGTTTACCACAAATTAGAAAAAATATACTATAATAAGGGAATATTATAAAAATTATAGGATATAAAATATGTTATTGATGAAACTTCAAGCAAGAGAAAAATTTGCCTTTTTACAACTAGCACACTATTTAGCAAGAATTGATAATAATTTTGGAAAAGATGAAGAAGATATTATATTAGAGTATTGTGATGAAATGGGTATTGAAAATATTGATTCTTTTGATATTAGTAGTTTTAGTTTAGAAGATACTTTAAAAAATTTTAAAAGCTTAAAAAGTAAAAAAATAGTTATCTTAGAGTTGATGATTTTAATACATATTGATAGAAATTTCAATATAAATGAACAAATTGTGATAGATAAATTAGCAAAAGACTTTGGAATTTCTGCTGAAGAAGTAAACAATTACTCAGCGTGGGGAAAATCTGTTGCAACACTTTATGAAATTGCAAAAGTTTATATTAAAGATGATAATTTAGAAGAGTTTGTATCATAAATAATTTGGAAAAAAGAATGGAAATTATTAAAATTTTAAATGATAGAATTGATAATTTACTGTATGAACATGAAAAATTAAAACTTGAAAAAATAGCTTTGGAGCAACAAATTCAAGAATTGATAGATGAAAATGATAAATTAGAAAGAAATAATCAAGATATGATTTTAAAAATAGATAGTACACTAACACTTATAAAGGCTCAAAAGTGACTAAAGAACTAACTTTTCATATAAATAATATGGCTTATACGATAACAGCTGATGAAGAGCTTGAACAAGAGCTTTGCAAGTATTTAGATATAAATAAAAACAATGAAACAAAAGCTTTATTACTTGCATATTTAAAACTTACTCAAGAGTATAGAACTTTTAAAAAAGAGGTTGAGGATATTGCAAATAAACTTGCAGGAGTTTAAACTCAAAGCATTTTCAACTTTGGAAATCGTCATAACCATTGTAATAGTGGCTATTTTATTATCTTTTATTTTACCAAAAATGAGTGTTTATTTAGAAAAAAATGATATTTTGAAATTGAAATCAGATATAGTTTTAATAAAAAATGCTTTGCAAAAAGAGAAGACAAAAAGGGTTTTAGCACAAGAAAATAGTTATATAAATTCTTTAGATAGTGCTAAAATAGATATAAAAAATGAAGATTTGTTTTCAAATATTTTAAAAATGCCTATCATATCTACATCAACAAAAGATAAAGAAAAAGGCTCTTGGGCAAAAGTATCAAATAGTAAATATATATTTTTTACTTCTTCAAAAACTTATGAGTTTTATTTAGACAATGGTGATTTTATCTGTTCAAGTAAAGAAATAGATTGTAAAGAGTTAGAATGAATTATTATGAACTTGCTATATTGAAATCGCCTTTGCAAAATCTTACTTTTCAAAGTAAAGATGATATTTTGATTGGTTCAAAAGTTTTAGTGCAACTTGCAAATAGGAAAAATTTTATTGAGGCAGTTGTTATAAAAGAGGTTGAAAAACCAGAGTTTAACTGTAGCAATATTTTAGAAATTTGTGATGAATTTTACTCTGTTTATATGATTGAAATAGCAACTTTTATATCAAAATATTATGTTTGTTCTCTTGGTTATGCTTTGAGTATTTTTCAAGGATTCAATAAAAATATAAAAGATGAAAATATTGATTTAAACATAGATAGTTCAATTAAATTATCAAGTTTTCAACAAAAAGCAAAAGAGTTTTTAGATGAAAAAAAACAAGCTTTACTTTTTGCTTCAACTGGAGCTGGAAAGACTGAAATATATATAAAAACTATTGAAGAAAATTTAAAAAACAACTCTCAAGCTATACTTTTGATGCCTGAAATATCTTTAACTCCACAAATGCAAAAAAGATTGGAGAAAGTTTTTGGAGATTGTGTTGCTATCTGGCACTCAAAAATAAGTGCTAAAAAGAAAAAAGAGATACTTTTAGGACTTCAAAAAGGAAGTATAAAATTAATCGCAGGAGCAAGATCAGCACTCTTTTTACCATATTCAAATCTAAAACTAATTATTGTAGATGAAGAACATGATGATTCATATAAAAGTGATCAAACTCCAAGATATAATGCAAAAGATTTAAGTATTTACATAGCTAAAAAGTATGATATAAGACTTATTTTAGGAAGTGCAACACCATCTATTGGTTCTTTTTACAAAATACCATATTTTAACCTTGACAAGACATTTTTTGAGACAAAAAAAGAGTATATTTTTGAAGCAAATTGCCAAACAATCAGTCCCAAAAGCTTAGCTAAAATAGATAATACTTTAAAAAGTGGGAATCAAGCAATAGTTTTTTTGCCAACTCGTGCAAATTTTAAACATCAGATATGTTTTGATTGTGGGAAAAGTGTTGAATGTCCATTTTGTAGTGTTTCTATGAGTTTACATAAAAATGATTTGGCATTGAAGTGCCACTATTGTGGATATACTCAAAAAATACCAGAGTTTTGCCCCTCTTGTAAAACTGGAATCATCAAAAATCATAGAGTTGGAACAGCCGAAATTGAAGAGTTTTTAAAACTAGAATTTCCAAATAAAGTTATAAAACGGTTTGATAAAGATGAGATAAAAAGTGAAAAAGTATTGAAAAGTACACTAAAAGATTTTAATGACAATAAAATAGATATTTTAGTTGGTACTCAAATGCTTTCAAAAGGGCATGATTATCACAATGTAAAACTAGCAGTTGTTTTAGGAATAGATTTTGTTTTAAATATGAATTCATATAAAGCTAGAGAAAAAGCTTTATCTTTACTTATTCAAATATCAGGAAGAAGTGGAAGAAGTGGATTTGGTGAAGTTATAATTGAGACAAAAAATGAAGATTTTTTCAAATACTATTTGGAAGAATCAAACTATTTGGAATTTTTACAAAGTGAGATGGAGTTTAGAAAAGATTTATATCCGCCTTTTGTAAAACTTGCACGTGTAGTTTTTTCAAATAAAAATGGCTTAAAAGCAAAAGATGAAACTTTTGAAGCTGTAAATATATTTAAAACTATACAAGATATTGAAGTTATAGGTTTTGGAGAGTGTGCTATTTTTAAAATCGCAAACAAATACCGATATGAGATTTTACTTCGTTCAAACAATACAAAAGCACTATTAAAAGCTTTACACTCTATAAAATCAAGTGATGCTTCCATAGATATGGATACTATTTATTAAAAATTTAGTAAAATCAACAAAACAAAGGAGATAAAATGGTAACTACAAAAGATGATTTTAAAAATTTAGTTGAAGATATAAAAAAACAAAGTTGGTACAAAGAGCCACTAGCATTTGCAATAGCTAGAGTAAGCAGAGGAGTTTTGAATAAAAATAGTATCTTAGAAGTTACATATCCTACTATAAACTGGAATGAAAATAGTGCAAGTGCAGCAATTTTTTTAAATGCTATAAAACAAAGTGGAGTTGTACTTGATACAACAAAAAGTGAAGCAGTTTTTGATTTGACTGATAGTTTTTTGTCATATTGTGTAGAGAGTTATAAACCATTTTATGAAGAAAAAGAGCAACATAAAAACTTGCAAGTTATATCAACTTTAGCATCTTTACCAATAGAAAGTGGACTTAGTCCTGATGATTTTAAAGTTGTATTTATTTTTGAAGATACAAAACCACAAAGTGTTGAAACAGCATATTTAAAACTTTATGCAAAATATAGTAAAAATATCAATGTAAATTTAGATGGAATTGATGATTTACTTACAACTTGTGCTTGGATAGATGGAGTTCCAGTTGAGCTTGATTGGTTAAGACAAAATGAAATTTTGCTAAAAGTTGCAAATAAATATCCAAAAGTTGAATTTGTAGGAAAATATTCAAGAGTTTTAAAACATATAATTCCAAATGAAAATGAAACATATAGTTTTGAAAACCTTTTAAAGTAGCTTTTGCTACTTTATTTTTTAATTTTAAATTTCTCTTCTAACTCTTTTAGTTCATCTGCATTTTGTTGAGCTTTTTTTACTGCTTCTTCAAATGCAAAACCTTTCATAACTATTTCATAAAGTCTTGGTTTATCTTTTTTCCAATTTCTTAGTGTCATTGGGGTAATATTTAATATTCTCGCTATATCTTGTTGGGTTAGTTTCATACAAAGATGATATAAAATTAATTATATAAATAAAATTCGATAATAATTTTGTTTTATATGTATATAAAGGCAAATAATTTGCTTTATTAAGTTCTTATTGGATAATATTTTATATGAAATTGAAGAAAAAAGAGAAAAATATTTTCTATAAACATAACAAAATAAAAAATCTTGAGAGTTTATTTGTAACATTTCTTACATTTATATTTTTAATAATATGTATATATTTTATCCTTAATGGATTTTCTTTTGTACATTAGGTATAACGAAAAATTATTACTATTTATAAGTTAAATCAACACTTTCAAAGGGATTAACCAAAATTGATAATCTTCAATTTTATATGGTAAAACTTTATCTCCACCATAAAAAATAATCCCTCTAAAATTCTTGCTTTTTATAGTTTTAGCAAGAGTTAGTAAACCTTTAAAATTTTCATTTTTTATATTTGTACCAGATTTTACTTCAATTGCAACAATATCACCAAGATTTGATTCAAGCACAAAATCAACCTCTTTTTGAGAACTATCTCTAAAATGGTATATTTCTACATCTTCATTTGCATTTGCTTGATGTTTTATAAGTTCACTATACACAAAAGTTTCTACCAGATTTCCTAAATGCTCATTTTTACCAATCATAGAAGCTTCAATCGTAGCATTTAATAAAAAACTTGCAAGTCCAGAGTCTATAAAATGTACTTTTGGGCTTTTTGTTACTTGTTTTAATATATTGTTGGAGTACGATGGGACAAGTTTTACTATATACAAAGCTTCTAATATTTTTATATATTTTGCCACAGTTTTATCTGCAATTCCTATACTTTTTGAAATATTTGTATAGTTTACAAGAGAACCAACTTGTCCTGCGAGTATTTTTAAAAGTTTGGCTAAGTTTGAAAGAGTGTCTATTTGTACATTCTCAATAGATGCTATATCTTTTGTAATTCTTGCTTTTATATAAAAATCATACCAAGCTTTTTTTGTTTTTAATGGTAGATTATAAACTTCTGGGTATCCACCATTTATAACTGCACTTATAAACTCTTCTTTGGAAATAGTTTCAAAATCTATATCAAAATAATTAAAATCATCACTAAAAAGTTTATCAATAATATTTATATCTCTATGGTTTATTTCACTATATGATAATGGATATAGATTAAAACTTACCATTCTTCCAGCTAAAGACTCTTTTATTTTAGAGTTTTTAAACATATCTGAACTTCCTGTTAGTAAAAACATACCTTTTTTATTTTGTTCATCTACACTTATTTTAATTGGCAATATTATCTCTGGTATCATTTGAACTTCATCAAGAGCAATACTTTCATCTTTTGAAATATATTGAATAAAGCCTTTTGGGTCGTTATTTGCTGTGCTAAAAACATCTATATCATCAAAAGTATAGTATTTCATATTTTTATTTTTTGCTATTTTTTTTTGAAGTGTTGTTTTACCTGATTGTCTAGGACCATTTATAGATACTATTCTAAATGTATCTAACATTTGTATTATTGTTTTTTCTAATTTTCTTTCTATCATTTTTCTTCTTTTACGAAATGTTTATATATTATTACGGATTTTATAAAGTAATATTACGAAATTTATTTATATATAATACGGATTTTATACTTAAAATTAGATTTTAAGAAAATAGTTCTTAATAAAAATCTCAAATAAACTCTCTATAACTAAAAATTTAATATAATCTCGCCCTAAAAAATAAAAAAGAGAAAAATATGATAGAACTAATAAACATATCAAAAAGTTATCCAACAAGCCAACTTTACAGTGATTTAAACTTACGACTAAATAAAGGTGATAAAGTTGGACTAGTTGGGAGAAATGGAACTGGAAAATCTACATTGTTCAAACTTATCCTTGGTGAAGAACATCAAGATAGTGGAGATATAGCAACACCAAAAAATTATAAAATAGGTGCTTTAAAACAATATTTTGATTTTACAGAAAAAACTTTGATAGATGAAACAGCTTTGGCTTTAAATGAAGATGATAAATACAATATTTATAAAGCTGAAAAAATACTTTTTGGACTTGGATTTAGTGAAGAAGATTTACAAAAAGAGCCAAAATCTTTTTCTGGTGGTTACCAAATACGAATCAATTTAGCAAAATTACTTTTAACTGAACCAAATATGTTACTTCTTGATGAGCCTACAAACTACCTAGATATCCTTTCTATTCGTTGGCTTAGAGAGTTTTTAAAAAGCTTTGATGGTGAAGTTATACTTATCACTCACGATAGAGATTTTATGAATAGTGTTTGTACTCATACTATGGGGATTATTAGAAAAAATGCTTTTATTATTGCTGGTGGAACTCAAAAATTCTTTGAACAATTAGAAGCAAATGAAGAGCATTATGAAAAGCAAAAAATTGCTCAAGAGAAAAAAATCAAAGATTTAGAAGAGTTCATCGCTAAAAACAAAGCAAGGGCAGCAACAGCTACTTTAGCTCAATCGAAAGTAAAAATACTTGAAAAAATGGATATTTTAGAAGATATTGAATATGACAAAGATTTAAAATTTGATTTTAACTACAAAGATACAAGTGCCAAGTTTTTACTTGAAGTAAAAGATGTAAGTTTTGGATATACAAAAGAAAATCTACTTTTTAAAGATATAACTTTTGCACTAAGTCGTGGTGAAACTTTGGGAATTATAGGAAAAAATGGAAAAGGAAAATCAACACTTTTAAATGTAATTGCAGGTGAGTTAAAAGCTTTAAGTGGAAATATTGAATATCATCCAAGTACAGTTTTTGGGCATTTTGGACAAACAAATATAAACCATTTAAATATGAACAATACAATTATGGATGAAATTCACTCTGTAAATGTGAAGTTAGCTGAATCAACAATAAGAAATATTTGTGGAATTATGATGTTTAGTGGAGATAATGCAAAGAAAAAAATCTCACTTTTATCTGGTGGAGAAAAAAGTAGGGTAATGCTAGGAAAAATTATAGCAAAAGATGTAAATCTACTATTTCTTGATGAACCTACAAATCACTTGGATATTGAGTCTATTGAAGCACTTACAACAGCAATAAAAGATTTTGCTGGTTCAAGTATCATTGTAACTCACAGTGAAGAGTTACTTAGAAAAGTTTGTGATAGATTGATAGTTTTTACAAATGATGGAGCTGATTATTTTAATGGAACTTATGATGAATTTTTAGAAAAAATAGGTTGGGGTGATGATATTGATGATAAAAAACCTACAAAAACTTCAAATAAAGATGAAAAAAAAGATAATCCAAAGATAAATAAAAAAGAGAGTAAAAAGTTAAGGGCTGAATTAGTAGCTAAAAAAAGCCAAGATTTAAAACCACTCAAAGCTAAAATTGAAGAATTAGAAAGCCTTGCTTCTACACTTTTTGGAGTAGATAAAACAAAAGTAGAAAATGAAATTTTAGAAGTTATGCAAAAAATTGAGAGCATAAATAGCGAATTTGAAGCAAAGATGAGTGAACTATAAAATTAGCAATTAACAGATTGTAAAAACTCTTTCATTTTTCTATACTTCCAATATACAAAATTTGGAGTATGGAAAATGGCTACAAAAATATCAACTATTTTATACATAAAAGTAGGAAATGTAACTATCACAAAACTTGAAAATCAAAAAAGGCAAGAGCTTGTTTCTGGTATAAAAAAATATCCAGTTTCAAAAGCATACCTATCAAAAAGTGGTTTTATTGATGATTTTCAAGCTGATTTACTCCATCATGGAGGAGTTAATAAAGCACTTTTCTTATTTTCAAAATTAACTTATCAAAATATAAATTCACATTTTAATAATAGTTTTGATATGACAAATATGGCATATTTTGGGGAGAATTTGATACTTGATGAAATTTGTGAAAAAGATATTTGCATTGGTGATATATTGCAAATTGGTGATACACAAGTACAAATAACACAACCAAGACAACCTTGCTGGAAACTAAGTATTAATACAGAACAAAATAATATGACAAAGTTTATTTTTGAAAGTGGATTTACAGGATTTTATGCAAAGGTTCTAAAAGAAGGAAATATTTCAAAAGGTGATGAAATTTACCTAGAAAGTAGGATAAATCCAGAATTAACTATTGAAAAACTAAATAAAATCATAGTAAACCCAATGATTGATGAAAATTTGACTTTAAAAGCTTTAAATTGTGAAGAGTTAGGATATCAATTTAAAAACTCTTTACAAAAAAGATATGAAATGGGTGATAAAGATGAACAATTTAGTTATTATCATACATAAGATTTTGTTTTTTAGCTTCAAACCAAATCTTACTGAAAGTTTTTATTGCATCTTTTATTTCAAACTCTTCAAATCCACCAAATCCTAAAGCTATAACTTTTTCTAAATCGAGAAATTCTTTAAAATAGATTTTTATTTTATTTTTAAGACATAACTCTTCTAAAAGATCTAAATTCATAGTAAAAGTTGGTTTTATTAGGATGTTTAATCCACTTCCTTCTCGTAAGATTTTTATATCATCACCTAAGAATTCTTTTAAATAATCTTTCATAATGTGGTGTTTTTTTCTATTTATATTTCTAATTTTTCTTAAGTGTTTGTCCCAATAACCTTCTTTTAAAAATAGTGTTAAAGTTTTTTGAATATCAATAGAAATTTGAGAAAATCTAAAGTCAAAAGATTTTTTATAAATATGAAGTAATTTTGTAGGTAAAACTATATAAGAGATTCGTAAAGCTGGAGATAGAGCTTTTGAAAAAGTTCCAAGATAGATGACATTTCCAAAATTATCTAAACCTTGCATAGATGGAATAGGGCGATTGTAGTAGCTTAGTTCACTATCATAATCATCTTCTATTATAAAAACACTATTTTCTTTTGCCCAATTTAAAAGTTTTATTCTATTTGAAATTGGTATAGTAACTCCCGTTGGAAATTGATGTGAAGGAGTAAGGTACAAAGCTTTTGAAGAAATATTTTGTAAAAGTGATAAATCCAATCCATTTTGGTTTATTGAAATATCTTCTATTTCAAAATCTTGTAATTCAAATACTTTTCTAGCAGTTTTATAGCAAGGCTTTTCAACAGCAACTTTTTTTGTAAAAGATTTTAAAATAGTTGAAACAATAAATAAACTATCTGTAAAACCACTTGTAAGAATGATTTGTTCAGGTTTACAAATAACATTTCTTGAAGACGAAAGGTATTTTGCTAGCTCTTCTCTTAACTCTAATTCTCCTTGAATATCGTGATAAATTCCATAGTGAATATCATCTTTTATTACTTTGTTGTAAAGCTTTGACCAAGTTTGTTTTGGAAAAGAGTTTTTAGATAAACTTGCAGGAAAAAAATCTATTTTATAACTATTATCCTCTATTACATCTCTTTCTTTATTATCTAAATTTATTTGAAAATTTTGAATAATATCTTCACAAATAAAATAGCCACTATTTTTTTTACTTTCTATATAACCTTCAGCATAAAGTTGGTTATAAGCCGTTTGTACAGTTGTTTTACTTAGGTTATATTCATTTGATAGTTTTCTAATAGAAGGTAGTTTTGCTCCTGCTTTTAGTTTAGTTTCTATATCTTCTTTTATTTGATTATAAAGTTGTAAATAAAGTGGAGTTTGATTTTGTTCAAATTTATACAAAAGTGTCCTTATTAAAATAATAAAAAATGTATCTTTTATAAAGTACAAATAATTGATATTATACAAACAAAAAACTTAGGAAGGAGTGTTTATTATGTTTGGTGTAATTTTTGAAGTTGAGATATTGGAAAATAGAAAAGATGAATATTTGAAAATTGCTTCTATCTTAAAAGAACAATTAATAAAAGAAAAAGGATTTATTAGTATAGAGAGATTTCAATCTTTAGCTAATGAAAATAAGCTTTTATCTTTGTCATTTTGGGAAGATGAAAAATCTATTTTAAATTGGAAGAAAAATATTGACCATGTAGCTGCACAGAAAAAAGGTAGAGAATCTATTTTTAAAGACTATAAGATAAGTATTGTAGAAATTAAAAGGGATTATACTTTACAAACAAGCACTTTTAATAAGTGAAAAATATATTTAGGAAAGAATATGAAGAAAAAAATAGAATCTATTTTAAACTATGAAGGAGTTTTTAGTGTTGTAGCTAAAGGTGATGAATTTCCTCATATTGTAAATACTTGGAATTCATATGTGATTTTCAAAAATAATGAGATTTTTGTTCCAGTTGCAGGAATGTTTAAAATGGAAGAATCTCTTAAAAATGATAATAAAGTTATAGTTGTAATTGGAACAAAAGAACTTATGGGACTTCATGGAATGGGTATGGGTATTAAAATAATTGGAAAAGCTTTTATTCAAAATGATATAAAAGAATATGAAGATATAAAGTCTAAATTTGAATGGGCAAGAGCAGTTATGAAAATAGAGATTTTAGAATCTTATCAAACAACATAAAAGGAATAAAATGAGAAGAACAGAGTTTGATGTAAAAGATGAAAATAGTATAAATGAAGTTTTAGAAACTTGTGAATATGGAACCTTGAGTTTGATTAGTAAAGGAAAACCATATTGTGTAGCTTTGAATTTTGTATATTTTGAAGGTTCTATTTACTTTCATGGAAGCAATGAAGGTAAAAAAATAGATACTATAAAAGAGAATCAAAATGGTGCTTTTTTAGTTGTACAGCCATACTCTACTATTCCCTCATATTTTTTTGATACAGTTGCTGCTTGTCCTGCAACTCAATTTTTTGCGTCTGTTTTGCTTGAAGGAAGTTTAAGTTTTGTAGAAAATGGTGATGATAAAGCTAAAGTTTTAAATGCTTTGATGAAGAAATTACAAAATGATGGTGGTTATGAAGAGATATCTTATGATAAAGCAATGTATACAAAAATGTTGGATAAAGTTACTGTTATTAGGTTAAAACCACAAAATATATCTTGTAAAATCAAAGTAGGGCAAAACTTAAATGATGAAAAAAGAGATAAACTCACTCAAAAGTTAGAAAATAGAGCTTCAAATATAGATATGCAGACTATCAAGAAGATGAAGTTTTATAACAAACACTAAAAAAAGAAATTAAAATTTCTCTTTTTTAGAATCAAATAAAGCTAATATATTTTTATATTCATCTGCAAATTCCAGATTTATTAAAGAATTTTTACCTTCTATGATTTCTAATGCTTTTTTAACATCTTTTTTACTAAAAATATTATCAAGTGCTTCGATATAATCTTCTAAATTTAGCTTGTTTTGGTACATTCTTAGAAGTTGTGATAAAAGATAGTTAAAGCTTTTATTTGTTTGTTCTAAATTAAAAATGGCTTCTTCATACTCTTTTAGTTTTATTAAAATATCAGCTTTAAATTCAAAAAGAGAAAAGTCTTCTTTAAAAATAACACCAATAAATGCTCCAACATTTACAGAATCATCATAACCATCAATTTGAGTTAATAAATCTTCTAAATCGTAATTATCTTTATTTAAAATAAAATCACGGATTAATTTCCCTTGGTTTTTATTGTTATAAATCATATCTTCAAGTGGATAAACTTCAGAAAAATTTGGAACTATCATTTGACAAGAGTAAAATCCTAAATAATCATATTCTCTTAAATATATAGTTTTATTTTTTTTATCTAAAATCTCTTTTAAAAATATAAATTGTTCAGCACTATTTTCATTGTGGAATTTCCATGGAGTATATAAATATGATTTCTTTGTACTTAAAAATTGTATTCCTACTTTTGCATTTGAGTCCACAAAATGTGATTCTAAATTCGATGATGAACTTATCTCTCTCATATCAAAAGATGGTTTTTCAAAGCTATCAAGTTCATTTATTTCTCTTCCTTGCAATAGTTCAGTTAAAGTTCTTTCAATTGATACTTCTAAAATAGGATGGCTTCCAAAAGATAAGAAAAGTGTATTGTTTTTTGGGTTTATAAAAGCTATTGCAGTTACTGGAAAAGTTCCACCAAGTGAGGCATCATAAACTTTTAATTTATAGCCATTTTGTTCTAATGATTTTATATCTTCTTTTATTTTTGGAAAATTTTCTATAATTTCTTTTGGAAATTCTGGTAAAGCCAAACCTTCTTTTATAACTTTTAGTTTTACATATCTTTCAAAAATCTCACAAAGAGCTTGAACCTTTGCTTCATTTTGTGTATTTCCAGTAGATAAGCCATTACTTGCAAAAAGATTTGATAAAAGGCTTGTAGGGAAATATACTTTTTCTTTAGTAGTTTGATTTACAAATGGTATAGATACTATTTTATCGAAGCTATTTGAATTAAAATCCAAAAAATCTTCATTTTCAAAATCTTTTGTATCATATTGCTTTTTTAATTCATCTGGGAAAAAATCTTCATCAATACTGAACTCTTTTTGATCAGGAAAAAACTTTCTATCTTCCAAATAAAAGTCATTGAAATATAGATTTGTTTGTAATCTTTCTATAAATTCTCCATAAGCACTAGCTAAACAAGAATTTAATATTGAACCTTTTCCATTTGAAAATATATAATTATTTGCTCCTTCAAAGCTTAGGTTTATAGAGAAGCTATTTTTTACTGGATTCTTTTCTTTTGATAGTTTTACTTTATATCCAAAATCATCTAAGATTTTTTTCATTTTTGATATTGAAACTTCTACTGGTGCATCTTTTGATACTATATTCATAATATTTGTTCTTTACTTTCTTAAAAATTTTGCAAAGTATAGCTAAATGGTATTAATTTATAGGTTTATATAAATTCTTATGATTTCAAATCTTATAGAATTTATTACTAAACATATATAGTTTTGTTACCAAAAGTAACCTGAACTAATAAATTTCAAAATTCTTTTGCAAAAATTGTCCATTTTTTTCATTTAAATCGTCTTACTATATAGAGAAACAAATTCTCAAAATTAATACAAAGGATTAGAAGATGAAAAATAGAGTTTTCATGTCAGTTGTAACATCGTTGATGTTAGGAAGTTCTTTTGCAAATGCAAAAGATATAAGTTTGCAAGAAGCAGTAGAGAATATAGTAAAGAAATATAATGTAACATATATTTCAAAATCAAAAGATTTGAAGAATAAAATAGTAGATTCAGAAAAGTTAAGTTTCGGGGGGGGGTACGGTATTAGATAGTTTAAATAGTATATTAAATCCAAATGAATTAAAAGCTATTCAAGAAGATGGTGTAATATATATAATAGAAAAACCAAAATATCAAAACTTTGGTAATACTACTGTTTTAGATGAAATCTCTGTAAATAGTGGAAATTATCTAGGAAGTACAACAGAAAACTCAAATTCATACACAACTGGAAGTATGAGAACAGCTACAAAATTAGATTTATCAATTAGAGAAACTCCACAATCAGTATCAGTTATAACTCAACAAATGATAGAAGATAAAAAAATAGATGATTTTAAAACTTTGATGAAAAATGTTACAGGTGTAAGTTCTAATGATGATGCTGATTTTAGAGAAAGTTATAGTTCAAGAGGATTTAGAACAAATTTTTATTTGGTAGATGGTATTCCAACATTTATAAATGCTTATTCAAATGATGAATACAATATGGATATGTTTGATAGAGTTGAAATTGTAAAAGGTGCAAATGGTTTAACATCAGGAACAGGTAATCCAGCTGTTTCAATTAATATGGTACGAAAACATGCTAACTCAAAAGTATTTACAGGAGATATAGATATAAGTGCAGGGACTTGGGATATGTACAAACTAAAAACAGATATTCAAACTCCTTTAAATCAAGATGGAAGTGTTAGAGCAAGATTAGTAGCAAGTTATAAAGAAAAAGACTCTTTTGTAGATAGAGTTAATCAAGAAAATAGTTTAGTTTATGCTGTTATAGATGCTGATATTACAGATAATACTACAATTTCAGCAGGGGCAAGTTATGAACTCGATGCTAGGGATGGTGTTCTTACAAATCTTCCTCCATTTTATGCTGATGGAACAAAAACTAATTTTGATAGATCAAAAAATACTACTCCAGATTGGGCTTCTTGGGATACACAGAGAAAATCATATTTTATAAGTGCAAAACATTATTTTGATAATGATATATCTATCAATGCAATATATACGCACAATGATATGAAAACAAAAGATAGATTGAATAGTTTTCTTTATACAAATCCACTAAATAAAGATGGTACGGGTTTAGAAATGGGTTGGTTTTATATGCCACAAAATATAAAACAAGATAGCTTAGATATTTATAGTTCAATTCCTTTTAAACTTGGAAATAAAGAGCATGAAATAATAGCAGGCTTTCAGTACTATAAAAATAAAGCAAATAATACATATAAAAGTGGCAATGCTTTTACAATAGATAATTATTATATTTCAAATGGTAGTGAATTTTCTAAACCAGATACAAGTGGAGGAGTTCCTTATGAAGAAGGTGAAGAGAAACAAACAGCATTTTACTTAAATGGTAAATTTGAAATTCTTGATGATTTGAAATTAATTCTTGGTGGAAGATTATCAAATTATGACTATGAATCAATGATGATGAGTGAACCAGACCAAAAATTTGATGCTAAAAATGAGTTCACACCTTTTGTAGGATTAGTTTATGATATAGATGAAAATCACTCTGTTTATGCTAGTTATACAGATGTTTTTCAACCAAATAGTGTAAAAGATGCAAACAATAAACTTTTAGAACCAATTTTAGGAAAAAACTATGAAGTTGGATTAAAAGGGCAGTATTTTGATAAAAGACTAAATACAAGTTTAACTTTATTTAGAATAGAGCAAGATAATGTGGCTGTATTCAATAGTTATGATCCTGTTTTGGATAGACTTATTTATGATTCAAAAGATGGAGTGACTTCAAAAGGAGTAGAGTTTGAAATAGCTGGGAAAATTACTGATAATTGGGATTTAAGTTTAGGATTTGCAAACTTTGAAGCAAAAGATGCTGATAAAAATAAAGTAAATACTACAACACCAAGAAATAATATAAATCTTTTTACAAAATATAGTATGGATGCATTTAGTTTAGGTGTAGGAGTGAATTGGAAAAGTAAAGGATATGATAAATTTGAAGGTAGAGGAGAAATTAAACAAGATGCATATGCAACTGTTGATTTGATGGCTTCTTATGAATTTACTAAAAATTTATCTGGACAGATAAATATAAATAATTTATTTGATAAGAAATATTATGCAGGATATAATGTTTTTAATGGCTACTCATATGGTGAACCAGTTAATGGAATGCTAAGTATTAAATATAAGTTTTAAAATATGAAGAGAGTTTTTTGCTCTCTTTGTACTTTTAAGCATGGGTTTCAAAGTATTTATTTAATTTTGAGATTAAAATTTCGATATAAAAAATATACTTTCCTTTTTACTTTGGAACTCATACTTAAGGGTATAAATAAAATCTTACAAAATGTAATATTCTTTATACAATTTTTCTTTTTATGATAGAATTTTAGAATTGTTATCATAAGGATATTAAATGGAAGATTTATCAAATTTGGTAGTTTACAATGATGGAGAACTAGAACTAAAAGTTTCTGTAAATAGCCAAACTGTTTGGCTAAATAGAAATCAACTATCTGAACTTTTTGGAAGAGATGTAAAAACTATTGGAAAACATATAAACAATGTATTTGTTGAAAAAGAATTGGAAAAGTTTTCAACTGTCGCAAATTTTGCGACAGTTCAATTTGAAGGTGAAAGAGAAGTAAAAAGAGATGTAGAATATTATAATCTTGATGTAATAATCTCTGTTGGATATAGAGTAAAATCACAAAAAGGTGTTAAGTTTAGACAATGGGCAACTTCCATTTTGAAAAGTTATATCCAAAATGGATATGCTATCAATACTCATAAAATAACTGAACAAAGATTATTATCATTAGAAAATGATGTAAAGATTTTAAAATCTAAAATAAAAGATAATAAACTTGAAAAAGATAGTGGAATATTTTATGATGGACAAACATATGACTCATACAAATTTGTAAATGATTTATTAAAACTAGCACAAAAAGAAGTTATTTTAATAGATAATTATATAGATGATACAGTTTTTACTTTGTTTTCAAAATATCCAAATATAAATTTTACTATTTATACAAATACTATAAATAAACAACTAAATTTAGATTTTGAAAAATACTCTAAACAATATAAAAATATAACACTAAAAACTTTTAAAAATTCACACGATAGATTTATGATTTTAGATAAAAAAGAGATATATCATTTGGGTGCTAGTTTAAAAGATTTGGGTAAAAAATGGTTCGCTTTTTCTAAAATGAGTTTGGATATAGATGAAGTTTTACAGAAGTTGAAATAAAAGATTTTATATAATTTAAAGAGGAATTTTCCTCTTTAAAACTTATTTAGTTTCTAAAATTTCAATAGAAACTATTTTATCACCTTGTTTTATAGAATCTAAATTTTTAAAGCTTTCTGTATCACCTTCTTCAATCCCACCAAAAACTGTATGATTTCTATCTAGGTGAGGGCAAGGTACAAAACATATGAAGAATTGGCTTCCACCAGTATTTCTTCCTGCATGTGCCATAGATAAGCTACCTTTATTATGAACTTGTTTTGGAGCATCTATCTCACATTTGATAGCCCAATCAGGACCTCCCATACCAGTTCCATCTGGACAACCTCCTTGTGCCATAAATCCAGATATTACTCTATGAAAATTTAAACCATTATAAAAACCATCATTTGCTAAAGTTGCAAAGTTTGAAACTGTATTTGGTGTTGCATCATTGAAAAGTTTAATCCAAATAACACCTTTATCAGTTGTGATTTTTGCATAGTTAAATTTTGCTAACTCTTCTTTTGAGTAGTTATATTCTTTTAATTCTTTTTTAAAAAACATATTTTTCCTTTTAATTAATTTTCCGAGATTATATCTTCTTTTGGATATAAGTAGTTTAATTTAATAAGATTTTGAATAATCTCTTTAAAAACTGGAACAGCTGATTGTGCTGCATAGTAATGTGGACGAACTGGAAGAGGATTTATAACTGTTACTCCAATAGTATATGAGTTACCTTTTTCATCATTTACAAATCCTATAAATGATGATATATATTTTTTTAAATACCCTGTTCCACCAGCAATTTGGGCAGTTCCTGTTTTTCCACCTATTTCAAGACCATCTATCCTTGCACTTCTTCCTGTACCATCTGTAACAGTTTTTATAAGCATTCTTTTCATCTCTAGGGCAGTTTCTTTTGATATTACTTGTTCAGGTGCTTGAAAATATGGTGATTCATATTTCTTACCATCACGGCTTAGAAATGATACAATTTGTGGAGTTACCATTTTACCATCATTGTTAAATACAGAATAAGCTTTTATTAGTTGTATAAAAGTTGATGTCATACCTTGACCAAAAGATACCGTTGCTTTATAGATATTATCTCTTTTTTGCTTATCTCCTACAGAAAATTGCCAAAGTTTTGGCATAACACCTTTTTTTTCATAAGGTAAATCAATACCTGTTTTTTGTGTAAAACCAAATTTTTTCATACCTTCATAAAATTCTGGTCCAGACAGTCTTTGTGCAATTTGTAAAGTACCAATATTTGAAGAAAATATCACAACATCATCAAGTGAGATATTTCCTTTTGGAAACGCATGGTCATCTTTGATTGTAAATTTACCAATTGGATAAGCACCTTTTACACTAGATTGATTGTATGCTGAAAAATACTCATTTTTTCTTATCAAACCTTTGTCCATAGCCAAAGATATAGATAAAGGTTTGATAACAGAACCAGGCTCAAATTGATACTCAACTGCATTTACATTTAAATATGGAATATCTGATTGTTTGATTTTTTCTGGATTAAATCTATTTGAAGATGCCATAGATATGATTTTACCTGTATGACTTTCCATAATAGTTAGTAAAATTTCATCGGCATGAGTTCTTTTTTTATGAATATCTAGTGTCGTTTCATTGTTTTTTTGAAGTTTTAGAGGAATATTTAAATTTAGACTATAACCATCTATACTATGTGACATAATAGAGTTTTTATCAAAATAGATATATGAAATAACATCTCTAAATCCTTTTAATACTCCATCTTTTGAGTCATTTAGATTGTTATTATATATTCTTTCTAGTCCTTTTACCCCATTTACTTTTGTTTTTCCATCTTTTGATTCAAATTTTGAGTTATATCCTAGAACTGGAGTCAAAGTATCATCATAAGAGAAAGTTCTTTTTTCTCCACTTTCACTTATTTCCAATCTTCTAATTAAGCTTAAACTACCACCTTTTCGCGGTATAAATACATTTAGCTGATTTAATTTTATGTCTAATTCTTTTAGGTTCTTTGCTGCTCTTGAGTCAATGTTATAAGATAAAACTACATATCCTGGTGATTTTTCTGCATCTTTTATTTTCTTTTCTAACTCCTGATAGTCCATTCCACTATAAATAGAAAAAAGTTTTAAAAATAGCTCTTTTTTCTCAGGATTTAAATATCTTGTATCAAGTCCAGCTTTATATACTTTTTTTGAAGATACGAGGTTAAAATTGTCTTCACTTACTATATTTCCACGAACAGCCAATTCACTTTTTTCACCTTTTAAAGATGGAAGAGTTCTTTTTTCATGTACAGTTCTGAAAAATGAGAATGTTACTATAAATAGCCCTAAAGCAATCAGAAAGAGTAAGATTATAATTTTTCTTTTTTTCTTTTTGTTTTCTATAAATTTTTGTTCTAATTGCATTTTTTTGAAGACATCTTTATCCATAATATTATATAATAGGGTATGAATTATATCAAAAATAAGATTAAATTATTAACTACAGGTGCCAATTTAGGTGAACCTGATTACCTTTTGTTTATTTTAGTGTCAATGTTAATTATAACAAGTATAATTTTTTCATATTCACTTACAATATATACGGTAGAATTTATGGGATATGGACAGTTTCATTATGTGTTCAGACAAGGATTAGTAGGTGTTTTTTGTATCTTTTTGATGTGGTCAATGGCAAGGCTAAATCCAGATAAAATAATGTTCAAAGTAGGAATAACACTTTTTATAGTGGGTTTTTTACTTATGGTTGCTATGCCATTTTTACCAGCTTCTTTGGTAACTGCTTCTGGGGGAGCAAATAGATGGATAAGATTACCAGGATTTTCTCTATCTCCTATTGAACTTTTTAAAATAGGATTTATATATTTTATTTCTTGGTCATTTTATAGAAAAGTTATTCACCAGCCAAAACAAGGACTTTTTGGAGATTTATTACTCTTATCGCCTTATTTTTTACTATTTTTTGTAGTTGTATTTATAGTTGCATTTTTACAAAAAGATTTAGGGCAAGTTGTACTTTTGGCTTCGATTATGCTTATTTTAATACTATTTGCAAATAGGTCTTTTAAGATTATTTTAGTTTTATTTGTTGTAGCTATTGTAGGTTTTTTAGGGCTTATTATAGCTGCACCACATAGGATAAATAGGATACATTCTTGGTGGTCTATGGTGCAAGATGGAATATTGTCTGTTTTACCAGCATCCTTAGAACCATATTTAAGAATTAAAAACTTACCAGAACCATATCAAGTTTCGCACTCTTTAAATGCTATTCATAATGGAGATTTTTTTGGTCAAGGTATCGGAAATGGTAATTTAAAAATGGGATTTTTATCAGAAGTTCACACGGATTTTGTTTTAGCTGGAATTACTGAAGAGATAGGTTGGATAGGATTTTTTTGTATTGTTTTTATACTATTTTTAATTATTTTAAGAATTTTCAGAATTAGTAGAAATGTTGAAAATAAAGTATATTATCTTTTTACAACTGGAGTTGCATTGATGATAATTATAGCTTTTTTGATAAACTCTTCTGGGGTTGCAGGGATTATCCCTATTAAAGGTATTGCTGTACCATTTTTATCTTATGGTGGTTCTTCTTTATTGACGACTTCCTTTGCTATTGGTTTGGTTTTATCAATAAGTAGAACATCAAAAAAACAAATTCCACAAAAAAATATTCCGAAACCAAAAGTTAATCAAAGGATTATAATAAGATGAAAAAAGAGTATATTGTTGTAACTGGTGGTGGAACTGGAGGGCATTTAAAAGTTGCAGATGCTTTTATAGAAGAGCTAATAAATAGAGATTTTAATGTCATTTTTATAGGTTCTACAAAGGGACAAGATAAAGCTTGGTTTGAAAATGATAGAAGATTGAGTGAAGCATTTTTTTTAGATACTAGTGGAGTTGTAAATAAAAAAGGTTTAAGTAAGATATTGTCTTTGACAAATATGTTTTCAAAATCTTTAGAGTGTTTAAAAATATATAATAAATTTAAAGTAAAAAAAGTTATTTCTGTTGGAGGCTTTTCAGCTGCTCCTGCTAGTTTTGCAGCTATTTTTAAGAGAAATTGTAGCTTTTTTATACATGAACAAAACTCTAAAATGGGAAAATTAAATCAAATTACATCAAAGTTTGCAAGACAGATTTATTCGTCTTTTTTAGAAAATTCAAAAGTTAAAGATTATCCTGTTGATTTAAAGTTTTTTGAAAACTCAAGAATAAGAAAAGAGATAAAAACAATAGCATTTTTTGGTGGTTCACAAGGTGCAATAGCTATCAACAATTTTGCACTAAAAGTTGCACCAAAACTAAATGAAATGGGAATAAAAATAATTCATCAAACTGGTAAAAATGACTTTGAAAGAGTAAAAGATTTTTATCAGCAAAATAGTATAAATGCTGATGTTTTTGATTTTACAAAAGATATTATGAGTAAAATGAATGAAGCAGATTTTTGTGTAAGCAGGGCTGGAGCTTCTACACTTTTTGAGCTTTGTGCAAACAATCTACCAACATTTTTTATACCTTTTAAATATGCTGCAGCAAATCATCAATATTTTAATGCAAAAGAACTTTTTGATAAAAAATTATGTTTTTTGCAAATAGAAGATGAACTTGATGAAAACTACTTTTTCCCTTGCCTAAATAGTGATATTGAAAAAATAAGCACTGGTTTAAAAGATATTATCAAACCAAATGCTATAAAAAATATTGTTGATGATATTTTAGAATATTAAGAGAATCAAAACCCCAAAAAATATTCTATAAATTCCAAAAGCTACAAAAGTAAATTTTTCTAAAAATTTTAAAAATAGCTTTATTACCAAATAAGCAACTACAAATGATACTACAAATCCAACAGCTAGATTTAATAAATTTCCATCTTGTAGTATTTCATTATGATGTTTATATATATCATAAAAAGTTGTTGCACACATCACAGGAACTGCAAGTAAAAATGAAAATTCAGCACTTGCTTTTCTGTTTAATCCGACAAGCATCGCACCTATTATACTTGCTCCTGCTCGACTAGCTCCTGGGATTAATGCAAGAATTTGAGCAATTCCGATGAATATTGCTTGTTTTAAACTCACTTTTTCTACATCATCAATCAATGGTTGTTTATCATCGTAAAAAAACTTTTCAACTATTAAAAAGATTATCCCCCCAATTATAAATGCCCAAGCAACTATTGTTATACTAAATAAACTTTTTATTTGACTTGCAAATAAAAAACCAACAGCACCAATTGGAATAAATGCAATAGCTATTTTTACCCAAAGATTGATATGCTTAAATGTAAATTTTGATGGATATACAAAAACTAAAGCCATAATTGCTGCAAATTGGATAATTATCTCAAAAGCTTTATTTACATTGTTTTGTTCAATTCCTAAGAATTTACTTAAAACTATTAAATGTCCAGTTGAAGATACTGGTATAAACTCTGTAACTCCTTCAAGAATTCCTAGCCAAATTGCGTCTAATATTGTCATAAAATAATTCCTTTTTCTTTTGTAAGTTTTAAAAATAGTTTTAAGGCTCTTTTTTCTTTATATCCCAAATCATAATCTATTTTTTTTAGATAATTTAAAATATTTTGTTTTGAAATACCACTTCTTTTTGAGTATATATCTAAAATATATTGTGGGATTTTTATATGTTTTTTGTTAAAGTTTTTTGTGATTTTCTTAAGTCTATTTTCGTGTTTGTTGTAGCATAATACTGCAAAAACAAATGGTAATTTATATTTTTTTTGCCATGTTTTTGCTAAGTCAATAATCCTTTCATCTTTATTTTCACAATAAAATTTCAAAGCTTTATCACCAATGATTACTTCACCATCAAGCTCTAAAACTTTTGCTAGTGCATTTGAAGTTTTTGATTGAAAATCATCTTTTGAAACTCTATTTGGCAAAACTAAAACGGATAAAACTTCATCTCTTGCGACTATTCCAAAATCCAAAAACTTTTCATTTCTTGAGCCAATAGATGAGATAAATGCACTATGAACTCTTCTTTTTTTGAAATTGTTTGTTATAACTGATGGATAAGATTTTTTATATTCTATACTTGACCTAAGTTGGTTCGATTTTATATTTTTTTTGATATAAATATGAAAGGGTAATAAGTTTATAAAATCAATTTTTGAAAATATCATAAAATTGTTGCCTTAAAATGTTTTAAAATTAAGTCGATATAATAGTATAAAGATAATTAGAAAGGATTAAAATGGTAAAAGTCGAATTTTTAGGTCCTATAAATAAAGAAGATATAAATTTAGATATTAAAAATTTAAAAGAATTAAGTTTAATTTTAAAAGATGATGAAAGTATCTCTTCTTGGCTTGAAACTTGTGCAGTTGCAGTAAATGATACTTTAGTTTTTTCAAAAAATTATGAGTTAAAAAGTGGAGATAAAATATCTTTGTTGCCACCAGTTTGTGGGGGTTGATAGTGTTTAGTGAAGATTTACAAATACATAAAGACGATTTACCAGTAGAAAAAATTCATAATGCTTGGTATGAAAAATATATAAATCTAAATTATGGAGCATTTATAACTTTTGTTGGAATTGTAAGAGATGAAAATAGTATCGAAGGTTTATCTTTTGATATTTATGAACCTATTTTAAAATCATGGTTTAACTCTTGGCAAGAAAAAGCTAAAAAACAAAATGCAATAGTTTTTATGGCTCATAGCTTGGGAGATGTAAAAAATCATCAAAGTTCATATATAGCTGGAGTTTGTAGTCCAAAAAGACGAGTTGCTTTGGAGCTAATTGATGAATTTGTAGAGGATTTTAAAGCAAATGCTCCAATTTGGAAATATGATATTTTAAATGGCAAAAGAGTTTATGCAGAAGATAGAAGTCAAAAAATAAATGGTGCAGGAATATTGCTATGAAAGATATAAAAAGAGTAGATTTGCACAATCACACAATTTTGTGTAATCACGCTACAGGAACAGTTTTTGATTATGTAGAAAAAGCTATAAAACTGGGTATAGATGAGTATGGATTTTCATGTCATGCCCCTATGAATTATGACCCAAAATATAGAATGAGTTTATCTCAAAAAGATATTTATGAAAGATGGATAAAAGAGGCAAAAGATTTTTATAAAGACAAAATAAAAATTCTTTTTGCATACGAAGTAGATTATTTAGATGGGTTTTTACTTGATGATATAATAAATGCTAAAGTTGATTATCTAATAGGTTCTGTTCACTTTTTAAAAAATAAAGATGATATGTGGGGATTTGATAATCCAGAATTTATAGGAGTTTATGAGTCAAAAGATATAGATGGTATTTGGCAAGAGTATTTTAATGCAATTGAATCTATGGCAAAAACTCAACTTTTTGATGTTGTTGGACATTTTGATTTGATAAAAGTTTTTAAATTTTTACCAAAAAAAGATGTGAGAATTTTGGCAAAAGATGCTTTAAATCAGATAAAAAAATCAAATATGGTTTTAGAGATAAATCCAGCAGGTTTACGAAAACCAATAGGAGAAACATATCCATCAAAACAGCTTTTAGAAGTGGCTTTTGATATGGGAATAAATATAACATTTGGATCAGATGCCCATAGCGTAGAACATATTGGTTTTGGATATGAAGAGGCTACAAATTTGGCAAAAGAGATAGGTTTTACAAAATGTATGACTTTTGAAAATAAAGATAGAAAATTGGTGAATTTTTAATATATTACTCCATAATAAAATAAATTAATTTTAGCCACATTTTTACCATCAATTTTTGTTTGAAATTTATGAAGACATACATCGTATGTTGAGTAAAATTTGGACAAAAAGAATGTGTAAATAATGTGAGAGAAAACATCAAAATGTTAGTTTTATTATAAATATTTTTTGCGTTGAAAGTTATCGCTTACACAATGGTAAGCTTCTATCTTTCGCCTTAAAAATACTCACAATAAAACTACTAAAATTTCATTTATTTTATTTGTGGAGTAATAGTATAAATCAAGAATTTTGTTTTAATTTGGTAAAATATCAGCTTAAATTTTTTGGAGATAAACAGATGGGAAAATTTGTAAATAGTATAGATGAGTTTAAAAGTTTTTGTAGTGAAAATGAAGTGAAATTTGTAGATTTTAGATTTACTGATATGAAAGGTATGTGGCATCATGTTACATATAATTATAAAGCAATAAATGAAGATTTATTAGCAAATGGTATGCCTTTTGATGGTTCATCAATAGATGCTTGGCAACCAATTCATAAATCAGATATGATTTTAAAACCAGATGTTCCAACTGCATTTTTAGATCCATTTACAGCTGATAGTACAATAGTTGTAATCTGTGATGTTTATGATATTTACAAAGGACAAATGTATGAAAAATGTCCACGATCAATAGCTAAAAAAGCAGTAGAGTATTTAGCAGAAGCAAATATTGGTGATGTTGCATATTTTGGACCTGAAAATGAGTTTTTCATTTTTGATGATGTAAAAATTAAAGATAGTGTAAATGAGTCATCTTTTAGAGTTGATAGTGAAGATGGTGAATGGAATGACTCTCGAGATTATGAAGGTGGAAATATAGGACATAGAGCAAGATTAAAAGGTGGATATTTCCCTGTTGCTCCTATTGATAATGGTGTTGATTTAAGAGCTGAAATGATGCAAGTTTTAGAGCAAGTTGGTCTTGAAGTTACTCTAGGTCACCATGAAGTTGCTCAAGGACAACACGAAATAGGAATTGTATTTGGTGATTTAATTGAAGCTAGTGATAATGTTCAAAAATTAAAGTATGTAATTAAAATGGTTGCACATTTAAATGGAAAATCAGCAACATTTATGCCAAAACCACTTTATGGAGATAATGGAAGTGGTATGCACGTTCACCAAAGTATTTGGAAAGATGGTAAAAATCTTTTCTATAAACAAGGTGAATATGGAAACTTAAGTGATATGGCAAGATGGTATATTGGAGGTATTTTTAAACATGCACGAGCTGTTGCAGCATTTACAAATCCATCTACAAACTCTTACAAAAGATTAATTCCAGGATTTGAAGCACCCTCAATTTTAACTTACTCTTCACAAAATAGAAGTGCATCTTGTAGAATTCCTTATGGAGCAGGTGAAAAATCAACAAGAGTAGAGATGAGATTCCCTGATTCTACTTCTTGTCCATATTTAGCATTTTCATCTATGCTTATGGCAGGAATTGATGGAATAAAAAATAAATATGAGCCAATAGGACCTATGGATGATGATTTATTTGAGTTATCGTTAGATGAGATTAGAGAGCGAGATATCCCTCAAATGCCTCATACTTTGAGAGGTTCATTGGAAGCACTTATTAGATATAATGAATTCTTGAAACCTGTATTTACAAAAGAGATGATAGATACTTATCAACACTATAAGTTCTCAACACAAGTTTGGCCTTATGAAGCTAGACCTACACCTTTTGAATTTAAAACTATGTACTCTTGCTAAAAAGCTATGGATTTAATCCATAGCTTTTTTATACTGTTTCTTCAATAACTATTATTACTTTTATATTCTTTTAAGTTTAATATATTAATATTTCATTTACTTTTTGATAATTAATATACCAATTATTAAAATGTAAAAAATCAAGATAAATTTCCCTAAAGATTTATCGAAATTTTAATCAAAAATTTAACAAAAAGGACAGGTATGAATATACGAATTGCTAAGACAGTAGCAACTGCTTTACTAGTATGCGGGGGGGGGTAACCTACTAAGTGCTAATGAAACTACAAAACTTGATGATATTCAAGTTGTAACTACTGCTGGTGGATATGAACAAAATATCGCCGATGCTGCTGCAACAATTTCAGTTATTACAGCTGAAGAAATCGAAAAAAAATCATTTACAGATGTAACAGATGTTTTAAAAAATGTACCAGGCGTTTATGTAAATGGTGGTGGAAGTAACCAATCTATATCTATTAGAGGTATGAGTGCTGATTATACTTTATATTTAATAGATGGAAGACCTATGCAAGATAATCAAGCATTCTCTCCAAATGGTAGCCATGCTGGGAATCCTATTAATTTTTTACCTCCATTAGAAGCTATTGAAAGAATTGAAGTTATAAGAGGACCTGCTTCATCTTTATATGGTTCAAATGCTATGGGTGGAGTTATAAATATTATCACAAAAAAACACTCTGATAGAGTAACTGCTAATATAAATGTAGAGTATTTAAAAGCTGATTCATCAAACAAAGTAAATAATGACTCAAAAAATGTTAGTACATTTATAAATGTTCCAGTAGTAAAAGATTTATTGTCTGTACAATTAACAGCAGGAATTTTAGATACAGATGAAAGTAATTATGCAAGTAGTGGAGCTTTGAAAGCTGGTTCAGATCCTGATTACAAAAGAACTAATGTTGGTGGTAAAGTTATATTAACTCCAAATGAACATAATACAATCACAGCTGGATATACATATAAAATTCAAGAAAGAACATCTAATCCTTGTAAAAGTATTGCTTGCGAAGGTTCATTTAGAGGTAGTACAGCAAATGGATATAGTGTAGATGCAAATGGAAATATATTGGATTCAAATGGTAGAGCAGTTGGTTGGGATGGAAAAATTTCTAAAGGTACAGTTACAGGTAAACAAAAAAATTCTTCTTCTTTTCAAAAATCAATAAATTATAATTATGATTTAACTCATGAATTAAAATATGATGAGTTTTTATTAAATTCATATTTAACTTATGAAAAATCACAAAATCCAACAAGAGCAAATTCTAGAACTGGAAATGGTATTGAAATGGATACTATTACAGCAAATTCTCAAGGTACATACTTTTTTGATACAAACTCTTTAACTATTGGAGCAAACTATAAAAAAGAAAATCTTGAAGATGGTGCTACAAATGCTATTACAGTTGGTGGCGTAACTGATGATAGTATTACTAAAATGGAAAGGTATCAATGGGCATTATTTGCTGAGGATACTTGGAGTGTAACCGATGATTTGGCTTTAACTTTAAGTGGAAGATTTGATAGAAATGAATTTTTTGGAAGTAATTTTTCTCCAAAAGCTTATGCTGTTTATAGCTTAACAGATAATTTAAACTTAAAAGGTGGAGTTACAACTGGATATAAAGCACCAAGTTTAAGACAAGCTGCTCCTAATTTTGCTGGAATTTCTGGTGGCGGAGGTCCTGCTGTTGCAATGGTTGGTAATCCAGATTTAAAACCAGAAAAAAGTAGAAATTATGAGTTAGGATTTGCTTATGATAATTCAGATTTAGGATTTGGAACAAGTTTAATGGTATTTCAAACAGATTATAAAAATAAAGTTCAATCAAGAGATGGTACTGATATTTTACCAGGTGATGCGAAACAATATTGGTATAAAGGTGAATATTATGGAGGAGGAGTTAAGTTCTATGAAAATGTTGATAAAGCAGAAATTAAAGGTTTAGAACTTACAACAGATTGGAATATTTTAGATAATTTAAAATATAGACATTCTTATACATATACAGATAGTGAACAAAAGTCAGGGGCAAATGTTGGAAAACCTTTAAATAATATTTCTAAACATATGTTTAATGCTGGATTAGATTTTGATGTAACTTCTAAAGTTTTATTATGGACACAAGCAAATTATAGGGGTAAGACTGCTGGTAGTGGAACTAGTGCTAGTAAAACACCATCTTATACATTTGTTGATTTAGGAGCAGTTTATAAATATGATAAAAATTTAAGTTTTAATGCAGGTGTTTATAATATAGCTAATAAAAATGTTTTAGATGATGGAAACTCAAATGTTTTAGATGGTAGAAGATATAGCGTTGCTATGAATTTGAAATTCTAAAATAATTAAAAATATTCATTCCCAAGTATTGGCGACATTTGGGAAGTAGATCAAACGCCATTTATTTTCATTTTCGACAAATAGTCGAAACTTTTCTTTTTTTATTGCAGGTTTTTTAGGATAAACCTGCAATTTTAATAATATAAATATATTAGTAGATTAAACTGTCGTATTTCCACAATGTCCACATTTTTTAGCAGCTACTGGAATATCCATAGCACAATCATCACAAGCTTTTGTTTTTGGTGTTTCTTCTTTTTCACCTTTTAATTTATTGTAAGATTTGATAAACATAAATACTACAAATCCTAAAATTATGAATGATATTGTATCATTCATAAATACACCAAGTTTTATTGCAGGTGCTCCTGCTGCTTCTAAAGCTGCTAAATTAGTATAAGAATTTCCATCAAGTGGTATAAACAATTGAGAAAAATCAACTCTTCCAAGTAATAGTCCAATTGGAGGCATTATTACATTTTCTACCATAGATTTTACAAATGTTGCAAATGCTGCACCAAATATAAAACCTATTGCCATATCAACTACATTTCCAGAAATAAGAAATTTTTTAAACTCTTTAAACATTTTCGTCCTTTTTGATTTTTTGAGATTATATTTAAAAATAGGTTTATAGATAATAAAAGTGTTTATTTTTTATAAAATAATCAATAAATAATCCTTTGATTACAACTTAATTACAGCTTAAAACTATATAACCCCATATTTATAAAATAAAGAGTAAATTGCCAAAAATATAAATTGGGGAAATGTAAATGAACAATTTAAAATTAAGAAATAAAATCTTTTTGATATTAGTTTTACCAATGATGGCAATTTTTATGCTCTCTTCTGTTTTGATTTTTGAGAAATATGAAAAAGTTGTAGATATGAATAAAACTTCTAGTTACATAGACTTTACAGTTGAAATCTCACAATTTCTAAAAGATTTACAACAAGAAAGAGAAATCGCAGTTTTATATATAAAAAACTATGGAGATACAATATATAAAGAGAAGTTAGAAAATCAAATAAAAGTAAATATTACATCACAAAAAAAGTTAGAAGATTTTATAAATAATTTTGAATTGATTAAAAAAGATAAAAATTTGTTAGATAAACTTGATACTTTGAGAAAAAACATATCTTTAATAGATGAAAAAAGATCTAGTGCCTTGGATTTAAAACTAGATAGTAAAACTTTAGAAAATTTTTACAATGAAGTTATAACTAATTTAATATCTTTTTTTGATGAGTTATTGGTTTATTCAAAAAGTAAGGATTTACTGAAAGCTTCTCAAACATATATTTCAATCATAAGTATAATAGAAAAAACATATAAAGAGAAAGATTTAATAAGAAATATTTTCAACTACAATACAATTTCAAATAAAGATTATAATAGTTTTATATCTTTGTTGATTTTTCAAGATTCAGATATAAACGAATTAAAAGAGAATTTGACAAAAGAACAATTGGAGTATGTTTATAAAAGATTTGAAGATGATATTTTTAAAAAGATTGAAGATTCAAGAAGAGTTATATTTTTAAAAATAGAAAAGGAGAGCATTATAAACACTATAAAAGATGGACTAGGATATGGTGGATTGATTCATTTGTATAAAGATTTTATTTTAACAAGTGATGAAAATATTTTAAATCAAATACAAAGAAATCATACAAAAACATTAAGAGCAATAAAAGATTATCAAAAATTAGAACATTTAGATGAAGAAAAAGAACTTTTAAATGATATTCAAAGTGCAATAGACTTATATATGTCAAAGGCTTTTAATAGTGAATATTTGGAAGACACAAAAGAGTTAGATTTAAAAACTCTAAAAGCTTTAGAATTTTTATCAAAAAATATATATGGTGCAAATATTCAAGATTGGGAAAATAGTTCTTTACAAAAGATACAAATACTAGAAGAGATAAAAGAGAAAATTGTAAATGATACACTGTTGTTTATTGATACAAATGTAAAAGAAGGTGATACTCAAATATTATTATTTTTTGTATCTTTGATAGTTTTAACTTTATTAATTTTTCTTGTAATTATGATAATGACGAGTAATGTTACGAAATCTATTAAAAAATTTGAGAATAATCTAAATCAATTTTTTTCTTACTCTATGAAAGAAAAAGATGAAATAAAGTTAAATAAACTTGAAGGTAAAGATGAGTTTGCTTTGATGACAAGAAATATGAATGAGCAAGTTGTAAAAATAGAACAAATAACTCAAAATGATAAACAAGCCATTCTTGAAATAGCAGATGTTATAGGAAAAGTTAATAATGGTTTTTTTGAATACTCTATAAAAGCTAAACCATCTACAAAAGAGTTACAAACTTTAGTAGAAATAATAAATAAAATGTTAGATAGAACAAGATTGAAAATAGATAATTTAAATTTTTTATTGAGCCAATATAGTGAAGGAAACTACAAATTTAAGTTAGATGAGATTCATACAAAAGGGATGTATGGAGATTTTGGAATACTTTGTAATTCAACTATACTTTTAGGGCAATCTTCATCACAATTAATTGCTATGATTACAAATGCTGGAAAGAAATTGGAAGAGAATACGAAAATTTTAACTAACTCATCAAATGAATTGGCTATTTCATCTTCAAATCAAGCTTCATCTTTGAAACAAACTTCCGCTTCTCTTGAAGAAATAACACAAAATTTAAAAAAGAACAATGAAAATATGAATAAGATGCAATTAATTGCTGATGAATTAAATGTTGCTGTAATACAAGGAGGTAAATCCGCAAATCAAACTTTTAATTCAATGGATGAAATAAGTAAAAAAGTAAAAGCTATAAATGAAGCTATAACTGTAATTGACCAAATAGCTTTTCAAACAAATATATTAAGTTTAAATGCGGCAGTTGAAGCAGCAACGGCTGGAGAAGTAGGCAAAGGATTTGCAGTTGTTGCTAGTGAAGTAAGAGAGTTGGCAAATAAAAGTGCAAATGCTGCAAAAGAGATAAAAGATTTGGTTGAAAGTGCAAATATTGAAACAAATGATGGAAAAATAGTTGCTGATACTATGATAAAAGGTTATGAAAATCTAACTTCAAAGATATTAGAAACAAAAGATATTATTCACAATGTAACTTTATTTAGTAAAGAGCAAGATATTGAAATTGTACAGATAAATGAAACAGTTTCAAGGCTAGATTTTGCTACACAAGAAAATGCTAAAACAGCTTCAAATATTGATAAATTATCAAATGAAGTTTCACTTTTATCAGATAAATTACTTCAAATTACATCACAATCGAAAATAGAAGATAAATATTATGAAATGGTTGAAAATGTAGAATTAATTAAAGAAATTTCAAGATATAAAAATGATCATATAAATTTCAAAAAAAGATATTTCAAAACTTTAGATAAATTTGAAGATTGTATGATAGATAATTGTAGAATGTGTAATTTAGGAAAATGGATAGTAAGTTGTGAGAGTAAAAAAGAGATTTTTGTAAAGGATGAAAAATGGCAAAATTTAAAAACTAACCATGAAAATATGCATAATAAAATACAAGAATATATAAGTCAAAATGCAAGTAGAGTAGAAAATCAAGTTTTACGAAAAATAGCAAATCAAGTAGAAGAAAACACAATAAAAGTTTTTGATAGTTTAAATGATATTTTGTATCTTGAATCAAGAAATTATAAAAAATAGCACAAGCTATTTTCTACTATTTTACTATTTGGTGAAGTTTAGAACATTGTCCTAAATATGTATCCATACCACACATATCATTCATAATATCTTGAAAACTATGAGCATTTGCATTATAAACATAAACAAAAATTTCATCGCCTTTTTTTAAGAAGTTTTTTTTACCAAAATCTGTATATGTTGTTGCACCTGCTGCTATAACTATACCTTTTGCAGAATGTGCATATTTTAAAAATTGTCCCAATTCTTCCAATGGTCCACAATCCTCTTGGCAATTTAGCATATCAACCATCCAGTTTTTAAGTTTGTGGAAAAAGTAACTATAAGATTTTACAGAGCAAGTTGTACCATAATCATAAACTATACCATCTCTTTTTATAAATGAAGCAATATGATATTTGCTTAAAATACCATTTTCACTAAAATCATCAATAGGAATAATATCTTGTGATATTCCTTTTGTTTTAGCTCCCCAATTTTTTTTAGTGCTTAATTTATTTCCATTTTGAACTCTTATCGAACAGTCATTAAATGCACTAAAATATTTTGGTATGATATCTACAACTTTATCATCTTCATATACAAAATCACATATTAAAGCTACTTCAGCTTCTATTTGTAGATTATCTGCTTCTCTTTCATGAGTTAAGATAATATCATCACATAGAGGATAAGTTCCTAAAAAGCTATTATGACCTTTTATATAAAATGGGAAAAGTCCTTTTGGTGCACCTTCTTCTTTTGTTTTTATTATTGAAAACTCATCAGCTTCACCTGCTGCATTTAAATGCCCTGCAAAATTTCCTGCAACAGCAAAACCTAAGTAATCTTTTAAATCTTCAATTAAATTCATCATAAATCCCAATACATTTTTTTGAATTGACATAATAGCAAAGTTTTTAGTTAATAAAGTTCAAAAAAGGGATATAGTTTACGAAGTTAAGGTAAATTTAAGAGATTTTACAAAAGGTGTTACCTTTTGTAAAATTATTATTTAATTGATCTCCATTTAGCTGGACCAGTTGTGTGAATAGAATTTCCTTGCGTATCAACTGCAACCGTTACAGGCATATCTTTTACTTCAAACTCATAAATAGCTTCCATTCCAAGCTCTTCAAAAGCCAAAGTTTTAGCTCCTTTTATTGATTGAGCAATCAAATATGCAGCTCCACCAGTTGCAATTAAATATATAGATTTATACTCTTTTATTAAGTCAA
This sequence comes from Aliarcobacter vitoriensis, assembly GCF_003316695.1. Classification (GTDB taxonomy): domain Bacteria; phylum Campylobacterota; class Campylobacteria; order Campylobacterales; family Arcobacteraceae; genus Aliarcobacter; species Aliarcobacter vitoriensis. The sequence goes on from NZ_PDKB01000019.1 coordinate 38,695, forward strand.
TTGTAGGTTGTTTTCTCTCACCTTTTCCAATCATACCCATAATACCAATATCCATCATATCTTTTGTAAATTTATCCATTCTTGTAGATGTTGTTGGTCCTGCAGGTCCTACAACTTCATCTCTAACTGGATCAACTGGTCCAACATAGTAGATGAATTTGTCTTTTAAATCTACACCATTTGGAAGAGGCTTACCTTCATTTTTGTATTCAACTATTTTTTTATGAGCAGCATCACGTGCAGTTAAAATTTTTCCTGAAAGTAAAAGAGTATCTCCTGATTTGAATTGAGATAAGTTCTCTTTTGTTAAATCTTCAATATTTACTCTTTTAATTGTATCCATTGGAAGTTCAATATCTGGCCAAAGATTTAAATCTGGTTTATCAAATTTAGCTGCTCCATTACCATCTAATTCAAAATGAATATGTCTTGTTGCTGCACAGTTTGGAATCATAGCAACAGGTAATGAAGCGGCGTGACATGGGTAATCTAAGATTTTAACATCTAAAACAGTTGTTAATCCACCAAGTCCTTGTGCTCCAATTCCAAGTTTATTTATATCTTCATAAAGTTTTAATCTTAACTCTTCAAGAGGATTTTGAGCCCCTCTTGCCTTTAATTCGTGGATATCAACATGTCCCATTAAAGACTCTTTTGCAAGTAACATAGCTTTCTCAGGGTTTCCACCAATTCCGATACCTAAAATACCAGGAGGACACCATCCCGCACCCATATCTTTTACATTTGCCATAACCCAGTCATATATACTATCAGATGGATTTAAAACTGTAAATTTAGATTTATTTTCACTTCCTCCACCTTTTGCAGCAACAGTGATTTCTAATTTATCAGAGTTATCTGTTGAGATATGAATAACAGCTGGAGTATTATTTTTTGTATTTACTCTTTTTCCAGCAGGGTCTGAAACAACCGAAAATCTAAGAGTATTATCTGGATCTGTATAACCTTTTGCCACACCTTCATTTAAAACATCTTCTAAATTTCTACTTAAATCTAAGTTTGCTTTTAAACCAATTTTTACAAAAATATTTACACTTCCTGTATCTTGACAAAGGGGTCTATGACCCATAGCACACATTTTTGAATTAATTAATATTTGTCCAATAGCATTTTTTGCAGATTCACTTTGTTCTTTTTCATAAGCTTCAACCATCCCTTTTACAAAATCCTCTGGATGATAAAAAGAGATGTATTGACAGGCTGATGCAACCGAATCAATAATATCTTGTTCTGTGATTTTTTTGCTCATAAGTTTTCCTTTTTTTGTTTTATAAACCTTGAAATTATATCAATGCAGTTTTAAAGATAGGCTTTTTCTAAGCTATAAATTAGGATATTTTACAAAATTGTTTAGTTTAGAAATATCTTTTAAAATAAAAAAGCTACCCTTTAAAAAGAGTAGCTTTAAGAAATTAAAAATTAAGCAAAAAATCTTTTTTCTGCTTCATCTTGTAGTTTAACTCCAGAGAATTTAGCTCTTTGAACTAATTCCCAAAAATATCTATAAGTTGCTCTATCATGTAACTCTCCATCATATTGGATTGGTCCCCATTCTGCATCTTGAGCTTTTATTAAAATATTTTGTGCAGCTTCAAGTTCTGTAAAATCTGGTTTCATTGCATCAACTATAGCTTGAACTTGTGTTGGATAAATTGACCACATTCTCATAAATCCAAACTCATTTCTAGCACGTTCAGCATCTTTATATGTTTGATATGGATTTTTAAGGTCAAGTGTTACATTGTGGCAAGGAATTACACAATTTTGAATAGCAGCTTGTGCAACTCTTGCTTTTGCAGCACCTATTAATCTATGTTCAAATTGTCCAGGACTTCTCATATTTATTGCAGGAATCGCTCCTTGATAACCACTTACAAAGTCCATTAAACCAAAATCAAGCACTTGTAACCAAGGTAAAGTTGCGATTTTTTCAACATCTTGTAAAGCACCGTGAGTTTCTATAAGTACGTGAATTGGAATCTCTTTTTTAATTCCAGCTTTTTTTGCAACACTTTGAATATACTCTATTTGAGTTTTAGCATCTTCATAACAAGTTGATTTTGGTAAAGTGATATATGCTAAATGTTCTCCAGCACCAGTAACTAAAATATCAACATCTTGTCTCCAGTCAGGATGTGAATGATCATGGATTCGTGTACCTGCCATTTTATACGGGTTTTCACTTGAATTTACAACTCTAACTATCATATTTGCGTGTTCAACTTCTTTTCCAGTTTCAGCACCATCTTCACAATCACAAGTAATGTCAAAAACAGGACCTAGTTTTTTTTGCATCTCAAAACCTTTTAGGATTAGCTTTTCGCTTCCTGCAAAGTGTTCACAAGTTGGAATAATTGGTAAAGATTTACCAGATTCAAATAAAGCTTCTTTTGGGTGTGTCATTGTTTTTTTTCCTTTTCTATTGAATTTAATTTTTTATTTTTTTGTAGATTTTTTTGGGATTACAACTGTGTAATCCAAATCTAAAATAACATTTGGTAAATACTTACCATCCTCATCTTTTGCATTTTCAATCTCTTTTGGAGTTTTATTTTTAAGTGCAATAGTTCTAAGTCTTAAAAGTCCTAAATCTTCTCTTTTATGCTCAATTTTCTCTAAAATTTCAGTATAAGCATATATTGTATCTCCTGCATAAGTTGGATTGCAGTGATTTCCACTATTTATTGCATATATCCATTGTGCATTTTGAAGTCCATTAAAAGATATTGTTCTTGCCGTTGATATAACAATTCCTCCATACATCAATCTTTGTTGCATTGGAGTAGATTTCATCATATGGTCATTGAAGTGTACTTTTGCATTGTTTTGATATAACTTTGTTGCTAAAGTATGGTCACTATTATCAATTGTAATTCCTTCTGGATGGTTTAATCTTTCTTTTTCTTCATAATCTTCAAAAAAATACTTCCCACCAGTAGCATCTGTATCAACTACTTTTATTGTCGGAATGTTTATTTCATCTAAAATTGGTGTTGAACTTCCAAAAGTTGGAATTTCATTTATATCACTCTTTGTTGAATGGTCTTTTTTATGAACCATAACCCATCTTTTTAAATTTAAAACTTCATTTCCATATTGATTTACACCAATAGAATGAACATATACAACTCCACTTTTTCCATTTGAATTCTCTTTTAATCCTATAACTGTTGAAGTCATACTAACCGTATCTCCAACAAATACAGGATTAGCAAATGATATTTCAGCATAACCTAAATTTGCAATAGCATTTAAAGATATATCTTGAACTGTTTTTCCAAATGTTAAATGAAACATCAAAATATCATCTAATGGTTTTTTTTCATATCCAATTTGTTTTGCAACAACATCGCTAGAGTGAAGAGCAAATCTTGAACCAGTGAAAGCAATATATAAAGATACATCACCATCACTGATTGTTCTTGGAAGTGGATGAACTATTTTTTGTCCGATTTGAAAATCTTCAAAATAGTTACCAAAATTAATTTTTGACACATTCTCTCCTTATTTATTAAATAAATTTTGCCCTAAAGCTTTATAAGTTTCATATAACTTAATCATCTTTCTAGCCCATTTAATTCTTGATGAATCTACAAGTTTATTATTATGTAAAATTACCTCTTTACCTTCTCTTGTGGCTTCTTCATATTTTGCAATCATATCTTCATAATCTTCTACTTCACTTTGTTTTGGAGTAAAAATATCGTTAATATATTCAATTTGTACTGGATGTACTAAAGATTTTCCATCAAATCCTAGATTAAATGCATCTTTTGTCGAGTCCTCACAAGCAAATTCATCATGAACATCAAAATGTGGTCCATCAATCACAGTTTTTCCATAAGCTTTAGCTGCAAGTGCAATTTGAGATAGATAAGTAACGATTGCTTTTGAACCTCTTTTTATATCTATTTGAAGTCTATTTGCTAATTTATTTGAACCTACTACAACAACTTCAACTTTAGGACTAGCTGCACAAATTTCTTGAATATTTAAAACAGATAATGGAGTTTCAATCATAATCATAAGTGTAAGATTTGGATTTACTTCATTTATTAATTTTACAGCTTCCAAAACATCTTCTTTTGAGTCAATTTTAGAGAATAATAAACCATCAATTTCTAACTCTTTTGCTAAAGCTAAATCTTTTTTCAAATCTTCACTTATTAAATTATTTATTCTTAAAACTCTTTCGCTTTCTCCAAAGTTTGAATTAAACTCTTTGAATACTTCTCTTAAAGTTTCTCTTCCCGCTTCTCTTTGCTCCGATAAAATAGCTTCTAAATCAAAAATCACTGTATCAGCTAGAATCGATTTTGCTTTTTCAACATTGTGTTTATTGTATGCTGGAACCAAAATCATAGATCGTCTAGCTTTATATTCTATAACTTCTTCACCTTTAACAACAGCTCTTTCTAAATCATGTAAATCTTTTACAAGTTGTTTTCTAAGAACTTTTCCATTCTTTGTTCTTGGATAATCTGTCATTGTAAAGATTCTTTTTGGAGCTTTATATTTTGCTAGGTTATTTTGTGAGAATTTTAAAATCTCTTCTTCTTTTTCTTTACTAATTGGTGAATGCCCAATAACAGCAATAGCAACTAAAGTTTTATCTTTTTCAATATCAAGTCCGAAAGCAACACAATCAGCAACATCATCGTGAGTTTTTACAACTCTTTCAATTTCGTGTGGACTTACTCTAAAGCCAAAAGTATTGATAATATCATCTTTTCTTCCAATGAACCAAATATATCCATCTTTATCTTTTTTCGCATAATCTCCTGTAAAGAAATATCCATCATGTCTTGATTTTGCTGTTTCATCTTCTAATTGCCAGTATTCTAAAAATAATCCAGGGTCATCTTCTCCTATACAAATCATTCCTTCTTCTTCAACACCAACTTCTTCTAAAGTTTCGGGATTTAAAAGTTTTACAATATGTCCTGGTTGTGCAAATCCAGCACTTCCTGGTCTTATAGGATTATTTTTTGAGTGTGAGATATAGTAAGAACATTCACTCATTCCAATAGCTTCAAAAATATCTTGTTTAAATCTTTCTCTCCAAAGTCCTAACATTTCATCACTTAAATGTTCTCCAGCACTCATACAATATCTTAAGCTTGGGCAATCTTCGAGTTTAAAGTCTGTTTTTTGGATAATTTGTCTATATATTGTAGGTACTCCAATAAATATTGTACATTGGTGTTTTTTTATCAAATTTATCCAAGTTGAGGCATCATTTCCACCTTCATATGCAATAACTGTATGACCATTGTATAATGGATCCATTAATGCTGAACCTAAAACATAAGTCCAGTTAAATTTCCCAGAGTGCATAATTCTATCATTCTCTTTAAAATCGAACCAAAAATCAGTAGCAGGTTTTCTTCCTATTAATGAACGATGAGAGTGTAAAACACCTTTTGGATAACCAGTTGTCCCAGAAGTATATACTAAATATGCTGGTTCTCCTGATTTTGAATTGTAGTGTTTTGGTGTTGAATCTATATCTTTAAAAATTTGATTTAAAGCATAAACATTTATACCTTTAGGTGCTTTAAAATCTTCAACGCTATCAACTCCTGCAACAACAATAGTTTTTAAATTATCAAGATTTTCTAAATATGGAACCAAGTTTTCATACATAGTTGCACTCATAACAATAGCTTTTGCTTGAGAATCTTCAGCAAGATATTTAACCTCACTACCACTTAAAAGAGTCGAAGTTGGAACTGCAATAATTCCAGCTTTCATAACCCCAAAGAATGAAATAGGGTAAGCTAAAGAGTTTTTTAAACATACTAAAACTCTATCTCTTGGTTCTAATCCAATTCCTTTAAAGAAATTTGCAACTTGATCTGATTTTGTAGCTAAATCTTTGTAAGTGATTGTATCAGTACCAAGTTTATCATCTTCAATTATCATAGCTACGCTATTTTCTTTATTTGTCCCTATATGTTTGCTTGTACAAGCGACACCAATATTTAAAAATTCTGGTACTTCTAATTTAATTGTTTGACTCATTATAAAACTCCTTGTTATATTACAACTGACCGTATGGCCAATTTTCTTTAAATGTGTGTAATGGCATTTTGTTTAGAACTGATAGTGCAAATAATTCATCTTCTTTTGATAAGCTATTTAGTGCATAAGCTCTTAAAATATTTTGCAAAGATTTTCCAAACATCGGAGGATCAAGCATCTCTCCTTCATATCTTATCGCACCACTTAAAAGAGCATCAGCTTCAAGTGCAGCTTTCAAAATAGATACATCTTTTTCAATTTCATTTGGAGATGGAGTAAATGCAACTTTACAAATATTTATATGATTTGGAGTGATAACTTGTTTTCCTGTTAATCCCATAGCATTTTCTCTTAAAGCATGTGCATAAACATGTTTACTAGCTTCATCTCCATGTAAATCTAACCATCTTCTAATATCTTTTTTTTCAACACAATTATCAGGTAAAGAGTGAGGAGTAAGTAGAACTTCAACTCCACCAATTACACCTTTCCCTTTTATTCTTGCTTCCATTGTAAGTATGTTGAAAAACGTTTGTAATTCATCAATCCAACCTTTTGGAGTTATTTTATATGCCATCGCTTTTGAAAAATCATGAATTCCAAATACAATATGTTTTACTGTTGAGTGCTCCATTAGTCTATCTGCAATTTGGAGTGATTTTGGGTGTTCAACAATCGGTTGAATAGTAAGTTTACTTCCAATAGATACTAACCAAGATGATAAATCTCTTATTTCAGCACTTCCATAAACTTCTCCAGCTTTTGCCAAAACTATCACATCAATATATTGGTGTATTTGTTTTAACATTTTTAAATCCTCTTCATACTCTTCAGTTCTAAAAGGATTTATTCTTACAGCTATTTGAAAATCTCTTTGTGGGAATTTTGGTAACTCTTGAATTAGAAGCTCTCTACTCATGGCTTTTTGTCTACAGCCATCTTCTAAGTCAAATAAAACTGTATGAGCTTTTGTTTTATAAGCATGTTTTTGGAGTCTTAATTTTGCTTGTTCCATTGTTTCATAAGAACCATCAAGAGGATTATATTTAATTGGAGGGTAGTATATTTGAATACCTGGCCAATAACCACCTAAAACTGGTGTTAAATCATCTTTTTCTGTTAATTTAGATAAATCAATAGCAGAAGTCATCATTTTTTCAACCTTTCTATATTTTACAAATTCATTTTATATACAAAAGATATTATACATAAAACTAATACAGAAGTTATACACAAATTAAAATGAATAAATTTTATATCTTTTGAAATAGTAAATAAATTTAAGTTTAGTTTAATAAAATGCTTTAAAGTCCAGAAATAGGGCTATATGTCTTGTAAAAAGTTCAAATTCCTAAAATAATCTTTTAAAAATGGCTTTGAAACTTTCTCAAAACTATCAATATCTTGATATAAATTTATAAAAAACTCAAAATCTATGTTGTAATTTTTTAAAGTTTCTATTGAAAGTAGAGTGTCATTTATACAACCAAGTTTTGAAGGAGTTATTAAAAATGTTTTGCAATTAAACTCTTTTATCAAATCAATCATAAAAAAATCTTTTTTTATAGGTACAAACAATCCCCCAGCACCTTCAATTATCAAAATATCACAAAAATTTTGTAGATATTCTTTTTTCTCTTTTAAAAATTCTATATCTATAGGTGTATCTTTTTTTGCTACATAAGGTGCTGCTGGAAGTTCAAATTGATATGGAACGATATCATTCATAGAAAAATTCTTAAAATTTGGATTTAGTTCTTTTGTTAATTCAAACATTTTACTACCATCAATAGGTTTATTGTTTATAACTCCTGTTTCAATAGGTTTGAAATATCCTACTTTATAACCTTGTTTAGCAAAATATTTTAAAAATTTCTCACAAGCATAGGTTTTTCCAATATCTGTATTTGTAGCAGTTATAAATATAGTTTTAGAAGGTTTTATATTATTTTTCATAAATAATCTCTTTTTTGTTATAATTTGGCGATTTTTAGAAAATGATTTTATCATAAATTATAAGGGTTTAATGTGAGTAATGAAATAGAAATAGAATTAAGTGATGAGATAGAGTTACAAGAGCCAAAAAAATATAATGTTTTTTTATTGAATGATGATTATTCAACTATGGATTTTGTAATTGATGTTTTGATAAAAGTTTTTAGAAAAAATTTAAATGAAGCAGAAGCCATAATGCTAAGTGTTCATAATAATGGAAAAGGACTTTGTGGAGTTTATACTTATGAAATAGCTAGTACTAAAGTTGCACAAGTAAAAACTATGGGTAGAGATAAAGGCTTTCCTTTAAAAGCTGTAATGGAAGAAGAATAAAAATGATAAGTAAAGAGTTAAGACACATTTTTGCACAAGCTGTTGGTTATGCAAAAACTAATAAACATGAATATTTAACAGTAGAACACATATTTTTAATGTTGATAAATGATTTAACAATTGAAGGGTTATTTATAGATTTAGGGCTAAATTCTCAAGAATTATTTGAAGAATTGAAAAAATATATAGATGAAACTACTCCAAAAGTACCTGAAGATATTAATGATGAACCAATAGAAACTTTAGCTTTATCTTCAACTATAGAATATATGGTGGCTCATGCTCAAGGGAGTGGAAAACAAAATGCAAGTGTTGAAGATATGTTTGTTGCAATTTTAAAAGATGAAAAAGCATATTCTACATATTTATTGAGAAAATATGGAGTTCAAAGAGTTGATATTTTAGAAGAAATTTCGCACAAAGATGATGAAGAAAAAAGTGAAGAAACTTCTCAAAATGATAAAATTTTAGAACAAAATTCTAGTGAACTTGTTCATATTGCTACAAAAGGTCAAATTGACCCAGTTATTGGTAGAGATAAGGAGTTAAATAGAGTTATTGAAATTTTAGGACGAAGAAAGAAAAATAATCCTATTTTAGTTGGGGAACCTGGTGTTGGAAAAACAGCTATTACTGAAGGTTTAGCTTTAAAAATTGCTAATAAAGAAGTTCCACCATTTTTAGAAGATTCAAAAGTTTTTTCACTTGATATGGGTTCATTAGTAGCTGGTACAAAATATAGAGGAGATTTTGAAAAAAAATTAAAATCTTTGCTAAAAGAGATTTCAAAAATTCCAAATGCAATTTTGTTTATAGATGAAATTCATACCATTGTAGGAGCTGGAAGTGTAGGTGGAAGTGCAATGGATGCTTCAAATATACTAAAACCACTTTTAGCAAATGGAAAATTAAGATGTATTGGAGCTACTACTTTTGCAGAGTTTAGAAATGATTTTTCAAAAGATAAAGCACTAAGTAGAAGATTTGCAAAAGTTGATATAAATGAACCATCTATTGAAGACTCTATATTGATTTTAGAAGGCTTAAAATCAAAATATGAAGAGTATCATAAAGTAAAATATTCAAAAAGTGCCATACAAAGTGCAGTTGAACTTAGTAAAAAATATATTCAAGATAGATTTTTACCAGATTGTGCGATAGATGTAATAGATGAGGTTGGTGCCGCTAAAAAAATAGAATTATCAAAAACTTTAAAAACACAAAATGATTCAAATATTACAATAAGTGCAAAAGATATTGAGGAAACTATTTCTAAAATGGCACATATTCCATTACGAAGTGCTACAAAATCAGATTTAAGCTTACTTAAAAATTTAGAAAAAAATATGCAAAAAAGAGTTTTTGGGCAAGATTTAGCAATTACAACTATTGTTCAATCAATTAAAAGAAATAAAGCTGGATTAGGTTTGGATAAAAAACCTATAGGAAGTTTTTTATTTACAGGTCCTACTGGAGTTGGAAAAACAGAAGTTGCTAAAGAGTTATCATTACAATTAGGAATTCACTTTGAAAGATTTGATATGAGTGAATATATGGAAGCTCATACAGTTTCAAGACTTATTGGAGCACCTGCTGGATATGTTGGTTTTGAACAAGGTGGACTTTTAACTGAAGCTATAAGAAAACATCCACATTCAGTATTATTACTTGATGAAATTGAAAAAGCACATCCTGATTTGATGTCTATTTTACTTCAAGTTATGGATAATGCACAATTGACTGATAATAGTGGTAATAAAGCAGATTTTCAAAATATTATTTTGATTATGACTTCAAATTTAGGTGCAACTGAAGCAAATGTTATGGGGTTTGCAAAAAATGAGAAATTAAATGAAAATAAAGCAATAAACAAATTTTTTGCTCCTGAATTTAGAAATAGACTTGATGCAGTTGTAACCTTTGATAGTTTATCTTTGGAAATTGTTTCAAAAGTTGTTTGCAAATTTATAGAAGATTTGGAACAAAAACTTGAAGATAAGAAGATAAAAATAGAAATTAGTAAAAAAGCAACTGATGAATTGGCAAAATTAGGTTATGATAAATCTATGGGAGCAAGACCATTAAATAAGGTTATCTCAGAGAAAATTAAAAATGTTTTAACAGATGAAATACTATTTGGAAAGCTAAAAAAAGGTGGAATTGTAAAAATAGATTTCAAAGATGAATTTATTTTTGAATATGAAAGTTTATAACACAATTATTTTACAATTTATTTGATACAATTCCAAACAAAAAATAAAGGTATGATATGAAAAAGGGTTTAATTATAACTGCAACTACATTATTGTTATTATCTGGCTGTACAGAAGATAAACAAGAGCAAAAAGTTGAACAATCAACTAAAACGCAAGTGAAGCAAGAAGTTAATGTAGCAGTTGAACAAGAAAAAGAAAAAATTGTAGAAGAAGTTAAAAAAATAGAAGAAAAAAGTACTGATACACAACAAGAAAAAAAAGAAGAAGCAAAAATAGATTTAAAAGTTGAAGATACAAATTTAGCAGATGCAGAAACTATGTTTAAAACATGTGCATCATGTCATGGAACAAAAGGCGAAAAAGAAGCTTTAGGAAAATCTCAAGCAATAGCTGGATGGGATAAAGACAGAACAATAAAAGCTTTAAATGGTTATAAAGATGGAACTTATGGTGGTGTTATGAAAGGAATTATGAAACCTCATGTTGAAACAAAAACACCAGAACAAATTGATGTTTTAGCAGATTTTATCTCAAAACTATAATATATATAGATAAAAGAAAGTTCTTTTATCTATAAAAACTCTTATAAAATCGAATATTAAACAATTATTATTTGTAAATTCAGAAATTTAAGCCAATATTAAGCGCTAACCCCTTGACAAAGACAGAAAAAGCGATTATAATTCCCGTCCAATTTGACCAGAGATGGTTAAAATAATCCGGCATAGCTCAGCGGTAGAGTAGATGACTGTTAATCATTTGGTCCCTGGTTCGAT
>NZ_PDKB01000001.1 GCF_003316695.1 Aliarcobacter vitoriensis
TATTTCCTATATCTCAACACAATTAAACATATTTAAACACCTTCTTCAAGTTTTATTTATATCCTCTTTATTTTTTTCTATTTATCTTTATTTACATGTTTTATACTATTTATATTTAAGCTTTCTTTTTTATAGATTAGCTTTATTATGTAAGATTGAATAAAACTTTTATTCTTCACTATAACTTTTATTTCATAATACTTTTATATTTTAGTAAATACTTTATCCTTATATTTTTTTCTATTTATCTATTTCTATTTTTTAAATTTATTTACATAATTCATCTTTTAACTCTTTTTTTAAAGAAGTTTTATTACATTTTATGAGTATTTTTTTAATTATAATTAAGAGCAATAAAAAATTGAAAACAGAATTTTTACTAATAATTGTTACAAAAAGTAATTCGAACTAACAAATTTCAAAATTCTTTTGTAAAAATTGTCCATTTTTTTCATTTAAATCGTCTTACTATATAGAGAAACAAATTCTCAAAATTAATACAAAGGATTTAAGATGAAAAGAAAGATTTTCATTTCAGCTTTAGCATCAATGATGTTAAGTGGAACAATGTTAAATGCAAAAGAGATAAGTTTGCAAGAAGCAGTAGAGAATATAGTAAAGAAATATAATGTAACATATATTTCAAAAGCTAATAACTTGAAAGATAAAAGTATAGATTCGCAAAAAGTGAGTTTCGGGGGGGGGTACGGTATTAGATAGTTTAAATAGTATATTAAATCCAAATGAATTAAAAGCTATTCAAGAAGATGGTGTAATATATATAATAGAAAAACCAAAATATCAAAACTTTGGTAATACTACTGTTTTAGATGAAATTTCTGTCTCTAGTTCTAATTATAAAAATGGAAGTGCTGAATCAGGATACCTTGTAGAAGAAACTTCAGATATAGGTCCTTGGAAAGGTAAATCTCTTCAAGATACACCAGTATCAATAAATGTAATCACAGAAGATTTAATCCAAAATATTCAAGCAACAACAGTAGATCAAATATACAATATCAATCCAACAGTTTCGTCTCATACTATAAAAGAAGCATCAGCATGGAATCCTATTATATTAAGAGGAGTTAGTGGTAGTGCTGGTACTGCTTTTGATGGTATGAAAAGGGTGGAATCATTTGAGAGTAATAATCCTGAAGAGTTTGAAAGAATAGAAACTATTACTGGTTTATCAGGATTTTTATATGGAGCAAATAATGTAGGTGGAATTATAAACTATATTCCAAAACGACCAACTTCAAAAGCACAACATAGTGTAACTATCGGAAATGGTGGTGGAACTAGTGGGTATTATGCACATCTTGATTCAGGTGGACCACTAGATAGTGAAGGGAAATTTGGTTATAGACTAAATGTAGTTAGCGAAGACCACAATACAATAGTATCAAATCAAGATTATGATAGACAAATGATAAATCTAGCACTTGATTATAGACCAACAGATAATCTACTTCTTCAAGCAACAGTTTCTGATAGTAAATATAAACTAAATGGAGCTCAAACAAGTTGGAGTATAGGAACTGGAGCTAAAAGATCAAGTGCAAAGCTTATAGATAGTAATAAACTTTGGGGAGAAAAATGGGCATATTATTCAAAAGAAAATAGAAGATATAGTACAAATCTTTTATGGAATATAAATGATAATATAGATTTTAGAGCTGCTTATATGTATGAAAAACAAGATAGAGGTGGAAATAGTTATGTATGGACAACGATAAATTCTGATGGGACTTATGACAAGGAAGCATATCATAGAGAAAATGGACAAGAGTTTAAAAACTGGGGAGCTTATGCTTTCTTATACTTTGATTTTGATACAGCAAGTATAAATCATCAATTAACTTTTGGAGTTCAAACAAGTGAAGGAAAAACAACTGGAAATATAATGGGTCCAGATAATGGCTATGGAGCAACTTTAACTGGATTAAGTTTTGATTCTCCAACATATATAGGAGATCTTCCTAAAAGAACAGTTATAGGAAGAGGGTTACACTGGCAGAATAAGTACCAAAATCTAACAATTGGTGATAGTATAGCATTAAATCCTCAATGCGATTTAATCTTGGGAGCAAGTTATGTAACACTTGAAAATGTAGTAAGTGGCTATGAAAAAAGTGAATTAACTCCATCTGTTTCACTTGTATATAAACCATTTGAAAATCTATCTTTATATACTAGTTATATGGAAGCTCTTGAGCAAGGAGGAATAGCAGGAGAAACATATAATGGTTATGATGTAACAAATGCAAATGAACAAATGGATCCTATCATGAGTAATCAAATAGAAGTAGGAGCAAAACTTACTTTAGGTAATACACTTCTAACTGCTGCACTGTTTCAAATAGATAGAGCTTTTCAGTTTTATGATGAAAGTGATATAACAAAACCAAAGTATGTACAAGATGGAAGAAATGTATATAAAGGATTTGAGTTTACAGCAACTGGAAAACTAACAGACAATCTAACAGCTCTTGGTGGATTTACATTGCTTGAAGCGAGTGTAAAAGACAATAAAAGTAATCCAGCATTAGAAGGAAAAACACCATTTAATGTTTCTGATAAATTTGCAAAATTGTATTTAGAATATACTCCATTTGATAGTATTAATTTTGCAGTAAACGGTGGAGCAAACTATACTGGAAGTTTTTATGGTACAAATTTTGAAACAGATAAGATAGATAGTTACATTTTATATAATATAGGTGCTAGATATACTACAAATGCTACACCTTATCCTTTAACTTTTAGAGTGAATGTAAATAATTTATTTGATAAAGAATATTGGGCAAGTTCTTGGAATACAGGAGATAGAAGAAGTGTTTATGCTTCTGTTCAGATGAAGTTTTAAAACATATAGTATAAAGAGAGTTTTTCTCTCTTTATATATTACAAAAAAATATTCTAATCTTTTAACTTAATTAAGTATAAAGCAAATAACAAATTTTTTTTAGCTATAATCTTATTAAAATATTATAAATTAGGAGACCCAAGTGGTATTTATAGATAATGTATATGCTGATGAAGTTATGGATTCAAGAGGAAATCCAACTGTAAGAGCAACAGTAATTTTAAGTGATGGTTCAAAAGGAAGTGCGATAGTACCAAGTGGTGCTAGTACTGGAAAAAGAGAAGCTTTAGAGTTAAGAGATGGTGATAATAGATTTTTAGGAAAAGGTGTTTTAAAAGCAGTTGAAAATGTAAATACAAAAATTGCTGATGAGTTAATAGGACAAAGTCCTTTTAATCAAGCAGAAGTTGATGCTATAATGAAAGAGATAGATGGAACAAACAATTACTCAAATCTAGGAGCAAATGCAGTTTTAGGTGTATCTATGGCAACTGCTAGAGCTGCTGCGAATTCTTTAAATATTCCATTGTACAGATATTTAGGTGGGGCAAATGCTATGACTATGCCTGTTCCTATGTTTAATATCATCAATGGTGGAGAACATGCAAATAACTCTGTTGATTTTCAAGAGTATATGATTATGCCTACTGGATTTGAAAATTTCAATGATGGATTAAGAGCTGTTGCTGAAATATATCAAAATCTTAAAAAAGTTATTGATGGTATGGGTGAGAGTACAGCTGTTGGTGATGAGGGTGGATTTGCACCAAATTTAAAATCAAATGAAGAGCCAATTCAAGTTATTATGAGTGCTATTACTAAAGCTGGATATAAAGCAGGTGAACAAATCTCTATTGCTTTAGATGTAGCTGCTAGTGAGTTAATCAACGATTCTGGAAAATATGTATTAAAAAGTGAAAATAGAGAATTGACAAGTGCTGAACTTGTAGCTTATTATGAAGATTTATGTGCTAAATATCCAATAGTTTCTATTGAAGATGGATTGAGCGAAGATGATTGGGATGGATGGAAAATATTAACTGAAAAATTGGGTTCTAAAGTACAATTAGTTGGAGATGATTTATTTGTAACAAATGCTTCTATTTTAGCTGAAGGTATCAAAAAAGGTATTGCAAATTCAGTATTAATCAAACCAAATCAAATTGGAAGTGTTAGTGAAACTATGCAAACAATAAGACTTGCACAAAGAAATAACTATAATTGTGTTATGAGTCATAGAAGTGGTGAAAGTGAAGATGCTTTTATTGCTGATTTTGCAGTTGCTTTAAATTGCGGGCAAATAAAAACGGGAAGTACAGCAAGAAGTGATAGAATCGCAAAATATAATAGACTTCTTGAAATTGGTGCAGAGATAGGATATGCTGAATATTTAGGAAAACAACCATTTTCTAAAAAATAATGCAAAAAACAAAAAAGAAAAGTGGTATTGGCGGATTTATACTAATAGTGATTTTTTCACTATTGGTAACAATATATTTTGCTTTACACTGGGTAAATCTTCTTTTTGGAGATAATTCAATAGAAGTTTATAACTCATTGAAAAATAGAAAAGCTTATTTGGAAAATGAGATTGCAAGACTTCAAAAAACAAACGCTTATTTGCAAAAAGAGTATTTTGAACTTAAAAATTTGGAGCCAGAAGAATGAAAACAAAATTGATTATGCTAACAGTAGTTTTGACGATATTTTTGGAGGCAAGAGATAATCCTTTTGCAAAATACGAAGAAGAAACAGGTAGAATGTTTGAATTAAACGAAACACCTAAGAATCTTGAAGAGATGCAAGAAGCAGAGTATATAAAAAAAGTTCAACAAGAAATAAATCAACAAGTTACTACACAAACTCCTACAAAAACACCTACTCAAACAACAAAACAACCTGTGAAACCAGCTGAAAAAACTTATTCAAAAAAAGAAGTTGATAGTTTAATTCAAAAAACAAAACAACAAAGTGAACAAAAAACTAAAGAGTTGGTAAAAAAAGAGTTGTCAAATGTGAAAAAAGAGCCTGAACAAATAGTTTATGTAAAACCACGAGCTGATGTTGAATCTGATGGAAAAACTACTACTTCTTCAAATGATGGTGGGACAAGTGGTTCAAAAAATATTTTACCTTTTCTAAATGTTGAGATATCTGATGATAAGTTGGTAATAAAAAGCGAACACACTATGTTTAAAAAATTTACTATCAATAAAGAAAATAAATTGGCTCTTGACTATCGTGCAAAAGTATCTTTTACTACAAAACGAGAAAATATAAATTCTAAAAACTTTAAAAATATTGTTGTTGGGAATCACCAAAAAGGTGGCTACTATCGAGTTGCTATTGAACTTGGAGATAAACCATCAAAATATAATGTTGATGTTGCAGGTGGGACTGTAACTATAAGCTTGAAATAGATAAGAATTTTCTTATCTATTTTTGTTTTAAAAACATATTCAAATTTAAATGTATAATATCAAGTGCAGCTGGAGTAATACCAGATATTAAACTTGCATTATAAAGTGTAGGTGGTCTGTGTTTTTCTAGCTTCTCTACAACTTCATTTGAAAGTCCTGGAAGTCCTTTATATGAGAATTCATCAGGTATTCTTAGTTTTAACATCTTTTTCATTTTTTCTATTTGTTTTTGTTGTTTTTGAATATATCTATAATATTTTGCTTCTATTATAATTTGTTCTTTTGTGTATTCATCAATATTTGCTAAAGTTGGCACAAGAGTATTAAATTTCTGATTGTCAATAGTATTTCTTCCTATCAAATCTATCAATAAAACTTTATCATTTATTTTTTCTTCCCCAATACTATCAAGAAGTTCTAAAGTCTCTTTTTTTGAAGTTATCCAAGTTGAAGCCATAAGCTCGACAGCATCACTTAAAATCTTTCTTTTTTCTTCTACTTTGTCTAGTTGCTCTTTAGAGATTAATCCTAACTCATATCCATACTGGCTTAGTCTTAAATCGGCATTTTCTTCTCTTAAAAGTAGTCTATATTCAGCTCTTGAAGTAAACATTCTATATGGTTCATGAGTTCCTTTTGTGACTAAATCATCGATTAAAACTCCAATATAAGCTTCATCTCTTCGTAAAATAAAAGGCTCTTTTTCATCTATTGATAAACTTGCATTTATACTTGCCATAAGTCCTTGAGCTGCTGCTTCTTCATATCCTGTTGTAGCGTTGATTTGTCCTGCATGATAAAGATTTTTGATTTTTTTAGTTTCAAGTGTGTGTTTTAACTCTGTTGGATCAACATAATCGTACTCAATAGCATACCCATATCTTACAATTCTAGCATTTTCTAAACCACGAACAGAATGAATCATCTTTTTTTGAACTTCAATAGGCAAAGAGCTTGACATACCGTTTATATAGTATTCTGTACACATTGAAGTTTGTGGTTCTAAAAATAGTTGATGTCTATCTCTTTCACTAAATCTTTTTACTTTATCTTCAATACTAGGACAATATCTAGGTCCTAAACCTTCTATTTGTCCAGTATAAATAGGTGCTCTATGAAAATTTTGTGAGATAATATCATGTGTTCCAAGATTTGTATATGTTACATAACATGGATATTGTGTTGGTTTGAATTTAGTTTTATCTGTTCTAAATGAAAATGGTGCAGGGTTTACATCTCCACCATGTAGATCCATAACTGAAAAATCTATCGAATTTGCATCTATTCTTGAAGGAGTTCCAGTTTTTAGTCTTCCTACATTTAATCCTAACTCTTTTAACTGAATTGAAAGTGTAGAAGATGGCAATTCCCAAGCTCGACCAGCTGAATAAGTATTTTCTCCGATATGAACAAGTCCTCGCATAAAAGTTCCTGTTGTAAGAATCACTTTTTTTGCTAAAAACTCCTCTGTTAGTTTTGTTTTTACTCCAAATACTTCATCATTTTTTACTAAAAGTTCAGATACTTCATCTTGATAAATATCTAAATTAGGAGTGTTATGACAAACTTCTCTCATATAAGCACGATATTTATCCATATCAATTTGTGCTCGGCTTCCTTGAACAGCTGCACCTTTTGAACCATTTAAAATACGAAATTGTATTCCAGTTGCATCTGTACAAAGTCCCATTTCTCCACCCAAAGCATCTAGTTCTCTTACTAGATGCCCTTTTGCTAAACCTCCAATGGCAGGGTTGCAACTAGCAGCTCCTATTTGTTCAACAAGCATAGTTATCAAAAGTGTTTTTTTACCTAATCTTGCACCAGCAAGTGCTGCTTCTATTCCAGCATGTCCACCACCAACAACGATAATATCGTATTGCATATATTTTTCCTTTTTGAAAGACTATTTCGATTTTGTAAAATTAGTTAAAATAAGCTTCTTATAAATTTTTGCAAGATTATATCTAAATTATAAATAAAGCTATTTTAAGTATAATCGAAACTTAAATTTATAATGGAGTTTAAATGAATTTTATAAAATTAAAAGATTTTATGGAGAATTATCAAATTGCTATATACTTTATAATAATCGCAATTGCTATTTTAATCACTTTTGTTGTACCAAATACATCATCTTTTCAAAGTTTGATAAATCCTGCTTTAGCTTTGATGTTATTTGTGACTTTTTTACAAGTTCCTATTTCTGAATTGACTCAAGCATTTAAAAAGATTAGATTTATTTTTGCATTACTTTTTTCAAATTTTATTCTTATTCCACTTCTTGTTTTTGGACTTATACAGTTTTTACCTGATAATCCTTTGCTAAAATTAGGAGTTTTATTTGTTTTATTAACTCCTTGCGTTGATTATGTTGTGACATTTTCACATTTGGGAAAGGCTGATTCAAAACTTCTTTTAGCCTCAACACCTATTTTATTGATAGTTCAGATGTTACTTTTGCCAGTTTATTTATCTGTATTTTTGGGAGAAGAATCATCAAGTTTAGTAGAGATTTCTCCTTTTATTGAAGCTTTTATTTTTTTGATTTTAGCCCCATTGCTTCTTGCAGGTTTTTTTCAAATATTTTCTAAAAAGAGTGTTTTTATAGAAAAAATTGTAGATATTTTCAATCTTCTTCCCGTTCCATCAACAGCGTTTGTTTTGTTAGTTGTTATTTTGAGTGTTGTTCCACAATTAAGTTCGGTGATAAATGATATATTGTTTATAGTTCCAATTTATATAGCTTTTGCTATTATTGCACCTATTATTGGATTTAGTGTAGGAAAAATTTTCAAGTTTGAAACAAAAGAAAAAAGTGCAATAGCATTTAGTGCAGCAACTAGAAATTCTTTGATTATTTTACCTTTAGCTTTAGCTGTACCAAATGCTTTGCCACTACTTCCAGCAGTTATTGTTATGCAAACTTTTGTAGAGTTGATAAGCTCTATAATCTATATTTTTATCTTTAAAAAAATAAATAAAAAAGGTTTTTAAGTGTTTACTGGACTTATAAGGGAATTAGCAAAAGTTGAGAGTTTTTCAAATAATTTTTTAACTTTAAAAGCAAAATACAATCCAAAAATAGGTGATTCCATAGCTATAAATGGAGCTTGTTTAACTGTTGTAAAAGTTTCAAAAGATAGTTTTACAGTTGAGTTGTCTCCTGAATCTCAAAAGATTTTAGCTATGGAAAATTATAAAAATGAAGTTCATATTGAACCTGCAATGATGATGGGAGATAGATTTGAAGGACATATAGTTCAAGGGCATATTGATTGTATTGGTAATATTACAAAAATTGTACAAAATGGTAATTCGACAGATTTTTTTATAACAATTGCTAAAGATTTTCTAAGATATATTATTCCAAAAGGAAGTGTAACAATAGATGGAGTTTCTTTAACAGTAAATGAAGTTTTAAAAGATGGATTTAGGCTTACTATTATACCTCATACAATTGATAATACACTTTTTAAGAGATATAAAGTTGGCTCAAAAGTAAATATAGAAACTGATATGTTTGCAAGATATATCTATAATATGTTTAAAAAAGATGATAAATTAACTTGGAGTGAAGTTGATAAAATTATGGCTAGTTATTAGATTCTTGGATATTTTCTTCTAAAGGCTCTATTGTATCTAGGTGATTTATTTTTTTGTAGGTATAGAAATATCTTTTTTTAAGTGGATTTGCATAAGGCTTTATAGTTGCAATCTTCATATCTGGTAACTCTTTGATTTGAGTTACTTTTCCAACTTTTAATCCTTCAAAGAATATATTATCCATTCCAGATGTTATAACTTCATCACCGATATTTATATCGGCCCAAACAGGGATAAATTTTACAAAAAGTTCATCTAATCTATCAGCAGCAGTTACAATACCAGGGCTTTTTTCATTTCCTATAAATACTGCATAAGTACAATCTTTGTTTCCATTTAAAAGACCAATTGATTTACCTTGTTTATTCAGTAAAATTCCAGAAGCATAATTTTCAGATATTAAGCCTAAAATTTTATTATTTTGTTCAGGTTTTTTATCTAACCAAACATTTGTAAAATCGTCAAAATTTATATAAGATAGAACTCTTACTATTTCTATTTTTGAATTAACTTCAGGTAGTTCAACATTATTGATAAATTCTTGAAAATTCTCAATTCTTGCCTTTGCTTCACTATAAAGAATTTTATATTCTTTGAGTTCTAAATTTTCATTTAGAAGCTCTCTTATCATTCTTTCATGTTCAAAATGGTTTGCTATTCTTTCTGATACTGATATATAATTGTTTATATATGCAGTTTTAATTGTAGCAAATATACTAAAATGTTTTGCTAGAAACTTATCTAATTCAAAAAGATAAGCTAATCCAGCAATTAAGAATAAAAAGATAAATAGTATTCGCTTCATTTAAAATTAAGAGTTTTTCATATCTTCAATAACTTTTAAAAGTCCTGGTTCATCAAGAACTTGACTTGTTCCGTAAGCAACAGATAATAAAGGTTCATCTGCTATTTTTACAGGTATTTTTACAATTTCCATTAGATATTTATCTAATCCTCTAATTAAAGCACCACCACCAGTTATGATAATACCATTATCGACAACATCTCCAGCCAAATCTGGTGGCATATTTTCTAAAACACTTCTAATTGCTGATGCAATCTCTTTTAAAGGTTCTTTTATAGCTATTCTTATACCTTCACTTCCAAGTTCAATAGTAGATAAATATCCAGAATGGTCTTTTCCTTTTATTTGGATTTTTAATTCAGGGTCTAATTTGATTGCAGCGGCAACTTCTATTTTTACAGTTTCAGCAGTTCTCTCACCTATAAATAAGTTATAATTTTGTCTTACATATTCAATAATTGATCTATCGATTTTATCTCCACCAACTTTTACGCTTTTACATAAAACTAATCCACCTAAACTTGTAACTCCAATTTCAGTAGTTCCTCCACCAATATCAACAATAACGTGTCCTTCTGGGTCTGATACTGGAATTCCAGCACCAATAGCTGCTGCCATTGGTTCTTCAACTAAAAATACTTCTCTTGCTCCTGCACTCATAGCAGACTCTTCAACAGCTTTTCTTTCAACTTGAGTTATACCGTAAGGGATACAAATAATTACTCTTGGACGAATAAACGATTTTCTTGAGTGTGCTTTTTCAATAAAATATCTAATCATTCTTTCAGTCATCTCAAAATCTGCAATAACTCCATCTTGCATTGGTCTTACTGCTTGAATATTAAGAGGTGTTTTACCAAGCATTCTTTTTGCTTCTTGCCCAACTGCTAAAATTTTATCTTTTCCATGTCTATCATTTTGTACTGCTACAACTGAAGGTTCATTTATAATAATACCTTTTCCTCTTACCGATACAATCGTATTTGCAGTACCTAAATCTATTGCCATATCGTTTGAAAAAACGCCAATTAATTTATCTAAAATCATTTTATTTATCCTTTACTTACTATTGGTTCTTCTTTTTTTTGAATAACATTTTTTGTAATAACAATTTTTTTATTTTTATATTTTGGAAGGTCAAACATAATATCTAGCATAATATCTTCTAGTATTGATCTAAGTCCTCTTGCTCCAGTTTTTCTTTTTATTGCAAGTTCAGCAAGTTCTAAAAGGGCATCTTTCTCGAATTCCAAAGTTACATTATCCATTTCAAAAAGTTTTATGTACTGCTTTATAAGAGCATTTTTAGGTTCAGTTAAGATATGTACCATATCTTCTTTTGTGATTTCATTTAAAGTTGCTACCATATGTAATCTTCCAATTAATTCTGGAATAAGACCATATTTTACTAAATCATCAGTTTCAACTTTTGATATAATCTTGTCTTGCTCATCTTTTGATTTTTTATCTTGATTAAATCCTAAAACATTTGAACCTTGTTTTCTTCTAATAATATCTTCAAGTCCATCAAAAGCTCCACCACAAATAAATAAAATATTTGTAGTATCTACTTGTAAAGAGTCTTGTCCGGGGTGTTTTCTTCCACCTTTTGGTGGAACATTTACAACAGCACCTTCAACTATTTTTAATAAGGCTTGTTGAACACCTTCTCCTGAAACATCTCTTGTGATACTTCTGTTTTCACTCATTCTTGCAATTTTATCTATTTCGTCAATAAAAATAATTCCTCTTTGAGCTTTCTCAATATCTCCAGAAGCTGCTTGAACAAGTCTTGTTACAACATTTTCAACATCATCTCCAACATATCCAGCTTCTGTTAAACTCGTCGCATCAGCAATTGCAAGTGGAACATCAAGATATTTTGAAATTGTTTGAGCAAGTAGTGTTTTCCCACTTCCTGTTGGACCAATTAAAAGGACATTTGATTTATTTAATTCAATATCTCCATTTACTTCATCTTTTCTAAATATTCTTTTATAATGATTGTAAACAGCTACTGAAAGAACTTTTTTTGCTCTATCTTGACCTATAACATATTCATCTAAAATCTTTTTTAGTTCAGCTGGAGTTTTTATTTTAATCTCTATTTTTGTATCTGAATCTTTTTGTGTTGAAGTTGTACCTTCTAATTCAGCATTCATTATTTCACTTGCAGCATTTACACAAGCTTTACAAATACTTGCGTTATCTCCAGTAATTATTGGATTTATTTTTGTATCTGCTGCTCCACAAAAATCACAAACTATTTTACTCATATTTTATCTTCACTTTTTCTATTAAATGGAATTCCTCGTTTTGTGTTTAAAACAAAACTTGCTAACTCTTTTACATATTTATTTTCGTAATTCTCAAATAAGTCACGTGCTACTTCTTGTAGTGGTTTACCAGACTCAAAAAGTTCTCTGTATGCATGTTTTATAGCATCAATATCTTCTCTATTTTCAAATCTTCTTCTAAGACCTGTTAAATTTAATCCTCTTAAAACAGCTTTATTTCCTTCTGCTAAACAAAATGGTGGAATATCTTGTGTAACAGCACTTGCTCCTCCAACCATAACTTGAGTACCTAATTTACAAAATTGATGAATTGGAGTTAATCCTCCAACTACAACAAAATCATTGCACTCTACATGTCCTGCTAATGTTGCTCCATTTGCAAAAATACAATTATTTCCTATTATACAATCGTGTGCTACATGAACATATCCCATAAATAAATTGTTATCACCGATTCTTGTTATGCTTCCACCACCAGCAGTTCCAGGATTAAATAGAGTAAATTCTCTTATTTTATTATTATCTCCAATTATCAACTCTACATCTTCGTTGTTAAATTTTAAATCTTGAGGAATAGAACCTATTGAAGCATGAGAAAAAATATGATTATTTTTTCCTATCGTAGTTTTTCCTGTAATCAGTGAATGTGAATCTATAATAGTTCCATCACCAATCTTTACATTTTTACCAACAATTGTATAAGCTCCAATAGTTATATTTTCGCCTAAAACTGCACCATCTTCAATGATGGCTGTTTTGTGAATATTATTCATATTTTGACCTAATTATTTATCAACAATCATAGCTTTAAACTCAGCTTCTGCCGTTAATTTTCCATCAACATAAGCTTTGCCTTCTAGCACCATTAGTGTACTTTTCATTTTAACTGCTGTTAGTTCATAATCAAGTCTATCCCCTGGTTTTACAGGATTTCTAAACTTTGCTTTGTCAATACTCATAAAGTATATAACTTTTTTTTTCATTTGTTCATCTGTAAGTCCTGAACTTTTAAGAGCTAAAACTCCACCACATTGAGCCATACCTTCAAGTATTAAAACACCAGGATATATTGGGTGTCCAGGAAAATGTCCTTGAAAAGCTGGTTCTGAAATAGAGATATTTTTATAACCTTTTATTGATTTTGCTAATTCCATATCTGTAATTCTATCAACTAAAAGAAGTGGGTATCTATGAGGTAAAATCTCTTGAATTTGTATAATATCAAACATAATTGAATCCTGAGTATTAAATTTACTAAAGTTCAAGATTTTATCTAAAAGTAGTTTAATTTTCTATAACTGAAGCTACATTTTGAGAACTACCATTCTTTAAATACTGCCTTAAAATCTTAGAATTCTCAAAGAATTTATATTTATCCATACTATTGTAATCACTTAAAAGATTTTCAACAGTAACATCACTTTGTAAAAATTCACTATGAAGTTTTTCTTTTCCCATTTTTTCAAAGAATATATTTGCAAGACCGACAAAATTAAGCTTTACAAAGGTTTTGCCTATAAAAAAATCTAGTTTTTTTGCTATATATGAAAGTGTAAATGGAGTTCCTATTAGTGCTGCTTCAAGTGTTGCTGTTCCACTACAAATAAAAGCATATTCAGCTTGAGATAATGCTTCATGAGCATTTTTTGAAACAGTAAAATTTGAAACATCACCATAAGTTTTTTTTATATATTCATCACCAAATTTTGGTGGAATTACTAAAATATACTCTTTATTTGGAATTTTTTTAATAAGTTCTTTAAAAATTGGCATAAGATTTGTAATTTCTGTTTTTCTACTTCCAGGCATAAAAACAATTTTTCCAGAATTTGTAAGTTCGTGTTTAAACTCTTTAATTTCATCAAGTAAAGGGTGTCCTACGTAAGTGATTTTTTCTTTGTCATTATAAATATCTTTTTCAAAAGGTAAAATTGAGCAAAGTTTCGAGCAAGTTTGTTCCAAAACTTTTACCCTTCCTTTTTTCCAAGCCCAAGCTTGAGGTAGGATATAATAAATAATTTCTTTATTTGGATAAGTTTCTCTTAACTTTTTTGCTAGTGGTAAATTAAATCCTGAACTATCAAGAAGTAAAACTTTATCACAATCCTTTGCTAATTCTACCAATTCATCACGAAGGCGAAAGAAAAACCTTATTTTCTTTAATGCATCAACAAATCCCATAATTGCAAGATTTGTTAAATCATAAAGTGGTTTTCCTAACTCTTTATCAAAAACTCCAACAAACTCTATATCATTACTTAAATATTTTTTTAACTCTTTTAAATGTACATTTGATGAGGTTTCCATAGCACTTACTAAAATTTTCATATTATCTCTTCTTTTATATCTTCATAAGTTACAGAATTTATCTCTATTTCATATTTTTCGTCTATTATCTCATCTAAAACTATCAATGAACTTAAATCATATGGATTTTTTAAAATCTCATTTCGTAAGTTTATTTCATCATAAAAATCAATAGGATTATATAAAAGTTCTTTTACATTTTTATATGAAGTTTTTGCTAAGTTATTGAATGTTTCAATATTTATAAATTTTATCTCATCACGATTAAAATAGAAAATTCCATCTTTTTGATACTCTATTCTTCCATTTGAACTTTTTTTATTCAAAGTTGAATAAGCAAAAAAATATGAAGGTATTATCTTTTTTTGAATACTTACTTTTGCATTTAGAAGTCTATAATTTAAGAATCTTTTTTTTATGATTTTGTACTCTTTTTTTTCATCTTCAAGTTTGTTTCTTAGTTTGTATAATTCTAATCTTTCTTCTATTGATTCTGGTAATATTTGATTTGAAATTGGATTAAACATCTCATCCATAATCTTTTTTTGAGCTTCTCTTTGTGCAGTTAAACCAAACAAACAACCACAATAGTTTTGTCTATAAAGACTATTTTCTTTTACTTTTTCACCTTGAATTTGTCCACCATTACCACTTCTATAATCTTTAAATATGAACTCTACACCAGTTTTTTTAGTTAAGTTTTCTCCGATAATTGCTAGTTTTTCTTGAGATTTTTTAGGAGATATTAGTAAGCTTGTTGTAAATTTATCGTGACCTAACTCCATTGCTTTTTGAACACTAACATCCAATCTATCATCATAACAAACTGTACATCTATCACCTTTTTCAGGCAAATGCTCCATACCTTTTACTTTTTTTAGCCACTCTTCAAGATTGTATGAACCTTCAATTAATGGAATGCCAAGTTTTTTACAAGAGTACTCTACATCCAGATATCTAAGACGATATTCACTATACGGATGAATATTTGGATCATAAAAATAACCAACTAACTTTTCATTTGGATAATCTTCTTGTATTTTTTCTAAAAAATAGTGGCTATCAACAGCACAGCAAATATGAACTAACAAAATCAAAAACCTTTAAAATATAAAATAAGGTACAATTATAGTTAAAAAATTTTAAACAAAGGATTTATTATCAAAAATTTAATATTTCTACTTATTTCACTATTTTTATTTACTGCTTGTAGCCAAAAAGAGCCACAATTATCTTCAAATAGTGCAACAATTCTTTTTAAAACACCACAAATAAAGTTTCATGATAAAGGTTTTATATATAAATTTAAAGATTATACCCAAGTACAAGTTTTTAGTTTTGGAAATGCCATTTTTGATATGAAAATTTATAATGATAAAATATGTAAAAGTACATTTAAATGCCAAGATTTAGATACTTTTAACAAAGAAAATTTAAGTTCAACATATCCAAAAAATTTCTTAAAAGAGTTATTTGATACAGATAAAAAAGAGATAATTCATAGGGATAATGAAAACTCTATTTTGATTAAAATTATTAAAGATTAAAGTTTTTTCTTTAATCTTTAATGTCTTTTTAATTTTGCATAACCTTTTTTTATAAGCTTCAATAAAGGAGATCTATATGAACTAAATACATATTTTTTTATTTCATAGGCTAATCTTCCTTTTACTGTAAGAATACCGTATATATCTCCAGCAGCATATTTACCACCCAGAGCGATTAAAATTCCATCCAGCTTGGGATTACATTTTTCTAAAGCTTTACCTTTAATCATATTTAATACATTTTTTCCAGCATTTATTCCACTATGTCTTGCTATTGTAACGCTTGGTGGCATAAGTTCGCCTTTGTTGTCTCTAATTTCTGCTACATCTCCAGCTGCAAAAATATTTTCATATTTATTGGTTTGCATATATTCATTTACAATAATTTGCCCTTTAGAATTTCTTGCAACATCAATTTCTGCTGAAATAGTTGAAGCTTCGATTCCTCCAGTAAATACTACAAAAGAGTGTTGGATTTTTGTTCCATTTGTTAATGTACAATAATTATCTTCAATTGATTGAAGCTTTGTATTTGTAATGACATTTATTCCCAAATCTTTCAATCTTTTTTGAGAAATGTTGATTAAATCTTGTTTTAGACCAGGTAAAATAGAAGATGAACTACTAATAATAGAGATTTTTAAGTTATCGCAAGAAAAATTTCCTCTTTTGAAAAACTTGATTGAATAGTAAGCCATTTCAGCAGCTATTTCAACTCCTGAAAGACCAGCACCAACAACAACTATATGTGTATCTGCACACTGTTTTAATTCATCTCTTATTTTTTCAAATAGTTGTTTTTCAAATCTTTGTTTAAAACTAATAGCTCTGTGAAGTTTTTTAATATCATCTGCATTATCAAGCCCTGAAATAGTAGGTGGAAAGAAAGTTCTTGTTCCAGCTGCTATAATTAAATAATCAAACTCGACTATTTCTTGTTCTTCAGTATAAATTTTTTTATTTTCTCTATCTATTTTTCTAACTTTTAAATTTTTGAAATCTAAATGATTGTGTTCAAATCCTCTGCATAAAGTTGTAAGATCAATAGTAACATCAGCAAAAGTTGAGTTATTTGCTATTAAATCATAAACTTCTGGTTGTAAATTGTGATAAGTATGTTTGTCTATTAAAGTAATTTTAATATTTTTATTTTTAACTAATTCTCTTAATGCATATATACCTGCATACCCACCACCTATAATAACGACTTTTTCCATAAAAGCGACCTTTAAAATTTTTAATATGTAATTCTATACTTAGCCTTTTTAGGATATGATAAAAAGTAACATATTTACACAATAAAAAAATTGAGAGTGTTTATAAATGTTACTTTTAGAAATAATAGGATTTTAAAATGAAATATATAGGTGCTCATGTAAGTGCAAGTGGTGGAGTTTTTAATGCTCCAATAAATGCAACAAAAATCGGTGCAAAAGCATTTTCTCTCTTTACAAAAAATCAAAGACAATGGAATGCGAAAGCACTTGATAATAAAACAATAGATTTGTGGTTTAAAGAACTAGAAAAGAGTAAAATTGAAACAAAACATATTTTACCTCATGATAGTTATTTGATAAATTTAGGACATCCTGATAGTGAAGCTAGAGAAAAATCTTTACAAAGTTTTATAGATGAAGTTCAAAGATGTGAAATTTTGGATTTAGATAGACTAAATTTTCATCCAGGAAGTCATTTAAGACAGATAAGCGAAGAAGAGTGCTTAGATAATATTTCAGAGTCTATGAATATAGTTTTGGATCAAACAAGTGGTGTAAAACTGGTACTTGAAAACACAGCAGGTCAAGGAAGTAATCTTGGATATAAATTTGAACATTTGGCTTATATTATTGATAAAATTGAAGATAAAAGCCGAGTTGGAGTATGTATTGATACCTGTCATATGTTTACTGCTGGTTATGATATAAGAACTAAAGAAGCTTATGATAAAACATGGGATGAATTTGGAAAAATTGTTGGATTTGAGTACCTAAGTGGTATGCATATAAATGATTCAAAACCACCTCTTGGAGCAAAAGTTGATAGACATGATAGCTTAGGAGCTGGGCAAATTGGTTGGGATAGTTTTAAATTTTTGATGAATGATGACAGAATGGACGATATTCCACTTATTTTAGAAACTATTGATGAAAATATTTGGACACAGGAGATAGAAACTTTATATAGTTTTGTTAAATAAGGAAAATAGATCTAATCTATTTTCTCATTTCCTCCTAAAGAGGTATATAAACTTACTCTATTTATTAGCTCAATTAATTTTGTATCTACTAAAACTCTTTGTGTGTCAAATAATGTTTTTTGTGCAACTAAAACATTTAAATAAGTTCCTAATCCATATTTATACGAATTTAAAGCTACTTCATAATTTTTTTGTGCAGTGTTTACTAAATCTTCTTGAGCATTTAATTGTTTACTTATATTTGCTCTTTCAATTAAAGCATCAGATACATCTTTAAATGCTGATTGTATAGTTTTCTCATATTGAGCAAGAGCTATTTTTTGTTGAGCATTTGCATAATCTAAATTTGCTTTATTTTCTCCGCCTTTAAATATTGGTAAATTTATACTTGGTATAAAAGACCATACTGTTTGAGCATTTCCATTAAATAAAGAACTTAATGAAGTACTAGCAAGACCGTAATCTGCTGTTAAAGTAATTGAAGGAAAAAATGCAGCTCTTGCAACACCTATATTTGCGTTTTTTGCTTTTAAATTATATTCTGCTTCAATAATATCAGGACGAGAAAAAAGAACTTCTGATGAAAGTCCAGATTGTATTAACATCAAACTATTTTCAGTATCTTTAAACCCAGTTGGTAATAAATTATTTGGAATGCTTGTTGATACTAATAACTCTAAAGCATTTTTATTTTTTTCAATCATTGTTAGCTGATTTAATAAATTAACTTCGGCTTCTTTTAGACTTGTTTGTGAACTAAAAACATCATCAATTAAAATAATTCCCATATCAAACTTTTTTTGAGTTAATTCAGAAGCTACTTTTAAATTATCAATACTGTTTTGCAATAGTTTTAAATGTTCGATATTTGAAGAAAGAGTATTCCAAACATTAATTACTTCTGATATTAAACTAATTTTTGTTGATGTTGCTGCATATTTTGTAGCTAAATAACTTTGTAGTGCAGAGTCATTTAAACTTCTAGTTTTGCCAAATAAATCAAGTTCATAAGAAGCTCCAAATTTTGCTGAATATGTACGAGAGATTTCTGTATTGTTATTTGAAGTAACATCTCTTGCATTTGTATTACTGGCTTTTGCCTCAATAGATGGAAAATATTTTGCTTTTTCTATTCTATAAGTAGCTCTTGCTGACTCAATATTTAAAATAGCTATTTTTAAATCTCTATTGTTTTCAAGAGCCAATTTAATTAACTTTTTTAGCTTATCATTTTTCACAAAATCTTGCCAATTTGGTTGAATATACTCTAAATTGCTATTTTTATCTGTACTATTTTTAAACTCTGTTGGTATTATTGAATCATTATATTCTATATCTGGCTTCAAACTACAACCAGTAAATATAAAAAGATTTATTAAAATAAATAAAAATTTAAACATTTTTTACACCTTTTTGCTTTTTCTTTGCAAATATTTTTTTGATTAAAATAAACATCAAAGGAACATAAAATATTGCTAAAATTGTACCTGTTAAAGTTCCACCAATAATTCCTGTACCAATTGAAATTCTACTATTCGCTCCAGCCCCACTTGAAATTGCTAAAGGTATAATTCCTGCAATAAAAGCCAATGAAGTCATAATAATTGGTCTAAATCTTAAGCTAGCACCTTCTATTGCTGATTTTATAAGTGGTTTTCCATTTTTATATGCATTTTCAACAAATTCTATGATTAAAATTGCATTTTTTGCTACAAGCCCAATAGTTGTTAAAAGTGCAACTTGGAAATATACGTCATTATTTAAATCTCTAAAATAAACTGATATAACTGCACCAATAATTCCTAATGGAACAGCTAATAAAACAGAAAAAGGGATACTCCAACTTTCATATAAAGCAGCTAAACATAAGAAAATCACTATCAAAGATAAAATATATAAATAAATTGCTTGTCCACCTGATAATTTTTCTTGATAAGATAGTCCACTCCAAGCATAATTAGTATCTGAATTATTAGCTTTTGCTAATCTCTCCATTTCGTCCATTGCAACTCCTGAACTCACTCCATAATTAGCTTGTCCTTGAAATAAATAAGAAGCCAAACCATTGTATCTTGTTAATGATTTTTCAGTTGGCTCCCAAGATATATTAGTGAACTCTTCAAAAGAGACCATTTTATTATCTTTATTTCTAACATTCCATTGATATAAATCTTCTGGTTTTGCTCTATATTGTGCATCAGCTTGGATATAAACTCTTTTTACTCTTGATTTATCAATAAAATCATTTACATAGTTTCCAGCCCAAGCAGAACTTAAAGTATTGTCAATATCTTCATAAGATAAACCTAAAGAATATATTTTCTTTTTATCATAATTGAGTTTTAATTGATGAGTTTCTTCTGTACCTTCAACTCTTGCTCCAACGATTAATTCATTTGATTTTACTGTTTCTAATAAAGAATTTTTTGCTTCAAGAAGTTCTTCTCTTGACATTTTTGCTCCAGCTTGTAACTGAAATTCAAAACCTTCTGAGTTTCCAAGTCCTGGAATAGAAGATGGATTCATTACATAAACTTCTGCATCTCTTATAAAATATTTTGAGTCATTTTCAGAAAAAGCTATCATTGCCCTTTGGGCAATTTCATCTGCTTTGTTTTCTTTACCACTTCTTTGACTCCAATTTTTTAATTCAACAAAACCTAAACCACTATTTTGTCCATTCCCTGCAAATGTAAATCCAACAATAGTAAAAATAGAATTAACACTTGCCTTTTCTTCTATTAAGAAATAATCTCTTATTATTTTTTCAACATCTTCTGAACGTGTTGCACTAGCTCCAATAGGTAGCATAAATTGAAGCATTAAATCCCCTTGATCTTCTGATGGTACAAATCCTGTTGGTAATTTTAAAAATAATAAAATTGTTACAGCTACTATTGCAACATAAGCAGTCATCCATTTTAAGGGTTTATTTACAAAATTAAAAATACTCATTTTATATTTTCTAGTTAAATTATCAAATTTTTTGTTAAACCATACTATTGGACCACTATCTTTTGCATTTGGGTTATGTGGTTTTAAAAATGTTGCACAAATTGCAGGAGATAAAGTGATTGCTACAACAACTGATAAAACCATTGAAGAGATAATTGTAACAGCAAACTGTTTATATATTATTCCTGTTGAGCCATTAAAAAATATCATTGGTAAAAATACAACTGAAAGAACAGTTGCAACTCCGATTAGAGCACTTGTTATTTCACTCATTGCAATAATAGTAGCTTCTTTTGCACCCAGATTTTTTTCTCTCATATTTCTTTCAACATTTTCAACTACAACAATAGCATCATCAACTAATAAACCAATTGATAAAACCATAGCAAACATTGTTAAAGAGTTTATTGTAAATCCTAAGAAGTTTAAAATAGCAAATGTTCCAAGTAATACAACTGGTACAGCAACAGCAGGAATTATAGTTGCCCTCCAACTATTTAAAAAAACAAACATCACAATAACAACTAAAACTATAGCTTCAAAAAGTGTTTTTACAACCTCCTTTATAGATGCTTCAATAAAAATAGTTGTATCATAAGGGTAAGAGATTATGTAACCATTTGGTAAATTATTTTCAAATGAAGATATATACTCTTTAACTTTTTTTGCTGTTTCTACTGCATTTGATCCTGATGATAATTTAATTCCTACTCCACTTGCTTGAAAACCATTTACCTTTGATATAAACGAATAATCTTGGCTTCCTAATTCAACTTTTGCAACATCTGATAAAAGTACATTTGCTCCATTAAGATCGCTCTTTATTACAATATCTTCAAACTCTCTTACATTTTCTAATTTTGTTCTTGACACAACATCAGCATTTAACTCTTGATTTTTTAATTGAGGTCTTGCACCAATACTTCCTCCAGATGCTTGCGTATTTTGTATCATAATTTCTTTGTTTATATCAGATGGCATCAAATTGTATGATTTTAGTTTTTTAGGGTCTAGCCAAATTCTCATAGCATATTCAGTACCAAAAAGTTCAACTCCTCCAACACCATCAACTCTTGCTAATCCATCTTTTATATTACTAATCAAATAATCTGATATATCA
Organism: Aliarcobacter vitoriensis; assembly: GCF_003316695.1. GTDB lineage: Bacteria > Campylobacterota > Campylobacteria > Campylobacterales > Arcobacteraceae > Aliarcobacter > Aliarcobacter vitoriensis. The sequence continues at coordinate 22,124 of NZ_PDKB01000001.1, forward strand.
TTTTCACTAGATTTTCCTGATTCATCATGAATAGAAAATATCATCAAATAGTCATTTTGAGCTTTTACAACACTTACCCCTTCTTTTCTAACATCTTCAGGAAGTCTTGGCAAGATTTGTTGTACTTTATTGTTCACTTGAACTTGAGCTATATCTGGATCTATGCCTTTTTCAAATACAACACTTATTGTTGAAGAGCCTGAACCACTTGTTGAAGAGAAATATAATAAACCATCTAATCCAGTTAATTCTTGCTCTATAACCTGAGTAATACTATTTTCTATAGCTTTAGGAGAAGCTCCTGAATATGTAGCTCTTATTTCAATAGTTGGAGGAGCAATATCTGGATACTGTTCTATTCCTAAATTTTTTATTGAAAGTATCCCTGCTAACATTATAATTAAAGAAATAACCCAAGCAAAAATTGGATGATGGATGAAAAATCTAGCTATCATTTTACATCTTCTTTTAAACTATTAATATCTTTTGGTATTACGATACTTTTATCGTTTATTTTACTTAAACCTTCAATTATAATCTTATCTGTTTCTAAAACACCATTAGTTACAAGCCATTTATTTCCTATTGCTCTTTCTACAGTTATTATCTTTGTTTTAATACTATTATCATCTTGAATAACAGTAACTATATAATTTGATTTTGCATCTAATGTAACGGCTTGTTGAGGAACTAAAAAAGCATTAATATTACCATTTTTTATTATTGTATTTACAAACATATTATCTAATAATTCACCATCTGGATTTGGAAATTCTGCTCTTAAAGTTACATATCCTGTATCTTCATCAACTGATATTTCTTGAAGTTTTAGTGTTCCACTATGTTTGTATATTGTATTATCTGGTAATATGATATTTACATTTATCTCATCTTGTTCTATATTATTTTGATTTGATTTCTTTAATTTAAATAATTGATTATTTGACTGACTTAAATCAACATAAACTTTACTTGTATCTCTTATTGTAGTTAAAACATTTTCTTGATTTTGTGAAACTAATGCTCCAACAGTATAGTTAGATATTCCAATAAATCCAGAAATTTGTGCTTTTATTTTTGTTCTATCCAAATTAATCTTAGCACTTTTTACCAAAGCTTTATTTTGTTCAACCAAAGCAATTGCTTGTAGATATGCAGCTTTTGCATCATCAGCATCTTGTTTTGATATTACATTAAATTTTACAGATTCTTCATATCTTTCATTTTTTAGTTTTAGTGTTATTAAATTTGCTTCTGAACTTTTTAGGGTTGCTAAGGCTTCTTCATAACTAGCTTGGTAGGAATCTGGATCAATTACATATAAAACTTCTCCTTGTTTTACAAAACTTCCCTCTTTAAAAAGTTGTTTTTTAATAATTCCATCAATTTGTGGTCTTACTTCTGATTTATAAATAGATTTTATTCGTCCTGACAACTCTTGTTGTAAAGGAACTTCTTGTTTATTCAATGTTATATATCCGACTTCAATTGCTTGATTTTCTGATGAATAATCAGTTGATTTTTCACCACTACATCCAGAAAAAAAAGTAAGAAATAGTAAAAAAATTAATTTTTTTAAGTAAAAATACATTATTTAACCTTTATAATACATACGTATGTATTTAATATTTTTGAAATAGTATTTAAAGAAATATTAAATTTTAATTAAATAATATGCACTTGAATAGGAGTTATAAATTGAGCACAAAAAATAAAATAGATAAAAACCACTTAATAAGTGTTATTGAAGATATTATATTAGATGAAGGAATTTCAGGTTTAAGTATTAGAAAAGTTGCTTCTAAGGCAAATATTTCAATAGGTGGAGTTCAATATGCCTTTGGAAATAAAGAAGGAATGATAAAAGCAGTTGCACATAAAAATGAAGATGATTATAACCAACAAATAGAAATTTTATCAAAAAATGATAATTCAAAATATGCCAAATTAAAAGCTCATATTAATTATATAGCAAATTGCAATAGCACTGAAGAATTCAGCAAAATGTCAAGAATGGTAACTATGCTTTTACAAGATGAAATTATTTTAAAAGAGTTTCAAGATTGCTATACTACTTCTTTAGATTCTATTGATACATCAAATGATGAAGGTAAAAAATTAAGGTTAGCCTTTTTACTTTCAGAAGCACTATTTGCTTTGTTATCTTTTAAATATATAAAATTATCAGATAAAGAACAAAAAGAGATTTTTGAAGATTTAAAGAAATTTTTACTTTAAGTTTTTTTTGATACACTTTCAATCTCAATACAGTTGTATTGAAATATATTTTGAAAGAATTTTATGAAAAAAAGATTAATTACTTTTAAATTTATTATGACCATTGCTTTTGTTGAAGTTCTTTGTTATATGGCTGTTGATTTTTATTTAGCTTCTATGCCACATATTGCAACATATTTTGAAACATCTTATTCAAAAGTTCAGCTTTCACTTACATTTTTTCTCTTTGCAATGGGTATTGGGCAACTCTTTTTTGGTCCAATTATTGACTATTTTGGAAGAAAAATACCTTTAATTTTTGGAATTGTTCTTTACTCTTTATGTTCAATCCTTATGACTTTTGCAATAAATATAGAAGCATTTTTATTTTTTAGAGTTATTCAAGGATTAAGTGTAGCTTTAATATATGTTTGTGTGATAAGTATGGTTAGAGATGTATCAAAAGGTAGAGTTGCAGCAAATATTTTTGCAATATTAATTACTATTGGAGCTACAACTCCTATTTTAGCACCAACATTAGGTGGTTATATAGACCAAGAGTTTGGATGGAAAACAGTTTTTTATATACTTTTTATACTATCAATTATTTTGGCATTAGCATCGCAATTTACATTACAAGAGACTTTAAAAGAGCAAAAAAGAGTTACAATAAATTTTAAAAATATTTTTATTATTTATTTTAATATTATAAGAGATAGAGATTTTTTGACACCAGCTATTGCTGCTTGTTTAATGTATATGTTTGTGTTTGCATATATTGCAGGAGCAAGTTTTGCTTATCAAGAGATATATAAACTTGATTCAAAAACCTTTGGCTTAGTATTTGGAGCAACAGGAAGTGCATTACTATTTGGAGCATTAATTTCTACTAAACTATTAAAAATATTTAATATGAAGCAACTATCAATTAGTGGAGCAACTATTTTAGTTTTTGGTTCAATTATTAGTTTTACTAGTGCAAATATATCTTTTATTGGTTTTGATGGAATAGTTGCAGGGTTTTTTATCTCATTTTTTGGTTTAGGACTTTGTGAAGCAAGTCTATTTTCTATGGCTATGTCTTCTCAAAAGAAGTCTGTTGGAGCAACTGCTGCACTATTAGGTTCATTGCAACTTTTATTACCTGCTAGTGTAACTTTGATTGCGGGGTATTTAGTAGAGATATCAACACTTTATTGGTTAGGAATTATACTTATTTTAGGTATTTTATCATTTTTATTTACTTACATAGTTTTTAAAAATAAAAAACAATTAATCAAGTAAAATATATTTTTCAACATCTACGATATCAATTTGTGAATATGGTAGATGTTTTTTGATATATTTCAAGAATTCTCCACTTCTTAAAAAATCATTAAAAATATCTTTTTGTATATAATGATAATCTACTAAACTTTTAAGTATCTCTAAAATCTCTTGAGCAGTTTTAATATTGTTTGATAAAATCAATATTTCAAAAATTTCAAAATAAATCTCAATTTTTTTATCTATTTTAGAATTTACAACACTATCTAAATTTGTGTAATCCAAAAAATCACTAGAAACACAATTTTCTAAGCCTAATTTTTTATGCATAAAATCCTCTTTGTAGACGATATATATATCGTTGTTTAAATATTAACAAAAACTATATTATTTAAAACTTAGATATATATATCGTTAGGAAAAAGTTTTGCAAAATGAATTAGAAATTGATTTAGAAAGTTATAGTGAAAAAATTTTGGATATTGTTTCATTAAATGTAAAAAAATATAGAGAAGAAAAAGGCTTAACCCAAATGCAACTAGCTTTAGAGATAGGAATGAGTGGTGGAGCATATTTAGGTCGTGCTGAACTTAGAAAAAATAACCACCATTTTAATATAAAACATTTGGCAAAAATCTCTAAAGTTTTGAATATAGATATTAAAAACTTTTTTGAAGCATAGAAAATCTATGCTTTCATCTCTTTTACTTTGTATTTTTTTGAATAGTTTATAGCGTCTTCTATACTTGAAAAAGTTGTAACATAATCAAATTTAGCTCTTTGTAATTTTTGTAATACTCTTTGATTTAATCCTGCAAAAATTAGCTTTTTATTTTTTGCTTCAAAACTATCAATTATAGATTTTAAAGCTACCATTGCAGTCATATCAAGCATTGATACATTTTTCATATTAAGTATTACGATATTTTTTTGTTCATTTATATTTACTAAAGTTTTTAAAGCTTTTTGAGCGGCACCAAAAAACATAGGTCCATTTATATCATAAATTAAAATATCTTTTGGCATATCAGGATGGCTTTCTAAATTTTCACTTACAAGTTCAATAGAGTATAAATCGATAATTCGTTTTATAAATAGTATTGAAGCAAGAGCGATACCAACAGCAACAGCAACTTCCATATCTATTAAAACAGTTAAAGAAAAACAAGTAAGTAAAACATAAATATCATCTCTTGGAGCAGTTTTTAAGATATTTATAAAGTGTTTAACTTCACTCATATTCCAAGCAACCATAAGTAAAAGAGCAGATAAGGCAGCCATTGGCAAATACGATATTATTGGAGCAATAAATAAAATAGATGCTAAAATAAATATTGAGTGAACTATTGAAGATAATTTAGTTGTTCCACCAGAGTTTATGTTGGCAACTGTTCTAGCTATTGCAGCAGTTGCTGGAATTCCTCCAAAAAATGGAACTACCATATTTGTTATACCTTGCCCAATTAGTTCTTTATTTGGATCTGTTTTATTTCCTGTCATAGCATCACTAATAACGGCACATAAAAGAGATTCTAAAGCCCCTAAAATAGCAATTGCAACTGCATGAGGGAGAAGTTTTATTAGTAAATCAAGATTTATTTCATGTGGTTTTAAAAACTCCCAAGGAAGTGAAAATTGTAAAGGAATAGGTGGAATTCCATTTCCTTGCAAACCATTTATATTATAAGTAAAAGTTGAATTTATTGTTGATATATTTAAACCATATTGAGAATTAAAAAAAGCTACAAAAAGTGCAACAACTCCTAAAGCAACCAAAGCTGCTGGAAGTTTACTTTTTGTTTTTCTCCAAATGATTAGCAAGAATAGTGTTACACTTGCAGTTAAAAACTCATAGATATTAAAAGTAGAAAAAGAGTTAAAAAGTAAAATAATTTTATCTATATAAGTTCCGCTAAAATTTTCTATATGAAGACCAAAAAAATCTTTTATTTGAATAGTTGCGATTACAACTGCTATTCCAGATGTAAATCCAACAGTAACTGGATATGGAACTAACTCAATTAAATTTCCAAGTTTAAAAACCCCAACAAGAACTAAAATAACACCAGATAAAAGTCCACATAAAAGCAGACCAGTTATTCCAAACTCTTGAACTATTGGGATTAAAATTACTATAAAAGCAGCTGTTGGTCCAGAAATATTTACTTTACTACTTCCAAAAACGGCTGCAAAAATACCAGCAATTATTGCTGTATAAAGACCAAGTTGTGGTGGAACTCCTGTTGCAATAGCAAGTGCCATAGATAAGGGTAACGCAATAATTCCAACTGTAAGACCTGATAAAATATTATCTTTCATCTTTTTCCTTTTAGTTAAGACTTGCGACCTTTATAAATCTTTAGAAAATATATATTTTGTGGTTTAAATCCTCTTTATTTGATTTTACTTTATTTAACCAATATTCATATTTTACTTGGTCTTTTGCTTGTTCAAAAAGTCCTTGTTTATAAATATTTGCTAACATCTCTTGCGCTTGAAAAACACCTTTTTGTGCTGCAAAATTTAGTAATTCTACACCTTTATCATTGTCAACTTTTGTATTTATACCTTGAAGATAAAATCTTGAAAGTTGAAAGGCAGCAACAGGATCAATAGAAGAAGACTCTTTTAAAAGTTCAAAAGATTTATTGATATCTTTTCTTACTCCCTCACCTTTATAATAAATAAAAGATATAGGTAAATTTGCAAAAAGGTTATCTTTTTGTTTTGCTTCATTTAGATATGCTAGAGCTTCTTGATACTCTTTTCTATCAGCATGATAAGTACCTAATCGAATTTTAGCAAATGAGTTAGTCGATAGATTTTTATAGCAATACAGTTTATTTGATTCATTTTCCATAGATTGGCACTCATTTGCTTCTTTTAACTCTTCTTCATAATTTATATTAGAACCAAATGTTAAAAAATCTGGCATTTTAAATGAACAAGCTGTTAATAAAAATATTGCAATAAGTGAAATAAATATATTTTTTAACATCTATCTTCCATATATTTTTTTTGTAAAATCTTCTTGCCCATCTTGATATAAATTGTCATAATATAGGCTTTTGTCTTCATCTTCTTCTAAATATTGATTATTTGAAAATACCAAAACTAAATCTTTTTGAGCATCTTTTACACCATTTTGTGCAGAATATTCAAGAAGTTCAATAGCTTTTTGTGGATTATTTTCTGTAAAGTAATAAAAAGATAGTCTATATGCTGCGATTGGATCAACTTCTTGAACATCTTTTAGTAGATTGATAGATTTTTTTTCATCAACTTCAACTCCTATACCATTTGCATAAAGATTTGAAATAAGGGCATTTGAATAAAAGTTTCCAGCTTTTTGTGCTTTTGTGTATCTATCCAAAGCTTCTTGTGCTAAACCTACATTTTGTGCTTGAATTCCAAGTCTTATTTGTGCAAAAGAGTTTTTATATGAGATTAAATCATAGCAATCCATCTCAAAATTTATATTCATATTTTTGCATTGGTCTGCAATTTCTAGTTCATTTGGTAAAACCTTCATTGCTTGATTGTGGCTAGAACAAGCTACAATAAAAGGTAATATAGCTACTAAAATAGCAAGTTTTATAACTTTAAACATAGTTAAATCCTTGTTTTGAAATTTAAAATAGCTCTATTCTATCATTTTTTTATTCATATGTAGTTAAGAAGATTTAAGATAACATATAATCTTAAGCAGATTTTATTTATTGAGGAATAATGCAAGAAGTAATAAATTTTTTAAAAGCAAAAGATATAGAAAGTACAAAATTTTATAATCAACTAAAGTGTTCAGTTGAAGAAGCAAAAATTTTACAATATATTTCAAAAGAGTATATAAATGGAAGAGATGTTCTAAGTGTTATTGATATATTAGGTCAATTTTACAATATTGAGAAATATGAGCATTTAGAAAAGCTAATTTTGATTAAATCGTTACTTGAATTTGGTTGGTTGATTCAAGTATCTTTTGATCAAGTAAAGTTAAATGAAGCATCAAAACTTGAATTGATAAATTCTAGTATTACACTTTCTAGTGCATATTTAAAGATGTTGGAAAATGGAAGTAATGATTTTGTTTTACCTGAAATTAAAAATTATGGAGATCATTTAGAGTATTTACAAGATCAATTTTTAAAAATTGATTTAGCACAACAACTAAATATTGTTAGAAAAAATTTTGATGTAAATAGTCCTAGTTCAAATAGGTTAAAAAATAAACTTTTACTTCTTGAGAATCGTATAAAAGATAGAATAGTTGCTACTACAAGCCCAATTATGATAGAAGATTTTTTCAAAGAATATAATCTTTCTGAACAAGAAAAAACACTTTTCTTGGCTCTTTTAAAAGAAGAATATAGTGGTGGAGATGGTACATTAAGAGAGATGAATTATCTTATTGAACTTATTTCAAATGATGATTATGAAAAGATAAAATATAGAAGTTTACTTGAAGAGAGTTCAACACTTATTTCAAAAAATTTAGTTGATTATGATGAGGTTTTAACTCCTTTTGGTGGTATAAATAGAAACTTTTATATTCCAGATGAAGTTTTATACAAAATATCACATCCTGCAAAAAAGACTTCAAATGTAGCAAAAATAAAACTTGAAACAATCATCAAAGATCAAGAGATGTTTGAGTTAATATCTACAACAAAAAATTTAAGTGATGTTGTACTAAATCCAAAAACAAAAGATACTTTAAACAATCTTTTAAAACAAGTTGATAAAAGTGTTATAAATAGGCTAAAAGCTTGGGGAATAAAAGATAAAAAAAGAGGAATTGATGCGAAAATAATCTTTTATGGAGTTGCTGGAACTGGAAAAACTATTACAGCTTTAGCTTTAGCAAAATCTTTGAAAAAAGAGGTTTTAAGCTTTGATTGTTCAAAAATATTATCTATGTATATTGGTGAGAGTGAAAAAAATGTACGAGCAATATTTGATAAATACAATGAAATAAAAGAGCAAACAAAAAGTGAACCAGTTTTACTTCTAAATGAAGCTGACCAATTTTTAAGTTCAAGAAGTAGTGGAAGCAGTAGTAGTGCTGATAAAATGCACAATCAAATGCAAAATATTTTTTTAGAGCAAATAGAGAGATTTGATGGTATTTTAATAGCAACTACAAACTTACTTGAAAATCTTGATAAGGCATTTTCAAGAAGATTTAACTATAAAATAGAGTTTGTAAAACCAAATCTAGAACAAAGAGTTGAACTTTGGAAGAAATTAATTCCTAGTTCTTTACCTCTTGAAAAAGATTTTGATTTTGAAAAAGTTGCAAAACACGAGCTAACAGGCGGACAAATAGAGTTAGTTATAAAAAATACTGCCTATAAACTTGCAATTAGTGAAAATGCAATATTTACTTTGAAAGATTTTGAAGAGCAAATATCAAAAGAGAAAAAAGGTCAATTTGATAGTGAAACAAAAGTTGGATTTTTTTAAGAAGGAAAATGAGTGAAAATTATAGAAAATTATGATTATATTTTAAGTATTGGAACATTTTTTGAAGATGAAGAGTTAAAAAATAGTTTACAAAAAGCCTGTAAAAATGGAACAAATTTTACATATATGCATCCAATAGATAATTTTGAATTAAAAAAAATATATACTCAATTTATAAAATATGAAGTAGGAAGTGAAGAGGGAATCTGTGTTTTGATTCTGGATACTTTTGTAAAAAATTGTGATAAAACAACACAAAATTTTATAAATAATCTTGATTTAGGATATATTTCAGCTGAAAGTAGTGCAGGAGAAGAAGAGTTTGAAGAGGCTTATGAAAGCTACAAAAATTCAAATTTTAAACTTTTGATTATCGGAAATGATATAAAAAACCACGAAAGAGTTGAAAATATCATAAAACTTTTAGCAACTATAAAAAAATATACAGATTTTGAAGTTCTCTTTTTAGATGAAGATTTACAAAATAAATTTAATTCGTTTGAAAATTTTGAATTAGAAGATATTGAAGATTTAAAGTCATTTAATGGAACTTTAGTTTACTCTTTATTTGGAACAGATAAATCTTTTTTATTAGCAAGTCAAACTTTTGCAAATATAGCAAAAGCAAAAGATGGTGAAAATATAGAGATAATTTCTAAAAACGATAAATTAAAAAGAGTTTTGAAAATAGATGAAACTTTAACAGGCACAATTGCAATACTAAATGTTGAGAATGTTGCAAACGAATATAGATATAAACAAGTAAAAATAGAAAAGGAGTGATATATGAATAAAACTATTAGCGTAGGACACTCTCCTGATGCAGATGATATTTTTATGTATTATGCTATCAAATTTGGTTGGGTTAGTTTAGAAAATACAAAGTTTGAAAATATTGCTTTAGATATAGAAACTTTAAACCAAGCTACTTTAAAAGGTGTTTACGATATCTGTGCTATTTCATTTGCACTTTATCCATTTGTAAAAGATGATTTTGCACTTTTAAAAACGGCTGTTTCTTTTGGTGAGGGCTATGGTCCAAAACTTATCAAAAAAAAAGACACTAAGTTAAAACGAAACTTTAAAGTGGCTTTAAGTGGAGAGTTTACTACAAATGCACTTTTATTTAAAATTGCTTATCCAGAAGCACGAATTTCATATATGAATTTTTTAGATATTGAAAAAGCTGTTCTTGATGGAGTTGTAGATGCTGGAGTTTTAATTCACGAATCGATTCTAACTTATAGCAGTGAACTTGAAGTAGAAAAGGAAATTTGGGATATTTGGGTAGAACTTTGTAATGGTGAAGATTTACCTCTTCCTCTTGGGGGAATGTGTCTTCGTCGTTCAATTCCTCTTCATGATGCTATAAAATATGAAAATGCACTTATAAAAGCTGTTGATGTAGCAAATAAAAATAGAAAAACTTTAGCTCCAATGCTCTTAGAAAAAGGTTTAATAAGAGTTGATGCTCCAACTTTAGATAAATATTTGGATTTGTATGCAAATGATAATTCTGTAAAGATGAGTGAAGTTCAATATAAAGCACTAAATAAACTTTTTGAACTAGGCTACAAAAGTGGACATTATCAAAACCTAATAAAAGCAGAAGACTTTTTAATCCCAAATGAGTATGAAGAGTTAAGAAGTAGATGAATAGCACTAAAATAATAGATTTTAAAAGATACTCTTCTATACATATTGGTGGAGTAAAAGAAGTTTTAGTTATCAACGAAATTGGCGACTATAAAAATTTTCAAATTATTGGTCGAGCAAATAATTTGCTAGTTTCACCAAATTGTGAAAAAAAATTTGCTATTTTAGGTGAAGAGTTTGACTATATAAAAGAAAAAGATGATTTAATTTATGTTGGTTGTGCAACGAGTAGTGGAAAACTTCTAACATATACAAGAAAGAATAATATTGCTTCTTTAGAGTTTTTAGCAAAATTACCAGGGAATTTGGGTGGTTTAGTAAAAATGAATGCTGGATTAAAACAGTGGGAAATTTTCAACTATATTCACTCAATAAAAACAAAAGATGGTTATATTTTAAAAGAAAATTTAGATTTTTCATATAGAGAAACAAAAATAGACACTATTGTTTATGAAGTAGTTTTTTATAAAGAGTTTGGTTTTTCACAAGAAAAACAAAATGAATTTACAAAAATGCGAGACAATCAACCTCAAATGGCTAGTGCTGGAAGCTGTTTTAAAAATCCAAAAGGGGATTTTGCAGGAAGATTGATAGAAGCAGTTGGACTAAAAGGATATAGAGTAGGAGATATGGAGTTTTCACAAACTCATGCAAATTTTTTAGTAAATCATGGAAATGGAACTTTTGAAGATGCAATATCTTTGATAAATCTTGCAAAACAAAGAGTAAAAGAGCAGTTTGATATAGAGTTGGAAGAAGAGATTATAATCTTTGAGTAAAAAATAAGGGCAAAAACTATGACAAGTACACAACAACGAGAAGAACTACAACGACAAATTTGGCAAATAGCAAATGATGTTCGAGGTAGTGTTGATGGTTGGGATTTTAAACAATATGTTTTGGGAACTCTTTTTTATAGATTTATTAGTGAGAATTTTGCAAATTATATTGAAGGTGGAGATGATAGTGTAAATTATGCAACTCTTTTAGATAGTGTTATTACTTCTGAAATTAAAGAAGATGCTATAAAAACAAAAGGTTATTTTATCTACCCAAGCCAACTTTTTTCAAATATTGTAAAAGATGCTAATACAAATCCTAATCTAAACACAGATTTAGCAAAAATATTTTCAAGTATTGAATCTAGTGCAAATGGATACCATTCTGAAGAAGATATAAAGGGATTATTTGCTGATTTTGATACTACAAGCAATAGATTAGGAAATACGGTAATAGATAAAAATAGTCGTTTAAGTGCTGTTTTAAAAGGTGTTGAAGCTCTTAACTTTGGTAAATTTGAGGATAATCATATTGATTTATTTGGTGATGCTTATGAGTTCTTAATATCAAAATATGCCGCAAATGCAGGTAAAAGTGGTGGGGAATTTTTTACACCACAAAATGTTTCAAAGCTTATATCTCAACTTGCTATGCATAAGCAAGAGAGTGTAAATAAAATTTATGACCCCGCAGCAGGTTCTGGAAGTTTACTTCTTCAAGCAAAAAAGCAGTTTGATAAGCATATAGTTGAAGATGGTTTCTTTGGTCAAGAGATAAATCACACAACTTATAATCTTGCAAGAATGAATATGTTTTTACATAATATCAACTATGATAAATTTAATATAGCTCTTGGTAATACTTTGATAAATCCACATTTTGGAGATGACAAACCTTTTGATGCTATTGTTTCAAATCCACCATATTCAGTAAATTGGATAGGAAGTGATGATCCAACTCTTATAAATGATGATAGATTTGCACCTGCTGGAGTACTAGCTCCAAAATCAAAAGCAGATTTTGCTTTTGTGTTGCATTGCCTTAGTTATCTCTCTTCTAAAGGAAGAGCAGCGATAGTTTGTTTTCCTGGTATCTTCTATCGTGGTGGAGCTGAACAAAAAATAAGAAAATATCTAATAGATGGCAACTATGTAGAAACTGTTATATCACTAGCTTCAAATCTTTTTTTTGGTACTTCAATCGCTGTAAATATATTGGTTCTTTCAAAACATAAAAAAGATACAAAAACACAGTTTATCGATGCAAGTGAACTTTATAAAAAGCAGACAAATAACAATATTCTTACAGATGAACATATAGAACAAATACTAAAAGTATTCGATAGTAAAGAAGATATTGAACACTTTACTAAATGTGTAGATATTGAGACAATAGAGCAAAATGATTACAATCTTTCAGTTAGCTCTTATGTAGAAGCCAAAGATATAAGAGAAAAAATAGATATAAAAAAGCTAAATGATGAACTAAAAATCACAGTTGCAAAAATAGACAATCTTAGAAGTGAAATAGATAAAATCATAGCGGAGATTGAAGCATGAGTGAAAAAATTTCTATAAAAGAACTGCTTGAGGGTGTAGAGGTTGAGTGGAAGCCTTTGGGGGAAGTTGCAAATTATGAACAACCTACAAAATATTTAGTTAAATCAAAAAACTATAGTAATGAGTTTAAAATACCAGTTTTAACAGCTGGTAAAACTTTTATTCTTGGGTTTACCGATGAAATAACAGGACTTTATGAAGCATCAAAAAAACCTGTAATTATCTTTGATGATTTTACAACTGCTAATAAATGGGTAGATTTTGATTTTAAATCTAAATCATCAGCAATGAAGATGATTACATCAAAAGATGAATCAGAAGTTTTACTAAAATATATTTATTATTGGTTAAATACTCTACCAAGTGATTTAATAGATGGAGACCATAAGAGGCAATGGATTAGTAATTTTTCTACTAAATTAATCCCAATCCCATCTTTAGAAGTGCAAAGTGAAATTGTCCGAATATTGGACAATTTCACGGAGCTTACAGCGGAGCTTACAGCGGAGCTTACATCACGAAAAAAACAATACGAATATTATGAAACAAAGTTGTTATTTGAGAATAATTATGAAATGGTTCCTTTAGGTCAACTTTGTACTGTTAATCAAGGTTTACAAATCCCAATAAGTGATAGAAAAACAGAGGCTGGAGAAAATAGATATTTTTATATAACAGTACAATTTCTAAAAGGAATTGATGAAAAATATTATATAGAATCTCCTTCTCAATCAGTTATTTGTGATTACGATGATATTTTAGTAACAAGAACTGGAAGTACTGGAAAAATTATTACAGGAGTAAAAGGTTGTTTTCATAATAATTTCTTTAAGGTTAATTGTTTTGAAAATATAAATAAAAGATATATGTACACAGTTTTAAATAGTAAAGTAATGTTTGGAAAATTACTACAAGTTGCATCAGGTGGAACAGTACCAGATTTACCACATAACAAGTTTTACAAAATAAATATTCCTCTTCCATCACTAGAAGAACAAGAAAGAATCGTATCTATCTTAGATAAATTTGACACTTTAACAAACTCAATTAGTAAGGGTTTACCAAAAGAGATAGAGCTTAGACAAAAACAATATGAGTATTATAGAGATTTACTTTTGACATTTCCAAAAAAAGGTATAGAGATATAATATGGCACAAACATTACAAGAAATCGCCAAACAATTAAGTACACCTAAGATTATAAAAAAAATTGTAAAGACAGAAACTAAGCAAATCGCAGCAAAAGAAGTTGAAGAAACAAAACAAATTCCTAAAGTACAACTTATTTATGCTTTTAATGGTACAGGAAAAACAAGGCTATCAAAAGAATTTCAACAGCTAATCTCTCCAAAAAATGATTATGAGGAAAGTGAAAAAACTAGAGAAAAAATACTCTATTACAATGCTTTTACAGAAGACTTGTTTTCTTGGGACAATGATTTAGAATATGATATTGAACCAAAATTAATAATTAAATCTAACTCTTTTACTGATTGGATTTTGAAAGAACAAGGGCAGGATCAAAATATTATAGCTAATTTTCAGCGATATACTGATGATAAATTGACACCGAAATTTAATCAACAATATTTAAAAGATGAAAATGACCCAACTTCTATAGTAAGAGCTTTTTCTGAAGTTAGCTTTTCTTTTAGGCGAGGAGATGCAAATAGTATAGAAAATATAAAAATTTCAAAAGGGGAAGAGAGTAACTTTATTTGGAGTGTATTTTATACACTTTTAAAGCAAGTCATGAGTGTAAAAGATGAACAAGAATCAAGTCAATTTGACTCTTTAGAATATATATTTATAGATGATCCAGTCAGTTCATTAGATGAAAATCACTTAATAGAGTTGGCAATTGATTTAGCACAATTGATAAAATCTAGTAATTTTGAAAAACATAAATTAAGGTTTATTATTAGTACTCATAATCCACTTTTTTACAATGTCTTATATAATGAACTCGAAATTAATAAGAAAAAAAGTGGTTATATGCTCACTAAAAATGAAGATGGAACTTTTGAATTGAATGAAAAATATGGTGATTCAAATAAAAATTTCTCTTATCATTTATTTTTAATAGAAACAATTAAAAAAGCAGTTAATAATAATGGTATAGAAAAATTTCATTTCATGTTGTTGCGTAATTTATATGAAAAAACAGCAAGTTTTTTAGGTTACCCTCAATGGTCTCAATTATTACCTACAGAAGCTAGAGACTCTTATGTTAGGCGTATTAATCTTTATAGTCATAAAAGTTTATCAAATGAAGAAGTTAGTGAGCCTACTCCAGAGGAAAAAAATACTGTTAATTACTTACTTGAACATTTAATAAATGAATATAGTTTTTGGAAAGAGGTAGAACACAATGAGTCTTGAAGCAAAAGCAATAGCCCAATCAAATAACTTTATAGTTTTAGATAAATATATAAAAATAGAGCAAGATGGAAGCTCTTATCAAAGTGAAGCAGAACTTGAAAATGAACTAATAAAGGATTTGCAAAACCAAGGTTACGAGTTTTTAAGTGATGTAAATACTCCTGTTAAATTATTAGAAAATGTAAGGCTTCAACTTCAAAAACTTAACCGTGTAGAGTTTAAAGATAGTGAATGGAATCGTTTTTTAGAAGAGTATTTGGATAAACCAAGCGATAATATTGTAGAAAAAACAAGAAAAATTCACGATGATTATATCTATGATTTTGTTTTTGACGATGGTCGTATTCAAAATATATATCTTTTTGATAAAAAAAATATTACAAGAAACAAACTACAAATTATTAAGCAATTTTCTCAAAAAGGAACACAAACCAATCGCTATGATGTAACTATTTTGGTAAATGGTTTACCACTTGTCCAAATAGAACTTAAAAAAAGAGGAGTTTCTATAAGAGAAGCTTTTAACCAAATTCATAGATACTCAAAAGAGAGTTTTAATGCAGAAAATTCTTTATATAAATATCTGCAAATCTTTGTTATAACAAATGGAACAGATAGCAGATACTTTGCAAATACTACAAAAAGAGATAAAAATAGTTTTGATTTCACAATGAATTGGGCAAAATCTGATAATACTCACATAAAAGATTTAAAAGATTTTACAGCAACATTTTTCCAAAAAAGTAGTTTATTAGATGTGTTGATTAACTATTGTGTATTTGATACAAGCAATACTTTACTCATAATGCGACCTTATCAAATAGCAGCAACAGAGCGAATTATTTGGAAAATAAATAGTTCATATTTAGCCAAAAATTGGTCAAATGATAAAAGTGGTGGGTATATTTGGCATACAACAGGAAGTGGAAAAACTCTAACTAGTTTTAAAGTGGCAAGATTAGCAACAAAACTTAATTTTATAGATAAAGTATTCTTTGTGGTTGATAGAAAAGATTTAGATTATCAGACTATGAAAGAGTATCAAAAATTTTCACCAGATAGTGTAAATGGAAGTGATAGCACAGCAGGACTTAAACGAAATATTGAAAAAGATGATAATAAAATCATCGTTACAACTATACAAAAACTAAATAATTTAATGAAAAGCGAAGATAATTTAGATATTTATAATAAGCAAGTAGTTTTTATTTTTGATGAGGCTCATAGAAGTCAATTTGGAGAAGCACAAAAAAATCTAAAGAAAAAATTTAAAAAATTCTATCAATTTGGATTTACAGGAACTCCAATTTTTCCTGAAAATGCACTTGGAGCTGAAACTACTGCTAGTGTATTTGGAACAGAATTGCACTCTTATGTTATTACAGATGCTATACGAGATGAGAAAGTTTTAAAATTTAAAGTGGATTACAATGATGTTCGACCACAGTTTAAAGCTTTTGAAAGTGAACAAGATGAGAAAAAACTAAGCTCTATTGAAACTAAACAAGCATTACTACAACCTAAAAGAATCAATGAAATCACACAATATATTTTAAATAATTTTAATCAAAAAACTCATCGTTTGCAAATGGGTGCAAATGGTTTTAATGCAATGTTTGCAGTAAGTAGTGTAGATGCAGCAAAGCTTTATTATGAAGCGTTTAAAAACTTGCAAAAAGGCAAAGAAAGACCTCTGAAAATTGCTACTATCTTTTCATTTGCAGCAAATGAAACACAAGATGCAATAGGGGATATTTCAGATGAAAATTTTGAACCAACTGCAATGGAAGCAAGTGCAAAAGAGTTTTTAAGTAGTGCAATTGATGATTACAATAAAATATTTAAAACTTCTTATAGTGTTGAAAATAAAAGCTTTGAAAACTACTACAAGGATTTAGCAAAAAGAGTAAAAAATAAAGAAGTTGATTTACTTATAGTTGTAGGAATGTTTTTAACTGGTTTTGATGCAAAAACTTTAAATACTTTATTTGTTGATAAAAACCTACGATACCACGGTTTAATACAGGCTTATTCAAGAACAAATAGAATATATGATGCCACAAAAACTTTTGGAAATATTGTAACTTTTAGAGATTTAGAACAAGCAACTATCGATGCTATAACTTTATTTGGAGATAAAAATACTAAAAATATAGTTTTAGAAAAAAGCTATGAAGAGTATATGCAAGGTTTTACAGATATAGTAACGAAAGAAGCTAGAAGAGGTTATTTAGATATTATAGTTGAACTTGAACAAAAATTCCCAAATTCTGATGAAATAGAAAAAGATAAAGATAAAAAAGAGTTTGTAAAACTATTTGGAGAGTATTTAAAAGCTGAAAATGTATTACAAAATTATGATGAGTTTACAGCTTTAAAAGCTTTACAAGAGTTGGATATTGATAATAGTGATGAAATAGAAGAGTTTAAAACTAAATACTATTTAAGTGATGAAG
This sequence comes from Aliarcobacter vitoriensis, assembly GCF_003316695.1. Classification (GTDB taxonomy): domain Bacteria; phylum Campylobacterota; class Campylobacteria; order Campylobacterales; family Arcobacteraceae; genus Aliarcobacter; species Aliarcobacter vitoriensis. The sequence goes on from NZ_PDKB01000001.1 coordinate 39,903, forward strand.
ATTTTAATAAAATGCAAAATATTAAAATACCAACAGAGCGAACTATTCAAGATTATAAATCAACTTATAATGATATAAGGGAATGGATTAGAAGAGAAAAAACTTCTAATGAAAAAGAGAGTTCTAAGATTGACTGGAATGATATAGTATTTGAGATTGATTTACTTAAATCTCAAGAGATTAATCTTGATTATATTTTAGAGTTAATCTTTGAACATAATAAAAAGCTTAAAGATAAAACTACATTGATTGAAGAAGTAAGAAGATTAATTCGTGCTAGTTTGGGAAATCGTGCTAAAGAGAGTTTGGTTGTAGATTTTATAAATCAAACAAATTTAGATGAAATTTTAGATAAGGCAAGTATTCTTGATGTGTTTTATAAATTTGCACAAATAGAGCAAGACAAAGAAATAAATACATTAATATCTGATGAAAATTTAAATGAAGAAGCCACAAAAAGGTATATAATTTCATCACTAAAAAGAGAATATGCAAGTGAAAATGGTACGGAATTAAATTCGATATTACCAAAAATGAGTCCACTTAATCCTCAATATTTAACAAAAAAACAGAGTGTTTTTCAAAAAATTTCTTCTTTTGTTGAAAAGTTTAAAGGAGTAGGTGGAAAGATTTAGTTGGATTAAAAAAATACTACTATTTAAAAGTTATCAAAAATTCTAAATTATAAAAACATTTATAATATTAAGAAAATCTTACAAATTTTATGTTAGAATGAAAAATTTTAGAAAATCAAGATAATCATCTTCTAAAATTGAAAATATTGCTAATAAATATAGTATTGTTAATGGTAGTAAAATAGTTAATTTTAAAATACCAATAAAAATATCCCCAATATAAAATCTATCTAAAGCAAAAGTTCCCCCGATAAGTCCAAAAAAATAACAAATTCTGGGGTTTTAAAATCTTGAATTAATAATAATTTTTTTTGTTTATTAGGCAAATCACTAAATTTGTTTTGTACTACAGCCCAATTACCTATATGAAAATATTTTACTAAATTAAACATATTTTAAAGCAATGCTTGTTGAACTTTTTGCAAGTTATCTTTTTTTATCCCTTTAAAAACTAAAAATAAATCTATAATAGTCCAAATTGCAAGACCACCAAGAGTTAGTAGTTTTAAAATACTAAGTCCTATATCGCCTTTGTAAAATCTATCTACTCCTAATCCACCTAAAAATAAACCTAAAATCAACCTCATTATAGGGCTTTTTAAATTTAGCATAGTTATGTAACTTGTTTTTTTATCATCTAAATTATATAATTTCTCTTGCATATAATATGCATCTTTTGGAAGTTTCGAAAAGATAAACTATTTATTAGAAGAAAAGAATATATTAAAACAAGAGTTTGCAAATAGGCTTATTTCACTTGAACCAAAGCTAAAAAGAACTTTAGAAACTCCTTCTTCTCAAACAATATTAGGTTACTTATACGGAAAAAGAGAGTTAAAAGTGGAACTTATTCCATATATAGCCGAAGTTTTAGGAGTGAGTGAACAAGAGCTTTTTCACTTTAATATTGAATTTGCAACAGAGTACAACTATAAACAATCAAAAGAAGTTAGAGAAATCATAGATTTATTACCACATGCCCCAAATAGTATAATTGAACATATCAAAACTCAACTACAAAAATATAAAAATTTAAATGATGAAACAAAAAATAAGATTTAATACTTAGATTAAAGTTGTTAAATCTTTAATATACAAGTTTCTTAAATAGCCATGTCTTTTGTACTCTTTTATAAATTTCATACCCAAATTTGTTAAAGATTTATTACTTGCAATATTATTAGGATGAGCAGTAGCTAAAAGATATTTTATATTTTTAGCTTTTGCTATTTTTATTAACTCTTTATTTATGTTTAGCATACAACCTTTTCCTCTAGCGCTTAATAAAGTCATAGAAGCACCTATTTCTACACAATCAGTAAGCTTTATATTAAGAAGTGTTAATTCATCATAAAAATCTTCAACATCAAAAATCAATCCAGATAAAGCTATTAAGTGCTCACCTTCTAAACATCCATAAAATATAGCTTTTTTGTCATCTTTTAAAAATTCATCTATTTCATTGTTGCTAAAAAAACCTATGAAAAAATCTGGATTTTCTAAAGTTTGTTTTGTGTCTTGATTGATATATATAAAATCATCTTTATGTTTTTTTTCTAGTTTTATGATTTTCAATTTTGATTCCTTAATTAATAAAAATAATTTTACCAAAAGAAAGATTTATAGCTAACAATATTTAAAAAAAGATTTATACATTACTATAATATTACATTTTTTATGCTAGAATGCAAGCTTTTAGAAAATATGAAGGTAATTTAAGTGAAAAATTTAGTAATAGTGGAGTCTCCAGCAAAGGCAAAAACAATCTCAAAATTCTTAGGTAAAGATTTTACCGTTATGGCATCTATGGGTCATGTACGAGATTTGCCAAAATCAACTTTAGGATTTGATCCAGATGATAACTTTAAACCAAGTTATCAAGTAAGCACTGATAAAAAGAAAGTTATAAGTGAACTTAAAAAGCAAATCTCAAAAGATACAACTATCTATTTAGCGGCCGATGAAGATAGAGAGGGAGAAGCTATTGCTTGGCACTTAATACCAGCTCTTAAAATAGAAAAAAACCCAATAAAAAGAATAGTTTTTCACGAAATTACAAAAGATGCAATATTGAAAGCTTTGGAAAATCCAAGAGATGTTGATCAAAATTTAGTTGATGCCCAACAAGCAAGAAGGATTTTAGATAGAGCTGTTGGATATGAACTTTCACCATTACTTTGGAAGAAAGTAAGATATGGACTTAGTGCTGGAAGAGTACAAAGTGTTGCAGTAAGAATAATAGTTGAACGAGAAAATGAAATAAGAGAGTTTATTCCAGAAGAGTATTGGAAAATAAAAGCTGATTTTATAAATCCAGAACTAAAATCAGAACTTGCAAAACAAAATGGAAAAAATGTAAAAATATCAAATGAACAAGAAGCTTTAAAAATTGAGGCTTCATTAAATCAAGGAATATATCAACTTATAGATATTGAAGAAAAAGATAGCACAAGAAATCCAGCAGCTCCTTTTACAACTTCAACTTTACAACAAGAAGCAAGTAGAAAAATAGGGCTTAGTGTAGCACAAACTATGATGGTAGCACAACAGTTATATGAAGGAAATACAGCAAATATTCCAAATCATACAGGCGGACTTATCACTTATATGAGAACAGACTCTTTAAATCTTTCAACTATTGCTACAAGTGCTGCTAAGAAAGTTATTGAAGAGGAGTATGGAAAAGATTATGCTCTTAAAAGCCCACGAGTTTTTAAAGCAAGTTCAAAAGGAGCTCAAGAAGCACACGAAGCAATTCGTCCTGTTGATATGAGTTTAAAACCAAGTTATGTAAAAGAGTATTTGGACAATGCTCAATATAGACTTTATAGTCTTATTTGGAAAAGAACAATAGCTACTCAAATGGCACAAGCTAAAATTGCAAATACAACATATAAAATAGAGGCTGGAAAAAATAAAGAGTTTGAATTTCAAGTAAAAGGTCAAAGAATTATTTTTGCTGGATTTATGAAAGCTTACACTGAAGGTAGTGATAATCCAGAAGCTGCACTTGATAGTACAGAAAAGTTATTACCAAATATAAAAGTTGGAACTATTTTAGAGCTAGAAAATTTACAAAGTGAACAAAACTTTACAAAACCACCTACAAGATATACTGAAGCTTCTTTAGTAAAAAAGCTTGAAAGTGAAGGAATAGGGCGACCATCAACTTATGCTCCAACAATTTCAACTATTCAGGCACGTGAGTATGTAGTAAAAACAGAAGATAAAAAATTAGCACCAACTCCAACAGGGGAAATTGTAAATAGTTTTTTAACTGATCACTTCTCAAATATAATTGATTTAGGCTTTACTGCAAGAATTGAAGAAGAGTTTGATGATATTGCTGATGGTAAAAAAGTTTGGACTGATGTTATGAAAAACTTTTATACAGGGTTTAAAGACACTATAAAAGATAAAGAAGAGAATATAAGTAAAGCTGATTATTCACAAGTAAGAGAGCTTGGAATTGATCCAAAATCTGGAAAACCTGTGAGTGCAAGAATTGGGAGATTTGGTCCATTTGTACAAATTGGAACAAAAGATGATGAAGAAAAACCAAAATTTGTTGCAATTCCAGATAATTTAAATATGGATACAATAACACTTGAAGAAGCTTTATTCTTATTTACACTTCCAAGAGTTGTCGGATTAACTGAAAATGGTGAAGAGATAAAAGCAAATATTGGAAGATTTGGACCATATTTACAAGTAAAAACAAAATACTACTCATTAAAAACTGATGATCCATATACTGTTGGTGAAACAAGAGCAAAAGAGATAATAAAAGAGATTGATGAAGCAAAAAGTAAAGCTTTAATAAAAGAGTTTGCAAAAGAAAAAATATCTGTACAAATTGGACAATATGGTCCATATATCAAACAAGGTAGAAAAAACTTTAAAATACCAAAAGGTAAAGTTGCAGAAGATTTAACTTTAGAAGAGTGTTTAGAAATAATAGAAAAAGATAGTAAAGCTACAAAAAAACCAGTAAGAAGAGTAAGCAAAACAACTATTAAAAAAACAACAAAAAAAGAGTAGATGCGAATAGGAATACTATCTGATAGCCATTTTAAAGTCGCTTATCAAAAAGAAGTTGTTGAATTATTCAAAAATGAAAGATGCAAATATTTAATTCATGCTGGGGATTTTTGTTGTGAAGAAAATATTAAAAATTTAGAAGATTCAAATCTAAAATATATATCAGTTTTTGGGAATAATGATAGAGATTTGTTTGATTTATCATCAGAATATAATATTAAAAAAGAGCCATACTATTTTAAAATAGAAGATATTAGTTTTAAACTTATGCACTTGCCACTTCATTTAAGTCCTGATACAGATATTGTGATTTTTGGTCATACGCATCAGTTTCATTGTGAATATGTAAATAAAAGATTATATTTAAATCCTGGTGAAGTTTGTGCAATACAGAAGCCAATTATATCTTGTTTAAAACTTGAGATTAATCAAAATGAGTATATAATCACACACTATTATAAAGATGTAAATCAAAAAAATTTTATGAAAGAAGAGTTTAAATATGAGCGATAATAAAATATATTTATGTGCAATTTCAAATATTGAAAGTGGAACTTGCAACGAAGATTGTCAATTTTGTACGCAAAGTGTTAAATACAAAGCAGATATTCAAAGATACAGAAGAAAAGAGATAGATCTAATAGTTGAAGAAGCTAAAAGAGCAAGAGAAAATAAAGCTGTTGGATTTTGCTTAGTTACTGCTGGAACAGGACTTGATGATAAAAGACTTGATTATGTTTGTAGAGCTGCTGATGCTGTGCATAAAGCAGTTCCAGATATTTCAATTATTGCCTGTAATGGAATTGCTAGTTTTGAGCAGTTAAAAGAGTTGAAAAAACATGGTGTAGAAAATTACAATCATAATTTAGAAACAGCTAGAGAATTTTATAGCCAAATTTGTACAACACACTCTTGGGATGATAGATATAATACTTGTTTAGATGCAAAAAAAGCTGGACTTCATCTTTGTACAGGAGGAATTTTTGGCTTAGGAGAGACTCAAGAAAATAGAATTTCTATGCTTGAATCTATTGCTTCTTTAGAACCTATGTCTGTTCCTATCAATTTTTTCCATCCAAATGATGCACTTCCTTTGGTAAAAAACCCTTTAACAAAAGAAGAAGCATTTAAATTGGTTGAATTATCAAGAAGTTATTTACCAAATCAAATGCTAATGATTGCTGGTGGAAGAGAAGTAATGTTTGGTGAAAATCAATATGATGTATTTAAACATGGTGCAAATGCACTTGTTGTCGGAGATTATTTAACAACTGGAGGAGCGAGTGCTGAAGATGATATAAAAGCCGTTACAGCTTTAGGATATGAGATAGCCTTTGCTTGTCATCAATAAATAAGAGTAAAAACTCTTATTTATTTTAGTCATCTAAAGAAGAGCTATCTTCTTCACTGTCATCACTTCCCCCAGTGATAATTGCATCATTTACACCCATAGAATTTAGGATTTTATCTTCTATTTCTTTTGAAATTTCTGGATTATCTTTTAAAAATACTTTGGCATTTTCTCTACCTTGACCTATTTTTGTATCACCATAACTAAACCAAGAACCAGCTTTGTCAATAATATCAAGTTTAACACCATAATCAACTATTTCACCAGTTTTAGAAATACCTTCCCCAAACATAATATCAAACTCTGCTTGTTTAAATGGAGCTGCAACTTTATTTTTTACAACTTTTACTTTTACTCTATTTCCAATAGAATTTTCACCTTGTTTTAGCGTTGCTATTCTTCTTATATCAAGTCTTACTGAAGAGTAAAATTTAAGTGCATTTCCACCAGTTGTTGTTTCGGGGCTTCCATATCCTGTCATACCTATTTTCATTCTTATTTGATTAATAAAAATAACTGTACAATTCATCTTACTTAAAAGACCAGTTACTTTTCTTAAAGCTTTACTCATAAGTCTTGCTTGAACACCAACTTGTTGGTCATCCATATCTCCATCAATTTCTACTTTTGGAGTAAGTGCAGCAACAGAATCCACTACAACTAAATCAACTGCACCACTTCTTATAACAGTCTCAAGGATTTCTAAAGCTTGTTCTCCAAAATCTGGTTGAGAAACAAGTAAATTATCTGTATCAACTCCAATATCTTTCGCATATTTTACATCTAAAGCATGTTCAGCATCAATAAAAGCACAAACACCACCAGCTTTTTGAGCTTCTGCAATAGCATGTAAAGTTAAAGTTGTTTTTCCTGAACTTTCTGGTCCATATATCTCTATAACTCTTCCTTTTGGAAGCCCACCAACACCTAAAGATAAATCAAGTCCTAAAGAACCTGTACTGATGGCTTCTGTTGGGATAACTTCTTTATCTCCAAGTCTTATTAAAGTTCCTTTTCCAAAAGCTTTATCTATTTGTTTTATAGCAAGTTCAAGTGATTTTTTTTGATTTTCATCCATTGTGACTACCTCTTTTTTTGTTATTTTTTATCTTATGTTGAAATCTTAGCTAAAAATTTTAAAAATTCATAAAAATATTACAATTTGCAATATTTTTATTTCTTATTTAGATTTTGTATAGTTTCAATTACTTTTATATGCGCTTTTACTCTTTGTTGCATAGTATGAGATTTTATATGTTTTGCTAATATTTTTGTATATTTTTTATAATTTCTTGAATCTTTTTCAAAATTTGCAAGTTTTTTTTGTATTTTTAAAATATTATCTGGGATAATTTCTTTCATTTTCTCTTTTCCATATAAAGTTAATTTTTATTATTACATAATAAAATAAAATATTAAATAAATTGAAAATTAGATAGAATACAAGCAAATCTGAATAATTGGGACAAAATATGTTTAATGGTAAAAATATATTAATAACTGGTGGAACAGGAAGCTTTGGTAAAAAATATACTGAAATTTTGCTAAAACATTATAAGCCAAATAAAATTATAATATATAGCAGAGATGAATTAAAACAATATGAGATGTCACAAGAATATAATGATAAATGTATGAGATACTTTATTGGAGATGTAAGAGATCCTGACAGATTAAAAAAAGCTATGAAAGGTGTGGATTTTGTAATTCACGCAGCTGCACTTAAACATGTTCCAATTGCTGAATATAATCCTATGGAATGTATTAAAACAAATATAAATGGTGCACAAAATGTAATTGATGCAGCAATTGAAAATGGTGTCTCTAGAATAATTGCTCTTTCAACAGATAAAGCAGCAAATCCAGTAAATCTTTACGGTGCTACAAAATTAGCCTCTGATAAACTTTTTGTTGCTGCAAATAATTTAGTAGGAGATAGAGATATTCGATTTTCAGTTGTAAGATATGGAAATGTGATAGGAAGTAGAGGTTCAGTTATTCCTTATTTCAACAAACTATTAAATGAAAATACAACTTCTTTACCAATAACTGATGAAAAAATGACAAGATTTATGATTACTTTAAATCAAGGCGTGAATTTTGTACTTAAAAACTTTAAAAGGATGCAAGGAGGAGAAATATTTATTCCTAAAATCCCATCTATGAAAATAGTAGACTTAGCATATGCAATGGCACCAAATTTACCACATGAAATTATAGGAATTCGTCCTGGTGAGAAATTACATGAAATTATGTGTCCAGCAGATGATAGTCACTTAACTTATGAATTTGATGACCATTTTGTAATTGCTCCAACTATAAGATTTACTGGTTATAGAGATTATTCAAAAAATATTTTAAATGAAATTGGAAAAAGCGTTTCTCAAGGCTTTGAATATAGCTCTGCCAATAATACACAGTGGCTTTCAAAAGAAGAATTACTAAAAATGATAAAAGAGATTTAATATGAACTTCATACCATATGGAAAACAAACTATAGGTGAAGATGATATAAATAGTCTGGTTGAAACATTAAAATCTGATTTCTTAACAACTGGACCGAAAATAAAAGAATTTGAAGAAAAACTTGCAAAATATTGTAATGTAAAATATTGTGTCGCTGTAGCAAATGGAACTGCAGCACTTCATCTAGCTTCCCTTGTACTTTTAAATAGAAATGACAAAGTTTTAACCTCTCCAAACTCTTTTTTAGCCACTTCAAACTCTATACTTTATGTTGGTGCAAAACCAATTTTTGTAGATATAAAAGATGATGGAAATATAGATTTAGATATTTGTGAAGAAGAGCTAAAAAAAGATTCTTCAATAAAAGCTATATATGTTGTACATTTTAGTGGAAATCCAATAAATCAAGATAAACTGAAATATTTAAAAAATAAATATAATATTAAAATATTAGAAGATTGTGCACATAGTATTGGAGCGACTTTTGGTGAAATAAAATCTGCCAGTTGCACAAACAGTGATTGTAGTATCTTATCTTTTCATCCAGTTAAACATATAACTACTGGTGAAGGTGGAGCAATTACTACAAATTCAAAAGAGCTTTATGAAAAACTATTAGAACTTAGGGCACATGGAATGGTAAGAAAATCAGAAATTGCACCTTGGTATTATGAAATGCAATCTTTAGGATTTAATTATAGAATAACTGACATTGCTTGTGCTTTGGGCATTAGTCAGTTAAAAAAACTTGATGATTTTATAGAAAAGAGAAAAAATATTGCTTTAAAATATGATAAAGCTTTTGAAAAAACTAACATAAATCCCTTATATCTATATGACGGAAATTCATCTTATCACCTTTATGTAGTAAGAGTTGATTTTTCAAAATTAACTATTTCAAAAATAGAATTATTTAACAAAATGAAAGAAAAAAACATAGGTTTACAACTTCACTATATTCCTATAAATAAACAACCTTTTTATAGAAATTTAGGTTATGGAGATGAAAAAAATCCAATTATGGATAAATATTATGAAGAATGTTTTTCTCTTCCTATGTATCCTAGTTTAAGTGAAGATGAACAAGAATATGTTATAAAAAATTTATTAGAAATTTTAAATGTCTAACTGTGTAGCAATAATTCCAGCTCGAGGTGGAAGTAAACGAATCCCTAAAAAAAATATAAAAGATTTTCATGGAAAACCACTAATTGCATATAGTATTGAGGCTGCTCTAAAATCAAAACTTTTTGATAAAGTTATAGTTTCAACTGATGATGAGGAAATTGCAAAAATTGCAAAAGAATATGAAGCTGAAGTTCCATTTATAAGACCAAAAGAGTTAAGTAATGATTTCACAGGCACAGGTGCTGTTGTAAGTCATGCAATAGACTTTTTAAAAGAACAAGGTGACAAAATAGATTTTGTTTGTACTATTTATGCTACAGCTCCTCTTTTAAATGAAAAATATTTGATTGAAGGATTTACTAAACTAAAAAATTCAAATGCAAAAAATGCCTTTTCTTGTACCTCTATGCCATTTCCAATACAAAGAACTTTTAAAGTAACACCAAATGAAAGATGTGAGATGTTTTGGCCTGAAAATTTTATGAAACGAAGCCAAGATTTAGAAGAGGCTTATCAAGATGCAGGGCAGTTTTATTGGACAAACTTAAATATAAACTCAAATGAAATTATTTTTGGCAAAGATAGTATTCCTATAATCTTACCAAGATACTTAGTTCAAGATATTGATACACTTGAAGACTGGACTAGAGCTGAATTTATGTATGAAGCCATAAAAAAATCTGAAAATCAAAAAAGTGAAAAATAGTATGAATATTTTAATAAGAGCAGATTCTTCTTCATATATTGGAACTGGTCATATTATGAGAGATTTAGTTTTAGCAAAGCAATTTCCAAAAGATAATATTATTTTTGCAACACAAAATTTACAAGGAAATATAAATCATAAAATAGTTGAAGAAAATTACCAAATTGAACTTCTAAAAACTAATAATTTTGAAGATTTAAACCAACTTATAAAAAAACTAAATATATCTATGATTATAATTGACCATTACGACATAAATTATAATTTTGAAAAAAAATTGAAAGAAGAAAACCCTACTTTAAAAATTTTTGTTTTTGATGATACTTATGAAAAGCACTATTGTGATATTTTATTAAATCATAATATAAGTGCAAATGAAGAAAAATATATAAATTTAGTACCTAAAAATTGTGAATTAAGATGTGGAAAGAAGCATACTCTTCTAAGAAAAGAGTTTTTAGAGGCAAAAAAGCAACAAAATACAATAACAAAAAATGTAAAAGTTAAAACTATATTTATTGCTATGGGTGGAGCAGACCATAAAAATCTAAATATCAAAATATTAAAAGCTATAAACAAAGTTTCTAACAAGTCTATTAAAGTAAATATTGTAACAACAATAGCAAATAAAAATTTAGAAAAACTAACAAAATATTGTAAAAATAAAAAATGGATAAATTTATACATAAACTCAAATGAAATAGCAAACCTTATGATAAAAAGTGATTTTGCTATTGTAACACCAAGTGTTACTGTAAATGAAGTTTATTATTTAGATATTCCATTTATTGCTATTAAAACAGCCAAAAATCAAATTGATATGTATAAATATCTTAAAAAAAATGGATATTATGTTATGAAAGAGTTAAATAAAAAAATTTTAAAAAAATATATAAAGCTATTTTTGGAGAAAAAATGAAAATAGGTACTTTTGATTTAAAAAAAGATGGAACTTTTATTATTGCAGAACTTAGTGCAAATCATAATGGTAGCTTACAAACTGCACTTGATACAATAAAAGCCGCTAAAGAAATAGGTGCAAATGCTATAAAACTTCAAACATATACTGCTGATACAATTACACTAAATAGTAAAAATCCTGATTTTATGATAGATGGTGGAACTTTATGGGATGGCAAAAATCTTTATGAATTATATCAAGAAGCTTATACTCCATGGGAATGGCATAAAGAATTATTTGATTATGCAAGAAGTTTAGATATAGATATTTTTTCAACTCCTTTTGATAAAAGTGCAGTTGATTTTTTAGAAACTTTAAATCCAACAGCTTACAAAATAGCATCTTTTGAAATAACTGATTACGAATTAGTTAGATATACAGCAAGTAAACAAAAACCAATTATTATAAGTACAGGAATTGCTACAATAGATGAAATTCAAGATGTTATAGAAATTTGTAAAAGTGTGGGAAACAATAATATCATACTTCTAAAATGTACAAGTGAATATCCAGCACCACTACATGAAGCCAATTTAAAAACTATCTCAAATATGAAAGAAACTTTTGGAGTTGAAATTGGTTTTTCTGATCACACAATGGGCTATATCGCTCCAGTTGTTGCAGTAACTTTAGGTGCAAAAGTTATAGAAAAGCATTTTATTATTGATAAAACAATTGGTGGAGTAGATTGTAAATTTTCTTTAGATAAAGAAGAATTCCATGAAATGATAAAAGCTATAAGAGATACTGAAAAATTAATTGGAACTGTAGATTACAGTCTAAATGAAAAAAGAAAAAAACAAAGAAGATTTGCAAGAAGTTTATATGTTTCAAAAGATATAAAAACTGGTGAAGTTTTTAGTGAAAATAATATAAAAAGTGTACGACCATTTTATGGACTTCATCCAAAATATTTAAAAGACATTCTAGGAAAAACTGCTACAAAAGACTATAAATTTGGAGATAGATTTGAAAATAATTTTTAAAGATTTTATATTTTTAAACAATAATGAAATTGAAGAAATTTTAGAGCTTAGAAACCAAACATATATAAGAGAGAATATGATTAATACTGAACTAATAAGTTTAAAAAATCATATTAATTTTATAAATTCTTTAAAGACCTCATCAAATAAAAAATATTTTGCTATTTTTTGTGAAAATGAACTTTTTGGCTCAGTTAATTTTGTAAAAAATGAAAAAGAACTTAGTTGGGGATTATACTTTAAGAATAACTCAAATCCTATTTTAAAATCAGTTTCAACTTATATATTTTTAAATTTTATTTTTGAAAGATTTGATGAAGATATTCACTCCTTTGTAAAAAAGAGTAATCTACAAGCAATAAATTTTAATAAAAACTTTGGTTTTAAAAGTTTTAAAGAAGATATCGAATATTTTTATTTGAAACTTTCTAAAGAAATCTGGGAAAAACATAAAAACTCAAAATTAATAAACCCTATTAAAAAATATTTAGATAAAATAGAATATAACTTTAACTAAAGAGAAGAACTATGCAAAAGCAGATTGAACAAATAATAATTGAAACCCTAAAAGAATTAAATGAAGAGTTAGAAAATGAATTATTTATAAATCCGACTTCTAAAACAAAATTATATGGTGGAACTGGAGCATTAGATTCTTTAGCACTTGTGAGTTTTATCACTGATTTAGAAGATAAGATTTCTGATAAATTTGAAAAAAATATAATTTTAGCAGATGAAAAAGCAATGAGTGCAAAAACATCTCCTTTTAGAAACATTGAAACTTTAACTTTATACATTAAAGATTTACTGGAAAATCAATGAGTAAAATTATACTTATAACTGGGACTTCAAAAGGTATTGGAAAAGCTATAGCAAACTATTATTTGAAAAAAGACAATATTGTAATAGGTTGTAGTAGAAGTGAAAGTTCTATAAATCATAAAAATTATAGACATTTTTCTTTAGAAATAAACAATGAAATAGCTGTTGTAAATATGATAAAAAATATAAAAAAAGAGTTTCAAAAGATTGATATACTTATCAACAATGCTGGGATTGCATCAATGAATCACATTTTGACAACTTCAATTGATACTATTTCAAAACTTTTTAATACAAATTTTATAGGAACTTTTTTATTTACAAGAGAAGTTTCAAAAGTTATGATGAAACAAAAGAATGGAAGAATTATAAATTTTACAACAGTTGCAAAGCCACTTAGACTTGAAGGAGAAGCTGTTTATGCTTCAAGTAAAGCTGCTATTGAAACTTTTACTCAAACTGCTTCAAAAGAGTTAGCTCCTTTTAATATTACTGTAAATGCTATTGGCCCAACACCAATTCAAACTGATTTAATCAAAGCTATTCCTAAAAATAAAATTGATGAACTCTTAAATAAACAAACTATCAAAAGATTTGGTACATTTGAAGATATCATAAATGTATGTGATTTTTTTTGTGATGATAAAAGCAACTTTATAACAGGTCAGATAATTTATCTTGGTGGAGTAAATAACTAAATGAGTTTTGTAATAGAAAGATTTAAAAGTTTTAACCAAAAGAAAGCACTAATATTTGAAGATATTTCATATACCTATGAAGAGTATATTCTTCAAATAGAAACTTATAAAAAAATTTTAACTGAAAACAAAATATCTTCAAAAGTAGTTGCAATTTTAGGGGATTACTCTTTTTATAATTTGGCACTTTTTTTTGCTTTATACGAAAATAAAAATATTATTGTTCCTATTACTACTAACATACAAAAAATTCAAGATGAGTTTATACAAGAATCTTTTTGCAAAATTACAATAAAAGTAAGAAATGATGAATTATTAATACAGAATTTGGAACAAAATCATTCTCATAATATGATAGAAAAACTAACAACTAATAATAATTCTGGTTTAGTTCTGTTTTCTAGTGGAAGCACTGGCAAACCAAAAGCTATGATTCACAATCTTGATAATCTCTTAAACTCATATAAAGATAAAAAAGAAAAATCTATGAATATGTTGGTTTTTTTGATGTTTGATCATATTGGTGGACTAAATACAATTTTTAATTCTTTATTTATGGGTGCAACTCTAATCATACCTAAACAAAAAGATGCAAAAAATATATGTTCTTTAATAGAAAAATATAAAATAATGGTACTTCCAAGTAGTCCAACATTTTTAAATCTGATTTTAATTTCTGGTGAACATGAAAAATATGATTTAAGTAGTTTAAGAATGATAACATATGGCACAGAAACAATGCCAGAATCACTACTTTTAAGACTAAAAAATATCTTTCCAAAAGTAAAATTTTTGCAAACTTTTGGAACAAGTGAAACAGGAATTAGCACAACTAGTTCAAAATCATCTGATTCTTTATTTATGAAGCTTGAAGATATAAATTGTGAATACAAGATAGTTGAAAATGAGCTTTGGCTAAGAAGCCAAACTCAAGTTTTAGGATATTTAAATGCTTCAATGGATAGTTTTACGAGTGATGGTTGGTTTAAAACAGGTGATTTAGTAGAAGTTCTTGAAGATGGATTTTTAAAAATTATTGGAAGAAGTAAAGAAGTAATAAATGTAGGTGGACAAAAAGTATTACCAAGTGAAGTTGAAAGTATTATTTTAAGTCTTGATGAAATAGATGATTGTATGGTTTATGGCGAAAAAAATGCTATAACTGGGCAAACAGTTGTTTGTGATGTAGTTTTAAATAAAGATGTTGAAAATATAAAAAAAATTATAAGACTTTTTTGTAAAGATAAACTTGATGCTTTTAAGATTCCTACAAAAGTAAATATTGTTGAAAAAACAAATTTTTCTGAACGATTTAAAAAAATCAGAAGGAAAGGTTAAAAAATGATTTCTTTAAAATCTTTTGACAATAAAGTAATATATTTAGCTCCTCACTCTCCAATGACTTTAGCTTTAAAAAATTATTTAGAGGTTAAAAATGTAAATATTAAAGGCTTTATTGATAAAAATAAAGAGGACACTAATATTATAAAGATTGAAGAATTAGCTAATATAGAATTTGATTATATTTTTATTCTAAGCCCAAATCATTTTAATGCAATTTTTCAAGAATATTCTAAAACTATTAATAAAGATAAAATAATTCAGCTCTCTATAAATAATGGGAAGTATAAATTTAATAAAACTTTCAATATCACTCAACGAGATTTTTTTTATATTCCAAAAGATATAGAGTGTAAAAGGAATAAATTTGTATTTATTTCAAAAAGCTTTATAAGTGCAAACAATAAAGCTTTATATCTTTATTGTATTAGAAATAATATAGATACAATATTGTTAACAGATAATAATGAACAAGTAAAAGAGCTAAAACAGAATAACCTTCCATATCATTTATTAAATACAAAAGAAGCTGATTATGAAATAGCTATCTCTAAATTTATAATTTTTGACCAAGGAAATTATACATATTTACCAAATTTACACAATTCACAAAGTACAGTTCAATTGTGGCATGGTGTGGGTTTAAAAAAAATGTCTAAAATGAATAACATTACTTATGACTATTTCATATCAACTTCTAACTGGACAAATGAAACAAACTTTAAAAATATATTTAATGCAAAAGAATTTTTGAACTTAGGTTATCCTAGAAATGATATTTTTTTTAAAGAGGATGATAGTTTAGATTTAATGTTCTGTGATAAACAAGTTTATGAAATAGTTAAAAATAATAACTATAATAAAATAATTTTATATATGCCAACTCATAGAGAAAATAACACAGAAATTGCTTTAGATTTAGATAGGTTAAATAAGAAATTACAAGAAATAAACTCTCTATTTATAATTAAATTACACCCTTTTGTTTTAGAATTTTATAAACATACATATAACAAATTATTTAGTAATATAATTTTTCATAATGCTAACGGTGATATATATCCACTTTTAAAATATGTAGATATTTTAGTAAGTGATTATTCATCAATAGTATATGATTTTTTACTACTAAATAAACCTATAATATTTTATATATATGATATAGAAGATTATATAAAGAATACAAATCTTCTTTTTGATTATAATGAATATTCTTCAGGAATAAAAGTAAAGAATCAAGATGAATTAGAAAATAGTTTTTTACAAGAAGATATATATTTTAAGCAAAGAAAAAAGATAAAAAATCTATTTTTTGATGAAATTGCTCAAGATATATGTTCTAAAAATATTATAGATAAATTATTGGAGAAAAATATATGAATATTGCAATAATTCTAAGTGCAGGAAGTGGAAGTAGATTTGGAAGTGATGTACCAAAACAGTTTATAAATTTAGCTGGTAAAAATATTATTGAATATACTATTGCTGCATTTGAACAAAATGATAAAATAGACGAAATATGTATCGTTACAGATACAATTTATCATGAAAAATTACTTGAAATCTCAAAAAATAATAATTTTATAAAAGTAAAAAAAGTTATTCAAGGTGGAGTTGAGAGAAAAGATTCAAGTTATAATGCTATAAAAGAGTATGAAAATCAAAAAGATATAAATCTTATTTTCCATGATGCAGTTCGACCTTTTGTTTCTCAAAGAATAATAAATGATACAATTGAAGCTTTGAAAAAATATAACGCAATAGATGTTGCTATACCAACTGCAGATACAATTATACAAATAGATGAAATTTCAAAAACTATAGAGAATATACCTCAAAGAAGTAAACTTCAAAGAGGACAAACACCGCAAGCCTTTAAACTAGAAATTATAAAAAAAGCTCATGAATTAGCTATTGAAGATATAAATGAACCAATGTTTACAGATGATTGTGGTTTAGTGAAACAGTACTTACCAAATGAAAAAATATTTGTAGTAAATGGTGAAGAAAAAAATATAAAAATTACATATAAAGAAGATTTACTTTTTGCAGAAAAATTAATTCAGTTTAATTCTATTTCATTATCGAAAGAAAACTCTTTTTCTACTTTAAAAAATAAAGTTATAGTTGTTTTTGGTGGAAGTAGTGGCATAGGAAAAGAGATAGTAAAAATTGCAAATGCTCATAAAGCAAAAGCAATATCTTTTAGTAGAATAAATGGTATTGATATAACTTCAAAAAAAGATGTGAAAAAAGCTTTAAAAAAAGTTTTTGAAAGATATGGAAAAATTGATAGTGTTATAAATTGTGCGGCAACTCTAACTAAGAAAGAGTTAGTAGATATGAGGTTTGAAGATATAAGTAAAGAGATAAATATAAATTTTTTTGGAGCAATAAATATTGCAAAAACTTCTTTTAAATATTTGAAAAAATCTAAAGGCTCTTTAATTTTGTTTACTTCAAGTTCATATACAAGAGGAAGATCTAGTTATAGTTTATATAGCTCTACAAAAGCTGCAATCGTAAATTTAACACAATCACTTGCTAGTGAGTGGCAAAAAAATAGTATAAATGTGAATGTGATTTGTCCAGCAAGAACAGCAACACCAATGAGAGAAAAAAATTTTGGTAAAGAAGATAATAAAACTTTACTTAGCTCAAAAATTGTAGCAGAAAATACACTTCAAACTTTGATAAAAGATTTTAGTGGTTTAGTTATTGATGTAAAGCAAGGAATTTAATAATGACGAGTATTTTAGAAAAAAAGTTTTTAGATATTTTAAATAATGATGAAATAAAAATTGTATCATTTGATATATTCGATACTCTTTTTTTTAGAAAGTGTTTATTACCTGAAAATATATTTGAGATTGTTGGTGAAAATACTTATGTAAAAAAGTATTTTGATACTCCTAGTGGTTTTAAAAAATATAGAATGTATGCAGAGAAAAATGCAAGACTTACAAATAAACACCTTCAAGATGTAACATTAAACTTGATATATAAAGAACTATCTATTCCTAAAAAAGCTAAAGAGAAAATAAAACAAATCGAGTTAGATATCGAAAAAGATTTTTTAGTTGTTAATTATGATTTAGAAAAATATATAGATTATTCAATAGAAAAAGGTAAAAAAGTTATATTAATATCAGATATGTACCTAAACCAAAATGAACTTAAATATGTTTGTTTAAATAAGCTAAAAAATATAGACAAAGTATCAAAAATATATGTTTCAAGTGAATATAAACTAACAAAAGCAAAAGGTAACTTATTTTTAAAAGTTTTAGAAGAGGAAAATATAAAACCAAATGAGTTATTTCATATTGGAGATAATAAAATATCTGATAATTTAATACCAAAAGATTTAAATATAAATACTTTATATTATGGATTTTCAAATATCCAAGAAATGGCATTTGAGTATGAAAAAGCTTATATAAATAAGGATATAAAACAAGGGAATAATGTTAGAAAATTAGCAATTTTAAGAAATCCTTATGAAGATGAGTTTGAAAATTTTTATTTTAATTTTGGTGCTTCTATTTTTGGACCTATTTTATTTGAATTTTCACATTGGTTAAATGATTTATCTAAAAAATATAAGATTGAACAATATAATTTTATTCTAAGAGAGGGTTTTTTATTTGATAAATATTTTAAAAAATTATTTCCAAATACAAAAACGAATTTAGTTTATGCTTCAAGAAATTCAACATTTCCAATAGTGATAGATTTAGATAATATGAGTTCGATTTTATTGGGAACACAAAGAGCTTTTACAATAAATGATTTATATAAGAGTTTAGAAATAAAAATAAAAAATAAAAAAATCCTACCATATAAAAATGAACTATTATCAAAAGCAAGTTTGATTAATATAGATAATATTACTTTATATGAAAAGATAAGAGAAGATTTAGTTTTTAGGAAAAGTGATATTTCAGAAAAAAACATAGAACAAAAAGCACTTATAAAAGAATATTTTACAAGTTTAGAGATTAGTAAAAAAAGTATTTTTATAGATTTTGGTTCAGGTGGAACTATTTTAAATCGAATTAAAGATATTTTACCAAAAAAACAAATTCCTAAAATAAATGCTTTATTTTGTATAAATGAGAGAGGTTATGAAATTCAGTCAAAAAATCAAACTTTATCATTTTTACCATATAATCAAGAGACTTTAAAATATATAGAAACAATTTCAAGAAGCCCAGAAGTATTTGAGATATTATTAAATTTAGATTTAAGTACAACATTAAACTACTCAAAAATAGACAATAATATTATTCCAAATGCTTTACTTTCTAATTGTAATAAAAATACTATATATAAGATGAAAGAGGCTTTTTTAAATGGAATTGATACCTTTTTTGAGACAGTAAAAATATATAAAATTAAGAAAAATCATTACAGTAGAGATTTTTTAGTAAAACTTTTAGCTAGAGTTATAAATCTTCCTACAAAATACGAAGTAAATTTCTTTGGAAATTTTGAATATGATGAAGGAAATGGAACAAATAATATATATAAAATAGTTGATAAAAATAAAATTGATTATGTAAACAACTTTATGATTGAAAAAATTTATTTTGAATATATAAGAAATAGAGCAAAATATAGACATGCTTTTCCTTGGATTGAAGCAGTTATTGCTACAATAAAGCCAGATTTTTTAATAAATATTTATAAAGAACCAAATAAAAATTCTTCAAATCTGCAAGTTATTTTGCAACTTTTAGAAAAAATAGATAGAAGTAATGAAAAAGAGTTTATGGTTTATGGAGCTGGTGATTTGTTTAAAGAGTTATTACCTTTTTTACAAGATAGAAATATCAAGATTATATCTTTAATAGATTCCAAAGCACAATTACAAGAGTTTGAAGTATTAAACTATAAAGTAATCACTTTAGAAAAGGCTTTTGAAAATATAAATCAATCAAATTTAATTATTGCTAGTGGAGTTTTTACTAAGAATATAAAAGAAAATATAGAGTATTTTGCAAAAGAGAATAATAAAAGAATTGAAATATTTTCCATTTAATTGATTATAAAACGGTATAAAAACTTTGATTTATTATACTTATTTTGTCTTTTGGAATACCATTTTTTATTAGTTCTTCAATAATACCTTTTTCTCTATTAATCAAGCTTATTAAGATAGTATCAAATTCATACTTATTAATTTTATCTAATGTAATTATTGGTAAAGGACTATATTTATCTACAAAAGATTTATCTATAATACAAGTTATTTTATTAGAATAGTGAGAATATAAAAGTTTTCCTAATGAACCATAACCATATAAAGCTACTTTATTGTATTTATTCATAGTTTTTTCTATATTTAAAAGCACTGAACTTAGAATCGTTGGAAATACGTTTAGACTTTTATTATTATATTCTTCAAAAGATTTAATAATAGATGAATTTTTGATTAAAAATTGAGTATCTGGATATTCCATAATTAATGAATTTAAAGCTTCCGAAGTATATTTAATCATATTAAAAGTATGAATTCCTCCTACTAAAAATTTTGCAATTTTTACATTTGGTAAATATTCAAACTTATATTTTTTAATATATAATTTAAAGAATAGGTCAAAATCTGAAGCTAACTTATAATCTCTACGAAATGGAAAATTTGATATTACATCTAGTTTAGTAAATGAACTTTGGTGTGTAAATGGCATTTTTGAAATAAAAAAATTTTCTAAATTTTCTGCTTTATATTCAGAAATTATGTCAAGATTTTTATTTATTATATAGGTATCTGAATATAAGACACTTGAGTTATAATTTTTATAAAAGATATCCTTTAAAATCATATTTGTAGAGAATAAATCTCCTGCATTCATAAAATTTATCCACTCTCCAGTTGCTATATCAATTCCTTTGTTCATAGCATCATAAATTCCACTATCAGCTTCACTTATCCAATAAGTTATATATTTCTCATATTGTTTAATTATATCAACTGTTTTATCGCTACTTGCGCCATCGATAACTATATACTCTATATTCGGATAATCTTGCGCTATCACACTTTTAATAGTTTGTTCTAAATATTGTTCTGCATTGTATGTTACTGTTACAACTGTTATTTTTGGAAGATTATTTTTCATTATTGTACCACTCATAAATTATTTTGATTCCATCTTGTAATTTAATTTTGTATTTCCATCCTAAAGTATTTAATTTACTTACATCGGTTCGTTTTAATATTGTTCCATCAGGTTTTTGAGTATTAAAATACAATTTACCTTTAAAACCTATAATATCCTTTATAAGATATGCCAACTCTTTGATTGATATATCTTTACCTGTTCCTATATTTATATGTGTATTTCTTATCTCTTTTGAGTCTTTTTTATAAGTATTTTGAAAATCTCTATTTTCTAGTAAGAATACACAAGCATCAGCCATATCTTCACTATAAAGAAACTCTCGTTTTGGATTTCCACTTCCCCATATTTCAACTTTTTCTTTTGAAATACCAAATTTAGACAAGTACATATTTGCCTCTTCAAAAGAATTGACATTTAAATCTTTGATTATTTCATCTATTTTATTTTCATCTAAAAATTTTGCCAAATGTATTTTTCGAACTAAAGCAGGTAATACATGAGAAGTTTCTAAATCAAAATTGTCATTTGGTCCATAAAGGTTTGTTGGCATTACAGATATAAAATTTGTACCATATTGTAAATTATACGATTCACACATTTTAATTCCTGCTATTTTAGCAATAGCATATGGTTCATTCGTATATTCAAGTTCACTTGTAAGTAAATAATCTTCACTCATAGGTTGTGGTGCATTTTTAGGGTATATACAAGTTGAACCAAGAAACAAAAGTTTTTCTACTTTATGTATATAACTTTGGTGAATGATATTATTTTGAATTTGTAAGTTTTCATAAATAAAATCTGCTCTATAAGTGTTATTTGCAACAATTCCACCAACTTTCGCAGCAGCAAGTATTACATATTCAGGTTTCTCTTTTTCAAAAAACTTTTCTACATCTTTTTGATCTATTAAATCTAACTCTTGATGGGTTCTTGTGATTAAATTTTTATAACCTTTTGATTGAAGATTTTTTACTATTGCACTTCCAACAAGTCCTATATGTCCTGCTACATATATTTTGCTATTTTTATTCATCTATTTTTTACTCAAAATAACTCATAATTTTATATCCACCATCTTTTAAGTAAACATCTTTTGTCATAAGTTTTAAATCATTTTTCATCATATCATTTACTAAGTCTTGTAAATTAAATTCTCTATTCCATCCTAGTTTTTTTTCTGCTTTACTTGGATCTCCTAAAAGTAAATCAACTTCTGTTGGTCTAAAGTATTTTGGATCTACACAAACAAGAGTTTGATTTAAGTTTAAATGAGAAATATCAATATTCGACTCTTTTGCTTTTTCTAAATCTAAAGAATCTATAATTCCAACTTCATCTACACCTACACCATCAAATCTAAGATTTATTCCAGCATATGCAAATGAGAACTTTACAAAATCTCTAACTGTTGTTGTTTGCCCAGTTGCTATTACCCAATCTTCTGGTTCATCTGCTTGAAGAATCATCCACATCATTCTTACATAATCTTTTGCATGACCCCAATCTCTTTTTGCATCAAGATTTCCAAGATATAATTTATCTTGAAGCCCAAGTGCTATCTTACTTGCAGCTCTTGTTATTTTTCTAGTTACAAATGTTTCACCTCGAACTGGTGATTCATGATTAAAAAGTATTCCATTACAAGCAAACATCCCATAAGCTTCTCTATAATTTACCGTTATCCAATAAGCATACATTTTAGCAACAGCATAAGGGCTTCTTGGATAAAAAGGTGTTGTTTCTTTTTGAGGAGTTTCTTGTACTTTTCCATAAAGTTCAGAAGTTGAAGCTTGATAAATTTTTGTTTTGTTAGTCAATCCTAAAAGCTTTATGGCTTCAAGTATTCTTAAAGTTCCAGTTCCATCAGCATTTGCTACATATTCAGGTGTTTCAAAAGATACATGAACATGGCTCATAGCCGCAAGATTATATATCTCATCAGGTTGAGTCTCTTGAATAATTCTAGTTAAATTCATACTATCTGTCATATCACCATAATGAAGATGCAACTTTACATCTTTTTCATGAATATCTTGATATAAATGGTCTATTCTATCTGTATTAAACAAAGAGCTTCTTCTTTTTATCCCATGAACTAAATATCCTTTTTTTAAAAGAAATTCTGCAAGATAACTTCCATCTTGACCCGTTATTCCTGTTATTAGTGCTACTTTTTTATTTTTCATCTATTCTCTTTTAAAATCATCTTCATATCGTATAATATCATCTTCACCAGTATAACTTCCTACTTGAATTTCTATTATAACTAAAGGTTTATTAGTGTTATTAGAGAGTCTGTGAATTTGTCCGGCTTTTATATAGGTACTTTCATTTTCATTTAATAAAAACTTTTTATTATCCACTTCAACTGTTGCAACTCCACTTATAACAACCCAATGTTCATTTCTAAATTTGTGTTTTTGTAAAGATAATCGTTTTTTTGGTTTTACTTCAATTCTTTTTATTTTATATCCATTTGATTCTTCTAAAACTGTGTATGTTCCCCAAGGACGATTACCTGTTAAATGAATATTATGAAGTTGTGAATTTGTTTCTTTGAGTTTTTCAACCACCTTTTTTACTTTTTGTGAACTTCCTTTTTTAGAAATCAATAAAGCATCACCACTATCGACAACTATTAAATTTTCTATATCAATAGTTGCTATTTTTCTATCTTTACCATAAATTAGATTATTTTTTGAATCTATTGAAATATGATTAAAATTTACAGTATTAAAATTTTCATCTTTTTCTAGTTCTTCAAAAAGTGAATCAAAACTTCCAACATCGCTCCAAGCAATATTTGAAGGGATTACTTTTACTATATTTGATTTTTCCATAACAGCATAATCTATACTATTCTCTGGAATACTTGCCATATCTTCATATTTTATTCTAATAATCTCACTTTTAGAAGCATTATTAAAAGCTTCAATTGATTGATTATAAATCTCAGGTGAATATTTTTTTAATTCACTCAAAAATACTCCTGCTTTAAAGCAAAACATTCCACTATTCCAATAATAGTTTTCAGCTTTTAAATATGAAGTGGCTGTTTGTAAGTTTGGTTTTTCATGAAAGGCTTTTACATCAAAATTATTTACAGATTCTATGTATCCAAATCCTGTTTCGGCAAAGGTTGGAGTTATCCCAAAAGTTACAAGTTTATCTTCATATGCAAATTCTTTTGCCTTTTCAATAACTTTTTTATATTCATCTTCATTTTTTATTAAATGATCACTTGGTGTTACTAAAACTATTTCATTTTCATCAAGTGATAAACATGCAAGTGCTATTGCTGGAGCAGTATTTTTAGCTATTGACTCAAGAAGATATTTATTGTTTTTTTTATTTAATTCTTCAAGTTGATCTAAAGCTAAGAAATATTGTTCAGCATTTGAAACTACAAGCTGAGAGTTACAAAGTTTAGAGTTTCTTTCAACTGTTAATTGGAAAAGTGATTTCTTTGAAAAAAGTTTTACAAACTGTTTCGGCATAAGTGTACGACTTATTGGCCATAATCTTGTTCCATTTCCTCCACACAATATGATATTTGTCATTTATTATATATCCAAAGTAATGATTTTATCTTTTTTAATACCTAAATCTTCAGTCAAATATTTTATAATAGCTTCTTCTCTACCTAAAACGCTAATTATAATTTTATCGTATTGCATATTTACAAGATTTTTAGGATGATTCTTTTGATCAGACATATCTACAAAACCTACTATTTTATCTGGTATTAAAACTTGTATAGTTTTACCAATAGTTCCATTACCATATATAATATATTTATTATTTGAGTTAAGAAATTCAACAATATTATTTATTAGTGAGATAAAATCTTTTGGAATATCATTAAAAGTTTTAGATTTTGGGATTTCAATACTATCCCAACATTGTCTTATAATTTTAAAATCATCAAAAATCTTTTCTAATCTATTTTTAAAATCATTAGATGTCCATTTTTGTAGTATCTTTTGTCCAGCTTTAATTTTATTTTCAACTTTATTTGGATTATTTAAAATATTTAGTAAAGATTTTACTAATGAATTTGGATTTTTCAAATCCAATAAAAAAGCTGCATTTTTAACTTGCTTTCTAAGTCCTTTTAAATCAGAATAACAAACAGGAATTCTATAATTAAAAGCTTCAAGAGGAGGTATATTTGTAGGACCAAAATATGTAGGCATTACTAAGGCTAAGGATTGTTTATATAGATTTGGTATTTCATTATCTTCTACAAATCCTAAATATTTTATTTGCTTATCAATATTCATATTTTTAGCTTGTTCTAAAATATATGATAAATTTCCATAATCTGCACCACTAAATAATGCAAAAATTTCTATATTAAATTTTTCTTTTAATATAGTTAAAGCTTTTAAAATATAAATATGGTTTTTATGAGACCAAAATTGTGCAGGATAATATATATATGGTTTATCAAGATTATACTTTTTATTTATATCTATATATACATATTTTGTATCTACTCTTGGTAAAAATTTTAAAACATGTACTCTATTTTTATCTACACTATATCTTTTAGTGATATTCTTTTTACCATATTTTGAATCTGAAATAATAGCAATGGCTTTTTTTACTCCTACCCCACTATAAAAAAGTTCTCTCTTATCAAATTCATAGTTATTTCTTACTTCTGGAAATTCATTAAAATCTCTATGACACAAATCCCAAATAGTTAGAATATAGTGTAAATTTATAAAAGAAAAATGAGCTGGATATAAAAAATATGCTAAGTCTATTTTATAATTATGAATCAAAACATATTCTAAACTTTTTTCAGATAACAATTTTACATTTACGTTATTTTTATTAAAATCATCTATAACACTATTATTTAATGTAAAAAAAATAAAATTATATTTATTTTTCATTTCTTGTAGTAATTGGCAAATTCTTAATTCATACTGAAAACCACCACCAACTCTTTGTGCAGAATTCACAAAAATTCCTATATTTAATTTTTTATTATCCATACTACATTCCAACTACTAAAATCAGGTTTTTTATAACTTAGCCATTCATATTTATTTAAAATCTTAAATCCAATACTTTCACAAATAAACTCTAACTCTGTATCAAAAAAATATCTCATTTTATGTAACTCTTTTTTTTCAATAACTTCTTTTGTTTCTTTATTTTCTATAAAAATATCATAATTTACATCTACTATGTTTTTTTGAGCATTCAAAATTGGTTCAGCCAGTCGTGTAACTTTTATATTACCATTTTCTAATCTTTTTATCTTATTTGTTGGTAAATCTGTAAGGACAGCTGGTCCATACCAAAAATCAAATATAAAAATTCCACCATCTTTTAAATGTTTTTTAGCTACTTCAAAAGCTTTAAATAATTCATTATTTGAGTTTTGGTAACTCATTACATGAAACAGTGAAACAACAGCATCAAATTTTTTATCAAGATTCAATATTTGAATATTTGAATGAGAAAAACTCAATTTATTCTCTTTTCCAATTCTTCTATTTTCTGCAATTTTAAGCATATCTTCACTTAAATCTATTCCATGAACAATATAACCTTTATTACAAAATAATTCAGCATGTTTTCCAGTACCACAACCCATATCAAGCAATGTGTTTACATTTTTATCATTAGCCTGTATCAAACTATTTATATAATCAACTTCTGCACTATAATCTTTATCGCTATAAAATAAATCATAATATTGTGAGTATAAATTTCCAAATTGGTTCATTGTAAAACCTCTCTTAAAGTTTTAGCTACTTCTTCTATTTGTTCTTTTGTAAGAGCTAAGCCACTAGGAATATAAAAACCTATTTCATATAATTTTTCACTATTTGGTAAATGTTCATTTACAAACAATCCCATATTATTAAAAACTGGTTGTTTATGCATAGGATAAAAAAATGGTCTAGTTCCAATTCCCTTTTTACTCAATTCTTGCATAATTTCTTTTACTGATTTTTT
The DNA here is from genome assembly GCF_003316695.1 of Aliarcobacter vitoriensis. GTDB lineage: Bacteria > Campylobacterota > Campylobacteria > Campylobacterales > Arcobacteraceae > Aliarcobacter > Aliarcobacter vitoriensis. The sequence goes on from NZ_PDKB01000001.1 coordinate 67,148, forward strand.
TACACTATCTTTTAGGGTAATTGCATATACCCAATATATATTTTCACAATATTGTGTTTGTGATATAGGAAGATTTATACTATCTATATCTTTGAGTAGTTTATTATACAAGTTTCCAATATATCTTTTTTTCTCTATTATTTCATCTATTTTTTCAAGTTGGGCTACACCTAAAGCTGCTTGTAAGTTTGTCATACGATAGTTCCAGCCTATTGATTCATGAATGAACCTTTTATTTGGATCTAGTGAAAAACATAAATTTCTTAAAGATTTTGATTTTTCATATATGATTTTATCATCCATAAGTACCATTCCACCCTCTCCAGTAGTAATTTGCTTATTAGGATAAAAACTAAAAATACTTACATCTCCAAAACTACCACATTTTTTACCTTTATACTCTTGTCCATGCATTTGAGCTGAATCTTCTATGATTTTTAAGTTATATTTCTTTGCAATCTCAATTACTATATCCATATCAACCGTTAGCCCATATAGATGTACAACCATAATTGCTTTCGTTTTTGGTGTAATTTTGGCTTCTATATCACTTGGATTTATGTTAAAAGTTGAAAAATCGCAATCAAGTAAAATAGGTGTCAAATCATTTGTAACCAAAGATTGAACACTTGATATAATAGTAAAAGAGGGAGCTATAACTTCATCACCTTTTTGTAAATTCAAGGCTCTTATGGCAATATCTAAAGCTGCACTTCCATTTGTACAAGCAACTCCATATTTTCGCCCAACATAATTTGCCATTTCTTCTTCAAATTTTTTTATAAAAGGTCCTTCGCTACTTATCCAACCAGTATCTATACACTCATTAAGATATTTTTTTTCATTTCCATCAAGCAATGGTTCATTTACTGGTATAAAGCTCATTATTTAATCTCCAATTTTTCTTTATTTATTGGTTCAAATCGGACTTTATCCATTTCTCCAGCATAAGGTCCTTGTTTTACTTCTATCATTTCACTCTCTTCTATCATTTCAAATCCATGTCCACCATAAGCAAGTAATATTACATCACCTTTTTCTAAAAGTGTACTTTGAAGATAGTTTCTATCATCATCATAAAAATCTACTCGTACTTTACCACTTTTTATATATAGGACTTCTTGAGTAAAATGAACTTCTCTTTGTACTGCATTATGTATATGAGGTGGAATAATATAATTTTTTGGTCGTTTCATATATGCTAGTTGTTGTGAAAAATCATCTGGAGTAAAAAACTCTATACCATCTTTTTCATAGTTTGCTCTTATGATTACTGATAATAGCTTTTCATTGTGGGTTATATTTTGTATCATCTTAAAGCTTTTCTATTTTCTTTGTATCTGTATTATAAACAGTAAATCCTTTTATCTCTTCATAGGCTTGTGATTTATTCAAGAAATTTAAATTACCATTCATATCTCTTGATTCTCTAAATTTTGATAAAATATATCCATCTTTTAATGATACTTCTTTAATTTTTGAATTCATTTTATCTTTTCTTATAAAATATGCATTATTCCCAGCTTTATTACAACCTATAAAAATAAATCCTTTTTTATATGCTAAAGAGTGCAAAGATTTAAGAGAAGCCCCAAAATATAAATTACTGTAATGAGCTTTTGTTCTATTAAAATCTTCTCTATAAGGTACTGAAATCTCTTTATCAATACCAAATAAGCTATTGTATTCTAAAATAAGTATATTTGGATTTAGACAATTAATTTCATCAAAAATATAGTAGTCATTTCCATCTAAATCGATATGAAGCAATCCAATATTGGGGTTTATATTTTGTTCTAATAATAAAGAATTTATATTGTCTTTTGTTATAAACACATCTTTTGCGTTTAGATTATATTTCCAAAAATAATCTTGTTTTTTAAGATTTTTTATATTATCACTTGAACCATCCATAACAAAACCACTCCAGTTATTATTAAACATAAGAAATTTTGTATTTGCTTCTTTATAATTTTCCACTCCAAATTCAACAAAAAATTCATTATCTATTTCTATATTATTTATAAGCCATTGTATTATCCCATCATCTCCAAATTGTGAAAATATTTTAAATTCAACATCTTTTAATGAAGATAACCCTTTACTTAATATTTGATTTACCAAAATTTTACCAAATAATACTTTTTCATCATTTGTCATAATTTTTCTCCTTAAAAGCTTGTATTATAACATTTTTAAAATATTTTCCGCTTCTTTAAATAGTGAAAATGAAGTGGCTCTTTTTGCTAATAAATTTATGTGTTTTTCATAAAGATTATATTTTTGTAAATCATTTTTAAATTTATTTATAATATATAAATACCCTTCAATATCTCTTTTATGATTTTTTGATATAGTTTCTCCTTGATGAAGTACATAAGTAAATAAAGGTTTTTCTATATGTATAAATTTACACTTCTTAGCAAGACTTATAGAAGTATCCCACTCTTGATAAGATGGAACATTTTCATCTAATAATCCAATTTCTAGTAAAGCTTCTTTTGATATAAGAAGTGTTGGAAATAGAGGAGCAGGTCTTTCTAAAAGTAATCTATAGCAGCTATCATTTGTTATAGGTACTTTCCACTCCCAAGTTTTATTATTAATTAAATCTAAACATATACAATTTGAATGTACAACAGTATTTTTATCAAAATTAATTCTTTCTAGCTCTTTAATTTGTATTTCTAGTTTATCTTTTTCCCAAATATCATCAGAATCATTAAAAGCTATCCAATTTCCTTTCGCTTCAATAATTCCTCTATTTCGTGCTATTTGTGCACCACTATTTTTTTCTAGTTTTATGAGTTTTATTCGATTATCTTGATAGGAAGATACTAAATCTACAGAATTATCAGTTGAAAAATCATCTACAACTATAATTTCAATATTTTTAAAAGTTTGTGTACAAACTGAATCTAAACAATATATAATAGTTTTTGATCTATTATACATTGGGATAACGATACTAATAAATAAATCATTCAAATTCTGCTCCTTAGTCATCTAAAATATTTAATGATATTAATCTTTAATACTCTATTCCAATAGAAATTAATTCATCAAAAATGGTTTCATTTAAAACTGAAATAATAATTCTTAAATTACTATTAAAAAGATTTTTTAAAATTCCTGCATAAGTAAGTAAATCTAAATTTACAAGACTATAGTTTTCATATTATTTTTACTAAACATTGTCTTCTTTCACTAAATCATAAAGATACTGTCCCGCTCTCCTGCTAATATTATGCCTTTCATTTATAACTACTTCTCAGATTCTTTATATTCCCATTTAATTGCTACCATAAAGAACTAGCTTTCATTTGAAAACAACATCGTAAATCTTTCATTATTTTTTGTCTTATTGTGTGGTATCTGAAAAATCCCAATAATAAATATTACCCCAATCTTTTGTTTCAATAATTTTATTTGGCTTAACTCCCTCATTCCATTCGATTAGTTGACTTAATTTTATACCAATTGGCTTCGTAAAAGATATTTTATCATTTGATTCAATAGGAATACAAAGAATTATATGTTTAGCAATTCTTTTTGCTTCCAAGAATGCTTCTTTTTGTTTTGGTTGAAGATGTTGAAAAACTCTAAGTGCGATAAAAACATCATATCTTTTATCTTCAATTGGCCATGGAATTATCTTGGCATTATGATTATAAGTAGGATTTTTGCCTGTAAAGTTCCACCCTTCACTAAAATCAATTGTGTGACTATTTTTAACCAATTGCATACCGACAGTTCCCATTTCAAGTATATCTTCTGGATGGTAAATATCTAAAGATTTTAATACCTCTATTGCTTGATGATGATAATACCATCTACCATTAAGATGTTGCCAGTGCTTTCCACCTATTTCTTTAGCAGTTTGAAAAAACTGTTCTTTTGTTAAAAACTGAATTTTATTATTTTGTTGTATCATTTTTTTCCTTTAAATTTTTACATATTTCATAAATTCTTTTAAAAACGATTTCTCTTTCTTCAGAATATGGATTTTTAATCACAATGGTAGGTAAATATTTATTTAAGATATGAAATTTGCTTCTTACATGCCATCTTTGCCGTTCTATATCTAAAGGTAATTCATCGTCTGAAATTAATTGATCTTTACTTGTCATATATCCTGAGTTTCTCCTCTCTCTTCTGTATCTTAAATTATCTTCTTGAGATACATCAAAATAAATTAATAATTTAAACTTTAGGTTTTTAAAATAATCATTAAGATTTTGACTAAAAACCATATTGTGCGGTAAATTTTCAGGGTGTCCATTGTGAATTATCCCCTCATCCCATATTACAATATAGTCATCTATATTTTTTGTAATAACAGCATGTTCCAGTGTAAGTCTATCATACCAAGATATATTTCCAATGGCTCTTTTTGTTTCAAGTGTATTGTTTTGTAAGAAATCACCCCAATAAGCTATTTTCTCTCTAATTAGTGGATAATAATATTCAAGATTTGTCATGGAGGAGTTTCTTTCTTTTGCTAATTCCCATGCATCATTTTGTGTCAAAAATAAATGTGGAAATTTTTGAGCTAAATCTTTTGCAAATGTTGTTTTTCCTGCTGCTTCTGGTCCGATTAATTCAATATGCATTCAAGCTCCAAAAAATTTATAAATAACATCGACTATATGTTTTATATCTTTATTTTCTAATCCATAATACATAGGCAATCTAATCAATCTTTCACTCTCCTTAGTTGTATAAATATCTTTTCCACTAAATCTACTAAATTTTAATCCAGCTTCAGCACTATGAAGTGGTACATAATGAAATACTGCATAAATATCATTTCCTTTCAAATATTCTAATAAAACTGACCTCTCTTCCAAATCTTTTACTTTTATGTAAAACATATGGGCATTTTGTACACATCCATCTGGGATTTTTGGAAGTTCTATAAAACCTCTATTTTCAAGCTCTTTTAGCCCATCATAATACTTTTGCCAACTATTTAATCTATTTTGATTTATCTCATTGGCTTTTTCTAAATTTCCCCAAAGATATGCTGCACTTACATCATTCATAAGATAGCTACTACCCAAATCTACCCAAGAGTATTTATCGACCATTCCCCTAAAAAATTGGCTTCTATTTGTCCCTTTTTCTCTTATGATTTCAGCTCTTTGTATAAAATTTTTGTCATTTATTATTAAAAGTCCACCCTCTCCTGCACTTGTATAATTTTTTGTTTCATGAAAACTAAAAGCCCCAAGATGTCCAATAGTACCTAAAGCTTTTCCTTTATAGCTACTCATCATACCTTGAGCTGCATCTTCAACTACAAAAAGATTATATTTTTTTGCTATATCCATAATAGTATCCATCGCACAAGCAACTCCTGCATAATGAACTGGAACTATAACTTTTGTTTTAGAAGTAATTGCTTCTTCTATTTTTGCCTCATCTATATTCATAGTATCAGGTCTTATATCTACAAAAACTATTTTTGCACCTCTTAGTACAAAAGCATTTGCAGTAGATACAAAAGTATATGAAGGTATAATTACTTCATCACCTTCTTTTATATCTAGTAAGATTGCAGCCATCTCAAGTGCATGTGTACAAGATGGAGTAAGAAAAGCTTTTTTACATTGTAGTTTTTCTTCAAACCATTTGTGACATTTTAAAGTAAATTCTCCCTCTCCTGAGATTTTACTACTTTTTATAGACTCTAAAATATATTTTTCTTCGTTACCTGTAAATGGTGGTTTATTAAATGATATTAACAAAGTTATTCCTTTAAATATTTTTTTAAACAAACTGTTTCAAAAGTAGAATATTTTTTTCTGTCTATACATTCAAACCAAATGTCTTCTTGTTCTTCAATATATTTAATTTTTTCTAAAAATTCTTTATTATGAAACTCTTTTGGTATTACTACAACTCCTGTATCATCACAAACAGCAATGGCATTATCATAAAAGTTTTTTCTTAATTGTATTTGCTTTAGTTGGTACTTGTTTTTTTGTATATTTTCATTTGAATAACCCACGGGACAGAAACCTTTACACCATATTTTCCAGTTTTCTTTGATGAGTCGAGGAGCATCTCTTAATAAGCCATTTGTTACTATTGCACCAGCTTGCTTATATAATAATAAATATTTTGAAACTAAATCTCCAAAAACTGCTTTATCTTCATTATCAATTATATCTATAAAGACAATATCATTATCTTGTATATTTTGTATTTGTTCATGAACATCCCAATTTGTACCATTACAAGCATGCACATAGAAAAGATTACCTACTGCAAAATGTCCTTTATTAACTGAATTTGTATTTAATATAGCACCAGATTTTTCTAAACAATCTGAAATTTCAGTAGTAGAAACTCTATTTCTTTTAATGAAATCTATAATATTTCTTTTCATTCTTAAACCTTGTAAAAATAGTATCTTCTTTTTCAAAACTTTGGTCTTTGAAAATAAAAACAGAAAACTCAAATGGCATATAATTATTTTTTAGTATAACATTTTTACTTAACTTATATGCCATATCCAAAATTCTTAATGGGTCACTATGAAATGTGTGTTCATATTGAAAATCTACTTTATTTGATAAAAAATCAAAAGCAATTCCATCTTTTGAAAGTTCAAAGGCTTTCTTCATAAAAGCTTCAATAAATTGGTAGTTGTTATAATCTAAAAGTTTAAAATTAAAAACACCAGATGCAACGATAATATCAAATGGTTTATTCAGTGATACTTTTAAAAAATCATCTAAAATGAAATTTATATTATTTTCATTTTTGTAAATTTTTTTAGCCTCATTTATTAAATCTTCTACAATATCTATTCCTAAATATTTATAATCCTTTGTTTTTTGGCTAATTAATTTATTTGCATCTCCAAAACCACATCCAATATCCAAAATTGATTTATTCTCTAAATTAAACTCTTCAAATAGAATATGGTATCTTAAGTCTTGTTTCCCTTTATCCCAACCTAAAGCTTTTGGTGAATATCCAAATTCTTTATATCTTTTAGAATATCTATCTACTACAATTTTTTTGTCAGTTTCTGGCATATTTAACATTTATTTAATCTCCAAAAACTTTTTATAATTTAATTTTTGAATTAATTCAGAATCATTTTTATTTAATGCTTTTTTTATAACTTCATCATAGCAAGATTTCATATATTTAATTCTAAATTCTGGGTAATCAGAACCAAACAAAATTCTATTTTCATTAAATTTAAAAAATTTAATGAAATCAACCCAAATAGAGGAGTCTTTTAAATATGCTAAAGAAAAAGAAAAATCATAATAAATATTCTTTAAATCTCTTGTATAAAGCATATATTCTAATACTTTATGTCCTCCACCATGAGCTAATAATACTTTTATATTACTAAACTTTTTTGCAATATATATTGATAACTCTAAATTAATATGATTTACTAAATTTGAACCATAATAAAAACAATCAATTATAATAAATGAAAATTTTAAACTTTGCATCTTATTGTATATATTTTTAAAATTATTAACTGTAATATTTGACAATCTTGGATGAAGCTTAATACCTAATTTTATATTTTTTGAAACCAGTAAATCAGTAATTTCAGAATCAAATAATTTATAATTTAAAGCAATGGCAGACAATGGATAATTTTCACTAAAATCATTCAAAAAAAATTTTAAAAATAACTGTTTTTCTTTATTTGTATTTAAAATAAGTATAAATCCCTCTAACTTACTAACTACTTCTTTAAAATCATTTATAATATCACTTACTTTCATATTAAAATGGATATGTGAATCAAAAATTTTACTCATATTCTAAATATACCTTTTCATCAACTTCTTTTATTAATTTTTGTAAATCTTTTTCTTTTTTATGATAGGCTATAAAGTACCCAATACGGCTTCTATCATCATTTGGAGAGTTTATTATATCTCCAACTTGAAATTCAAAATCAAAATCTATAATATTAGGATTATCTTTTAAAAAATCTATTCCATTAATTTTTTTTACTTTACCAATTTCAAAATCAAAAAACCTAAGAACAGCACAATTTTTATTTTTATTTAAATCAACACTTAAATTAGTCTCACCTAAAGCTGATTTAATAAGTAATTCATTAACATCAACGCCTGAAACAGTTGGGATGATATGTGAAGATATTTTAGTTCCACCACCTCTAATTGCAGCCTCTATCAGATAAAACTTATTATTCCAATATTTATATTCAACATGTGTAATTCCAAAAGCTAACTTTTCAAATAATTTATTATTAATTTTTTCAATTTCTTTTTGATTAAATTCTTCAAACTTAGTTTGATAAATTAATGACTTTGCAACATTAGGAAGATTTTTATAATGTTCTTTTTTTGAAATAGCTAATGTATAATGTTTTTTATTTGTTTTAAAACCTTCAACGGTAAGTTCAAATCCACCGATAAATTCTTCCACTAGTATAGTATTATCTACAGAATATTCCATTGTATAATTAAATCTTTCTTTTAATTCATTGATAGAAGTTATTTTATAAACACCTCGACTCGACTGATTTGATAATGGCTTAATAATAGCATCTGAGTCTAATGTTACAAAAAAACTTATAGCTTCATCAATTGTTTTACATTTTTTATATTTTGGATGAAAAAGATTTGCAATAATTAATTCTTTTCTCATTCTAGATTTATTTGTATAAAGATTAGCTACATCCATTCCTACACCATTTAAATCAAGTTTTTCTGATATATAAGCCACTGTATTAACAGCTATATCACTTTGATCAGTAATTACAGCATCAATTTTTTCATCTATTGCTATTTGCAAATTTTTTTCTCTATCTAATACATTTTCAACATATGATTTATCAGCATATTCAAAACCAATAGAATCTTTATAAAGATTTGAACAAATCGAATAATGTCCTAAATATTTTGTTTTTTGAATTACAGGGACTTGCCATTTACCTCCACCTATAATTAAGATCTTTTTCATTAATTTACCTAATATAAACATTTGTCATATCATACTGCCCACTTTTAAATTTTCTTATATTCCCAGGCTCTCTAAATTCTAAATAATTTTGACAAATTCTTACATCCCAACCTAATCGTTGCTTAACTAATTCTGAAGCCATATTTAACATGTCTCCTGAACTATTTATAAAATCTATTTGTTGCTTAAATGGTGCTAATGTGTACTTTATAACAATCATGGGTCTTGAAATATTAGTTTTATTTATACCAGCTCTATGCCATAATGATGCATCCACAACAAATGCTTCACCAGCTTTTCCATAAGTTGATACATAATGAGCTTGCATAAACTCTTCAGATGGCATTTTCTCAAATAAATGTGTAGAAGGCACATATTCTGTAGATCCATTTATATTTGAATAATCAACTAATGGTATCATTACTATTACACTTGTTCTTGTATCTTTAAAAAATGGTTGATCTCTATGAAACTGATATCCTATCATATCAGAATGAATTTCATGATTTATAATAGCATTATATGAATGAACTACTGCCTTATCATTCAATATAGAATTTATATAAGTGTTTAAAACTTTATTTTCTAATAATTCATAATATTTACCACCAAATCTTCCCAAATCTCTAATAACTTCATAATCAAATTTTAATAAATGTTCTTTGCCAAATTTTTCTATATCTTCCTGTTTTTTTCTCTCTAAATCACTTTTGTATTTAGATATTTCATCATCTGTTAAAAATTTGCCAAGTAATGTAACACCATAAATATTCATTTCTTCTATGGCTTTTTTGATATTCATATTTATTCCTCAACTTTATTCGTCATTACTGCTAAACCTATTCCACTTTTTCCGAAACCATTGCCGTTATACATCATATATCGTTTATTATCATAATCAAATACGTACCCATATTCTATCATTTCACTATCCCAGCCTTTACTAGATACATTAATTCCTACTTTTTTATCCATTCTAGACCATTCTAGACCATCATATGATTCTGCATAACCAATTTTATAATATTTTCCTCTATATGAATACCACATTTTATAAATACCATTTTCATAAATGACCATTGGCTTTGCAATAGTATATTCTTTTTCATCATTAAAATCGATAGCAATAATCCCTTCTCTCTTCCAATTTATTCCATCTAGGGATGTAGCATACTTAATATGGTAATAGTGTAAAGGTTTGTCATTTTCTTCCCATCTATCAAAAGAGGTATACCACATTTTCCAAAGTTTACCTTCTTTTATTACACAACAAGATCCACTACAAATTGGTTCAGTGTTTATTCTATCGATTATAGGTACATTTAATAATCTTTCAAATTTTTTTATTTCAATATTATATTTAGCTAATCCAATATGAGTCCAGAAACCACCTATACCACCTTGAGTCCATCCGACATAGTATAGTAATAGCTCATTTCCATTTCTTACAATCCAAGGATATGAAACTCCGTTTTCATCAAAATATCCTATTTTTCCAATATCAAATACTGGATCCTTTGAAATATGTAACACTTTTCTTAAATCTGATTTATCTAAAATGGCATATCCTATTCTAGAAATACCATTTTTATCTCTACCAACAAAATATAATTTAATTTCATCATTATAAATATCAACAAAAGTAGGTCCTCCATAGTGAGATAACCACCAAATACTTTCATCTGGTTTAATAATTAATCCTAGCTTTTCCCAATTCATGTAAGTTTCCTTTTTTCTTTGGATTTTATATTAAAATAATTTTTAAATTTTAAAAATTATTTCAAGTTGTGCTTTTAAATTAGATTCTGAATAATATTCCTTAATTTTTTGTATATTATTGTATATTACTTGTTCATCTAAAATTTCAAGGTTAATACTTGCTATATCAAAAACTTGTACATTAATATTTTTGAAATGTTCCCAAGATGTAATATCATTTTTTATATAAACTTTCTTACCTAAACCTAAAAGAGTAATTATATTTCCTATTGCTTGTTGCCTATTGTGGGCAAATATAGCTATATCTATGCTGTTTAAAAACTTATGATATTCTTCAATTAACATAAATTCTGTAAGAGGAATAAATTTATCTTTAAAAAGATTTTGACCTTTCATTATTATTTGATTAGCATATTTTTTATCCCCATAGGATAGTGGAGCAAATATCTTTATGTTTTCATTTTTAAATGGTAGAAGTTTCTTTAATACTTCATAATGATTATTTGTAGGATCTGCTGAATTCCCTAATTGTATATTTATAGTATTATGTTTTTTTATTTCTATATTGTAATTTTTATATAAATTACTCGGATAAGCATAACAATGTATATTATAACCTTTAGCTTTGTAATATTTTTTTATATAAAGGCTATCTCCCACAACACCAGTAATATAATTTCCTATATTTTTTATAATTTGATGCTGTATTTTACTTTTTGTTTCAGGAAAGTAAAAATCCCCTCCCCATGTAATCCAGTAACATTTTTTTAATAATTCTTGATTAAAATATAAAAGTACATTAACTTTATCTCTCCAAAGACCATGAAGAATTATCTTTTTTGCCATTTTCATATATTCTAACAAAGTTATAAATATATCATCATCTGTATGTAAAAATTCGACTTTATGCTCAGGAGTTAATCTGTAATCATATTTTTCACTTGTAATAAACACATAGTGGTGATTCTCTCTTCCAAAATGCTCATCTACAAAATCTATAAATGGAGCTAAAAATTTATCAAGAATCATCACATGTAGTATTTTGTGTTCACTCATTTTTGTACTTCTATAGATTTTTTTACTCTATTTATAACTTCTTTAAAATAATTATGATTTTTATGACCTAATTTTAAATGATAATAAATATAAGCTATTCTAGTAGATTCATCTAAATTAAAATCTATATCTATACTATATTTTTGACTAGCTGATTTAAAACTTATTGCATTAAAACTATTTCCATATTTATTTATATCATCTTTATTGAAACCAAGATATTCAAGATTATCTATTAGTTTTTGAAAGTATGTTTTGTTTTGGTTTTCAAATTCTCGCAAAGTAAGATTTTCATCTCTACTAAGCCCTAAAGTTAATATTAAAATATCATTTGATTTATATCTTAAAAGATTCATAATAGGCATTTCAAATATATCTTTAAATGTTTTTTCATAATTACTTAAATACACTTCTAAATTCTCAAAAATATCTTTTATATCTTTTAACTCAAGTAATTCTAAATTACTATTTTTAAACTTCTCTTTTATCTCTTTAATTGAATTTTTATCAAAATATAAAGCTTTAAAATCATACTCAGGAAAATCATTCATAATTTGATTTATGTATTCTACAAACTCCTCATCTTCCAAATTCTCCTTTGTTGCTAAAAATCCTATACTATTTGGCTTGTACATACTTTTTAGCTCTTCACTTATTGTCTCATTTAAACTATGCATAAATTTTGCTTCATTAAATTTTTCATGATTTTTATCTATCAAAGTATAAGGAGAGTTTAAAAGTTCATCTTGTGTATCATGATTTTTAAAAGATATTGTAGATTTTTGACCTATATATTTTGATGGTAAATTGTAATTAAAAGCTTGATTTTCTACATCATACATATCATCTATTTTTTCTATAGACTCATTTGCTATAATTGTATCTATTGGTTTATCATCTAAATAAACATCTATTTTTTGTGTTTCACTATTTCCTATTTTTTTTGCAAAACCAAAAAATGAAAAATAATCTTTATTATGAACTACACCATAAGTTTTACCAATTTGTATAGGGCTAGCCATTATTTTCCTTCTATAAACTTAGTATCCATTTTATCGAAAATCCAATTAAAAGCATTCAAAACTTCATAAATCTGTTTTTGTAAAATTTTATTTGCAATGTCTTGATTTTTTAAAATATTTTCATATGGTAAAATAAGTTTAAAAAATCTATCTAAAATATTACAAATCATAGAATTTGGATATTTCTCAAAAACTATTTTAAACTCTTGATGAAAGTTTCCTATTTTTATACTATTTAGTCTTTTTAGTATATTCTTTTCTTTTATTATCTCTTTTGTATCAATCTCTTCTAAAATTTTTTTACTTGATTTTTCAATATCTTGTAAAAATTTTCTTTTAAAATTTTCTTTATCTATCTTTTCTAAGTTAACTTTTAGTTCTTCTACTTTTAAAGGAATGCAGCCTTTAAAATATGCTCCAGAACCTAGATTATAAACCTTTAAATACTCTTTATGTCTAAATATAATATCTTCAGCACTCTCTATCATCTCTAAATATTCTCTAAAAGTAGGTACTATTTCTTCAAGATTTCCTTTTACATAAACTATATCGTCTCTAAAATCTCCACTATCTTTTTCATTTAGATTTAGTTTTTTACTTGATTTATGAGTTCCAATATGAGTTTTTCCATTTTTACTATCAACAGCTGCATCAATTCCCAAAAGATAAATCTCTTTTACTCCAAGTCTAGCTAATATATCAATTCCGATATCTCCAACTGTCACACCACTTAAAAATCCATAGTTTGAAAATAGCTCTAAAGCATTTTGCATAAAAAATATTTTTGTATCTTTTAATTTTTCAAAAAGTTTATAATCTAACTTTATTGAAGCTAAAACTATAGAGTTTTTATACATTTCCTCATCTACATTAAATTGCTCAATCATTGGCTCTTTTTGACCATCAACAGCTAGAATAATATCTGGAATAATCTCTAAAATTCTAAGGTGTTTTAAAACAGCACTTGAAGCTACTATTACAAATTTCTCTTGATTTAGATAGACCCACTCTAGATTTTTTGCCAAAGATACTCCAGCCCCTAAAAAAAGAACTCTTTTATTTTCAAATAAATTTTGATTTTGTGATAGATTTATAATACTTTTTTTCTTTTCAAAAAAGTAGTTATATCCTCTTTTTAGGCTAATTATGAAATCACTAAAAGGATAACGCATTTGAGAACTATGAATAAAAATATTTTGTAACTCTTTTACTAAGAAAGAGTAATTTTCACCTGATAATTCAAAATGAATTAGATGATTTAATTCATATTTATCTTCTAAGAACTTTTTTGTGATATTTTCTAAACTGAAACTATCTTCGCTTATAGCAAAAAAAAGTTTTGAATTTTTACTTAAAGATTCATAATCACACAAAAATAACGATAATCTAAAAATTTCAATATTTGGCTCGATTATTAAATAACTTTTTGCATTTAAACTATTATGAAAATCATTTAGATGGACTCCAAGTAAAGTTCCTATAAATATAAATTTATTGATTTTTATCTCTATATTTTCAAACTTTTTTATATATTCATTTAAATATATATAACTATTTATCTCACCTTCATAATGATTTTTCTTTTTTAATTCTTCCATTTTTATAAGAGTAAAAGCATTTGAAAGTGAAAAGTTATTTACTCTATCTAAAGAGTCGCTAAAAGGCTCTTTTTTATATAAATTTTGTTTTGTTTTTAAAACTAATAGTTTAAACTCATCATTTATAAACTCTAAAGAGTAATTTTGGATATTTTGTTTCTCAAAAAAAACTATTTTTTCATAAATATTTATATGATACTTCTTTAAAAAATCTATATTTTTAAGATATATTTGACTTAAAGTCTGTTTTAACCCTTCTAGCTGTTTTTGTTTATCCATTTTTTTCTTTCAAGTTTTTGTGTAAGATTTTAGCAATATTTGTATATATTATAAATAAAGTATGTGTTACAATACAATATAAAAAATGATTAATCTATTGTAGGAGAGTATATTTGCAAATACTTAATATATTGAAACTAATCGGCAGAACAAAAGAACTTTTCTATGAAGATATAAACAATCATGAAAAAGAACTCTCAAAAATAGTATCAAATTCAACTTTTTTAGTTATTGGAGGAGCTGGTTCAATAGGACAAGCCGTAACTAAAGAGATATTTAAAAGAAACCCTAAAAAACTTCATGTAGTAGATATTAGTGAAAATAATATGGTAGAGCTAGTTAGAGATATTAGAAGTAGTTTTGGATATATAGATGGGGATTTTCAAACTTTTGCACTTGATATAGGAAGTAGCGAATATGATGCTTTTATAAAAGCTGATGGAAAGTATGATTATGTTTTAAATCTATCTGCACTTAAACATGTAAGGAGTGAAAAGGATCCATTTACTCTTATGAGAATGATTGAAACAAATATTTTTAATACTGATAAAACTCTTCAACAATCAATAGAAAATGGGGTTAAAAAATATTTTTGTGTAAGTACAGATAAAGCTGCAAACCCAGTGAATATGATGGGGGCAAGTAAAAGAATCATGGAAATGTTTGTGAACAGACATTCAAAACAAATAGATGTTTCTATGGCAAGATTTGCAAATGTTGCTTTTTCTGATGGTTCACTTCTTCATGGATTTGATCAAAGAATAAAAAAATCTCAACCAATAGTTGCTCCAAATGATATAAAAAGATATTTTGTAACTCCACAAGAAAGTGGTGAACTTTGTCTTATGTCTTGTATATTTGGTGAAAATAGAGATATTTTTTTCCCAAAACTAAGTGAAAATTTACATCTTATAACATTTTGCGAAATAGCTGTAAGATATTTAAAAAATCTTGGATATGAGCCATATTTATGTAAAGATGAAGATGAAGCTAGAGAATTAGCAAAAACTTTACCACAAGAAGGAAAATATCCTTGCTTATTTACATCAAGTGATACAACAGGCGAAAAAGATTTTGAAGAATTTTTTACCCATAAAGAAGTTTTAGATATGGAAAAATTTGAAAATCTAGGTATTATTAAAAATGAAGCCATTTATGATGAAAAGCTTTTAAATGAGTTTGAAAATATAATCAAAACTTATAAACAAAATTTACAATGGAGCAAAGATGATATTGTAAAAGAGTTTTTTAAACTAATACCAGATTTTGGACATAAAGAGACTGGAAAATATTTAGATTCAAAGATGTAATATGAAAAATATAATAGATTTTATAAAACAAACTTTTAAAACTGAAGAGTTTATACCTCTTCATGAACCACGATTTATTGGAAATGAGAAAAAATATTTAAATGAGTGCATAGATAGTACATTTGTATCAAGTGTAGGAAAATATGTAGATAGATTTGAAAAAGATTTTGCATCATATGTTGGAGCTAAATATGCAATAGCAACTGTAAATGGTACAGCAGCACTTCATATATCTTTGATATTGTCAAATGTTCAAAGAGATGATGAAGTTATCACTCAACCTCTTACTTTTATCGCAACTTGCAATGCTATAAGCTATATTGGTGCAAAACCTGTATTTGTTGATGTGGATTTAGATACTTTAGGACTTAGTCCAAAATCACTAAAAAACTTTTTAGAAACAAATTGTGAGATAATAGAGAATATTTGTATAAATAAAATTACAAAAAGACAAATAAAAGCTTGTGTTCCTATGCATACTTTTGGACATCCGTGCAAAATAGATGAGATAAAAAATATTTGTGATAGGTGGAAAATTACTTTAGTTGAAGATGCAGCTGAAAGTTTAGGCTCGTTTTATAAAGATAAACATACTGGAACTTTTGGAAAAATTGGGGCATTTAGTTTTAATGGAAATAAGATAATCACAAGTGGTGGTGGTGGAGTTATCGTAACTGATGATGAAGGTTTGGCTAAAAGAGCAAAGCATATCACAACAACAGCAAAAATTCCTCATCCATATGAGTATGTACACGACGAAACAGCATATAACTATCGGCTTCCAAACTTAAATGCTGCACTTTTGGTAGCTCAAATGGAAAATTTAGATAAATTTTTAGCAAATAAAAGAGAGTTAGCAACTATTTATAAAGATTTTTTTGAAACTAAAAATGTAAAATTTGTAGAAGAACCTCAAAATTCAAACTCAAACTATTGGTTACAAGCTATAATTTTTGATGATGTTAAGCAAAGAGATGAATTTTTAGAGTTTTCAAATAAAAATAAAGTTATGACAAGACCTATTTGGAAACTTATGAATGAACTTGAAATGTACAAAAATTGCCAAAAAGATGATTTGAAAAATGCGAAATATCTTGAAGAAAGAGTTGTAAATATTCCTAGTTCGGTGATTTTGTAATGAAAGAAAAAATTGTTCTTGTTGGTGGTGGTGGGCATTGTCATAGTGTTATTGATGTTATTGAACAAGAGAACAAATACGAAATTATAGGAATAGTTGATATAAAAGAGAATATTGGAAAAAAAGTATTAGATTATGAAATAATTGCTTGTGATGATGATTTGGAAAAGCTTTTTAAAAATTGTGAAAATGCTATTATTACAATAGGACATATAAAATCGAATAGTTTAAGAGTAAAACTTTTTGAAAAGCTTAAAAATATAGGTTTTAATTTACCAACCATTATTTCTCCACTTGCTTATGTCTCAAAATATTCTAAAATAGATGAAGGAACAGTTATTATGCATAATGTACTTGTAAATGCAAATTCAAAAATAGGTAAAAACTGTATAATAAACACAAAAGCTTTAATAGAACATGATTGTATAGTAGAAGATAATTGTCATATTTCAACTGCAAGTGTAATAAATGGTGGAGTTATTGTAAAAGAGAATACATTTTTTGGAAGTAATGCTACATCAAAACAAGAAGCTATAATATATAGCTTTATAAAAGCAGGGAGTTTAGTAAAATGAAAAAAGTATTTATAATAGCAGAAGCTGGAGTAAATCATAATGGTTCAATTGAACTTGCTAAAAAATTAATAGATGTTGCAGTTGATAGTGGTGTAGATGCAGTAAAGTTTCAAACTTTTAAGTCTGAAAATCTTGTATCTAAAAATGCACAAAAAGCTGACTATCAAAAACAAACAACGGATAAAGAAGAATCACAATTTGAGATGATAAAGAAGCTTGAACTTGATGTAAATACTCATAAAGAACTTATATCTTACTGCAAAAATAAAAATATTATGTTTTTGTCAACTCCATTTGATCATGATAGCATAGACCTTTTGAGTGATTTAGGACTTGAAATATTTAAGATACCAAGTGGTGAGATAACAAATCTACCATATTTAAGACATCTTGGAAAGCTAAATAAAAAAGTTATACTTTCAACTGGTATGGCAGATATTGGAGAAATAGAAGATGCTATGGATATTTTGATAAATTCAGGAACAAAAAAAGAAAACATCATAGTTTTACATGCAAATACAGAATATCCGACACCTATGGAAGATGTAAATCTAAAAGCTATGTTTACTATTGGAAATACTTTTGATGTTCCTTTTGGATATAGTGACCATACTTTAGGAATAGAAGTTCCAACAGCAGCTGTTGCTTTGGGAGCAACTGTTATTGAAAAACATTTTACTTTAGATAAAACTATGGAAGGACCAGACCATAAAGCTTCTTTAGAACCAGATGAACTAAAAGCCATGGTAAAAGCTATACGAAATATAGAAAAGGCTTTAGGAAATAGTGTAAAAAAACCAAGTGCAAGTGAAACAAAAAACAAACCAATAGCTAGAAAATCAATAGTTGCAAAAACAGATATAAAAAAAGGTGAAATTTTAAGTGAAAATAATCTTGCAATAAAAAGACCAGGGAATGGCATAAATCCTATGCGATGGGATGAAATATTAGGAACGGTTGCAACTAAAGATTATAAAGAAGATGAATTGATATGAAAATTTGTGTAGTAACAGGAACAAGAGCTGAATATGGATTACTTTATTGGCTAGTGAAAGAAATTGAAGCCGATAAAGATTTAGAACTTCAACTTATAGTTACAGGTATGCATTTAAGCCCAGAGTTTGGATTAACTTATAAAGAAATAGAAAAAGAATTCAAAATAGATAAAAAAATAGAGATGCTTTTATCTTCTGATACTTCAGTTGGTGTTTCAAAATCTATGGGTTTAGCTCAAATATCTTTTGCAGAGGCTTATGATGAACTAAAGCCAGATATTGTAGTGGTTTTAGGCGATAGATATGAGATATTTAGTGCAACAAGTGCTGCTATGATTTCAAGAATACCAATAGCTCATTTACATGGTGGAGAGACAACAGAAGGTGCTTTTGATGAGTCTATAAGACATAGTATAACAAAGATGAGCCACTTGCACTTTGTAGCAACACAAGAGTATAAAAATAGAGTTATTCAACTTGGAGAAAATCCTTCTAGAGTTTTTAATGTAGGTGGAATGGGGATAGAAAATATAAAAAGATTAGAACTCTTGTGTAAAGATGAATTTGAGAAATCTATTGATTTTCAATTAAATAAAAAAAATATCTTAGTTACCTTTCATCCTGTAACTTTAGAAAATAGTACAGCAAAAGAACAATTTTCTGAATTATTAAATGCAATTGATGAATTAGAAGATACAAATATAATTTTTACAAAAGCAAATAGTGATACAGATGGAAGAATAATAAACCAAATGATTGATAAATATGTATCTAACAACTCTCATAAATCAGTTTGTTTTACTTCTTTGGGACAATTAAGATATTTAAGTGCTTTACAATATGTAGATGCTGTGCTTGGAAATAGTTCTAGTGGATTAGCAGAAGCACCAAGTTTTAAAATAGGTACAATAAATATTGGAGATAGACAAAAAGGAAGGATAAAAGCTTCTAGCATTGTTGATTGTGAACCAAATAAAAACTCTATTTTAGAAGCAGTTAAAAAACTTTATTCAAAAGAGTTTCAGGAAGGACTAAAAGATACAATAAATCCATATGGTGATGGATGTTCAAGTAAAAAGATAATAGAAGTGATTAAAAATGTAAATTTGAATCATATACTAAAAAAATCTTTTTATGATTTAAGAGATTAATATGAAAAATATAGAAAACATAAAATTAAGAGAAAATTCAACAATAAAAGAAGCTTTAGAAATAATTGATAAAGGTTCTATGCAAATAGCTTTGGTTGTAGATAAAGATGATAAATTAATAGGAACTTTAACTGATGGAGATATAAGAAGAGGTCTTTTAAAAGGTTTTGATTTAAATAGTTCTATTGAAGATATTATTTTTAAAAAACCTACTATTGCAACAATAAGTGATACAAAAGAAGATATTTTAAAACTTGCTTTGAGTAAAAAACTTCATCAAATTCCAATCATAGATGAAAATAATAGATTGGTAGGCATTAAAGAAATAGATGAACTTATAAAACCAAAAAATAAGACTAATAAAGTAGTTTTAATGGTAGGAGGACTTGGAACAAGACTTCGACCTCTTACAGAAACCACTCCAAAACCTATGTTAAAAGTAGGAAATAAACCAATACTTCAAACTATTGTAGAAAAATTTGCAGAGTATGGATATACAAATATTATAATGTGTGTAAACTATAAATCTCATATTATTCAAGATTATTTTGGAGATGGAAGTGATTTTGGAGTAAAAATAGAGTATGTTTTAGAAGATCAAAGAATGGGAACTGCAGGAGCTTTGAGTTTACTAACGCAGAAACCAATAGAGCCTTTTTTTGTTATGAATGGAGATCTACTTACAAATGTAAATTTTGAACATTTACATAACTATCATATTGCAACAAATTCTATTGGAACAATGTGTGTTCGAGAATATGATTTTCAAGTACCTTATGGAGTTGTAAATATAAAAGATAGCAAAATAGTATCTATTGAAGAAAAACCTATTCATAAGTTTTTTGTGAGTGCAGGTATATATATACTTTCACCTAAAGTTTTGGATTATATACCACAAAATCAGTTTTATGATATGCCAACATTGTTTGAGACAATTATACGTTTGAATGAAAATACGTTATCATTTCCACTCAGGGAATACTGGCTTGATATTGGAAGAATTGAAGAATATGAAAAAGCTAATAAAGAATATAGTGAAATCTTTGAACTTTAATTAATATATAACAAGGAGAATTAAATATGAGATATTGTACTAGATGTGTTATGCCTGATACAAGACCAGGTATTACTTTTGATGAAAATGGTATTTGTGCCGCTTGTCAATCATATGAAAATAGAAAAAATGTAGATTATGAAAAAAGGTGGCAGGAATTAGAAATACTTTGTAATAAATATAGAGGTATGAATGGACCAAATGGTTATGATTGTATGATAGCTGTATCAGGAGGTAAAGATAGTCATTTCCAAGTATATATTATGAAAGAAAAAATGGGTATGAATCCACTTCTTGTTTCAGTTGAAGATAATTTTTCTATGACAAATGCAGGAGTACATAATTTAAAAAATATATCTGAAGCTTTTGGTTGTGATCTAATATCTATGAAACCAAATATTCAAGCTCAAAAAAAGATTGGAAAATATACATTTGAGAAATATGGTAAACCTACATATTTTGTAGATAGATATATTTATACTTATCCTTTACATATGGCTATTAAATTTAATACACCACTTTTAGTTTATGGTGAAAATGTAGCTTATGAGTATGGTGGAGTGGGTGCTATTGAAACATATTCCTCAAAAGATCAAATAAATAATGGTGTAGGAAGTGGAATACCTACAAAAGAACTTTTAGATATTGGTATTGAAGAAAAAAATTTAAACTTCTTTGAGCCACCACATCAAAATGATATAGATAAACTAGATCCAATTTATCTTAGTTATTTCTTAGAATGGAGTAGTTTTGATAACTATGAAATCGCAAAAAAATATGGATTCCATGATTTAACTCATGAATGGACTAGAACACACCATGTAGAACAATTTGACCAAGTAGATACTCCTGCATATTTAGTTCACTCTTGGATGAAATACCCAAAATTTGGACATGCTTCAGCAACAGATTATAGTGCAAGAATGGTAAGATATGGAATGCTAACTAGAGATGAAGCTATAAAACTTGTAAAAAAACATGACCATGATTTAGATCCAAGAAGTGTAAGAGAATTTTGTCAATTCTTTGGATATAGTGAAAAAGAATTTTGGAAAATTATAGATAATCAATATAATCCAGAACTTTTTACTAAAAAAAGTAATGGTACTTGGGTTTTAAGAAATAGTTAATTTTAAAGTGAGTCTAAATAATTGAAAGTTTTACTTATAGGTTTTGGTTCTATTGGAAAAAGGCATTATGAAGTTTTATCTAAATTTTCTCAAATTCAGCAAATAGATTTAGTTACTAAACAAAATATTGAATACATTTGCTATGAGAATTTAGAAATTATAAAAAATATAAATCAATATGACTATTTTGTGATAGCATCCGAAACGAATAAACATTTTGAACAGTTAGAATTTTTAGAAAAAAATGTAAAAGACAAATTGATTTTTTGTGAAAAGCCTTTATTTGAATCAAAACAAGGTTTGGAAATAAAAAATAATAAAGTATTTATTGGATATGTTCTTAGATTTCATCCCTTAATAGAAAAATTAATAGAATCTATAAAAAATGAAAATATTATTTTAGTAAATGCTAAATGTGGACAATATCTACCATCGTGGAGACCAAATTCAGACTATAGAGATTGTTATAGTGCAAAAAAAGAGCAAGGCGGTGGAGTATTATTAGATTTAAGTCATGAGATTGATTATGTACAGTGGATTTGTGGAAATATAAATGAAATAAAAAGTTATCAAGTGAAAATTTCAGATTTAGAGATAGATTCTGATGATTTAACTATGCTAATAGGAAAAACTGATAAAAATATTTTTGTTAATATCTCAATAGACTATATAAGTAAAATTACTCATAGAAAATTATTAGTTGAGACTTTTGAGAATAGTTATGAATTAGATTTTATATCAAATAAACTAATTAAAAAAAATAAGGCTGGAATTGAAGAAATATATAGTTATTCAAATTTAGAAAGAAATTATATGTTTGAAAAGATGCATTTAGATATTTTTAATCAACAAAAAAGCGTATGTACTTTTAAAGAAGCATTAGAAGTTATGTATACTATATCAACTATACAGGAGCAAAACAGATGAGTAATGTCTTATGTACAATTTGTGCAAGAGGTGGTTCCAAAGGTGTTAAAAATAAAAACATCAAAGAGTTAAATGGTAAACCACTGATTGCTTATACAATTGAACAAGCAAAAGGTTCAGGCCTTTTTGAACATATAGTTATAAGTACAGATAGTGATGATATAGCAAATACAGCAAAAGAATATGGAGCAGAGGTATTTTTCAAAAGAAATGATGAAATGGCAAGTGATACAGCAGGTAAACTTGATGTTATAAAAGATGCTTTTAAAAGGAGTGAAGAGTATTATAATAAAGCTTTTGATTATTTGATAGATTTAGATGCAACTGCACCTCTTAGACTAACGCAAGATATAATAGACGCTTTTAATCAATTTATAGACGATAACAATGATAATCTAATAACAGCAATGCCAAGTAGAAGAAGCCCATATTTTAATCTAGTTGAACAAGATAAAGATGGTAAAGTTTATCTATCAAAAAAACTTGATAATGCAGTTATAAGAAGACAAGATGCCCCAAAATCTTATGATATGAATGCTTCAATATATATATGGAAAAGAGATATTATATTAAATGAAAATTCTATTTTCTTAGAAAAAACAGGGTTATATGTGATGCCAGAAGAAAGATCTATAGATATAGACAATGAACTTGACTTTAAATTTGTCGAGTTTTTGATGAAGGAAATAAATAATGCTCAAAGATAAAATTGTAGTAATAACTGGTGGAGCAGGTCTTATAGGAAAAGAGTTTGTAAAAGCTGTTGTTGATAATGCTGGAATAGCAGTAATAGCTGATATAAATGAAGAATTAGGTAAAAAAGTAAAAAAAAACTTATCAGAAGAGTTAAATACCCAAAATATAGATTTTATAAAACTTGATATTACTTCAAAAAATTCTTTAACTGAATGTATAGGATATTTGGATAATAAATATAAAAGAATAGATGCTTTAGTAAATAATGCTTATCCAAGAAATAAAAACTATGGAAGACATTTTTTTGAAGTTGAATATGAAGATTTTATTCAAAATTTAGGTTTAAATCTTGGTGGATATTTTACCACTTCTCAACAATTTGCTGAGTATTTTAAAAAACAAAAATATGGCAATATTATAAATATTAGTTCTATTTATGGTGTAGTTGCTCCAAAGTTTGAAGTATATGATAACACTGCTATGACAATGCCAGTTGAATATGCAGCTATAAAATCAGGACTTATTCATCTTACAAAATATATGGCAAAATATTTTAAAGGTATGAATATAAAAGTTAATGCTTTAAGCCCTGGTGGTATCTTTGATCATCAACCAGAAGCTTTTTTAGAAAAATATAAAGAAAAATGTTTAAATAAAGGAATGCTTAATAATAGTGATTTAAAAGGAACATTGGTTTATCTACTTAGTGATATGAGTAAATATGTAAATGGACAAAATATTTTAGTTGATGATGGGTTTAGTTTATAAACATTAATAATTATTTATACAAAAAAGGATAAAAATGGAAGAAGCACAAATAGAATTACAAAATGCACTTACAACTACATTTTTAGCAAATTTAGTATTCTTGAGTGAGTACGATAATGAGCTTTATCATAGAGTAGATGAACTATCGAGAATGATTGAAAATGGTAATTATAAAGAGAGATATGCATTAGAATTTAATATGCAAGATGGAGATTTTGATATTTACGATATTATAAATGATAAATATTTATATAATAATTCTCCAAAAAGATATAATAATGAACTAGTTAGAAAAATAGATTTTGATGAAAAAAGTTCTATTTTAAATGTTTCAAAGCATTTTTTATATGAGTTTCAAGAAGAAGTTGACAGAAAAGATAGATTTGAGTTTGAAAATTCAGAGCTGATATCCGCTATGACTTTTAATGATACTTGGGAATATTCAAAGATTACAAAGGATTTCTTAACAAATAGAAAAAGAAGGTTTAAAGATATAAAAAAGTTTATATTCATGGGAACACTTTTAGGAAGGCATATCCCTAGGATTGCACAAAAAATAGATGCAAAAATATATTTAGTATTAGAAAGAAATTTAGAAATATTTAGACTCTCTCTTTTTACCGTAGATTATACAATATTAGCACAAAATGATGGTGTTATTTTTTCAATTATGGATGATGTTGAGAAATTGGAACAAAAAATACTAAAATTTTTAAATATAGGAAACCTTGAAAACTATATATTAAAATTTTCAACAACAAATATAAATGTAGCTGAGTATATAGATACTATTTTAAGAACTCTCGCTACACTAGATCCTACAACTTATGATTATAATAGAAGGATGTATGTTCATTTGAATAGAGCTACTAAATATTTAAAAGGTGGTTATAAAAATTTACTTTTTAATAATATAAAGAATGATTTTAATACTTTTGAAAATATTCCAATATTATATTTGGCAGCAGGTCCGTCTTTGGATGAAAATATAGAGTGGATTAAAGAAAATCAAAATAAATTTTTTATAGTAACTATTGGTGCGGCATATAAAAAAATATTGTTAAATAATATTCGTATAGATATGATTACATCTTTGGATGAATCACATTTTTTAGCTACTATGCAGTTTGATGATGAAAGTGTTTCTAAGATAAACGAAAATACTATTATTTTATCTGGAAATATGACTCATGAAAATGTATTAAAGAAATTTAATCAAGAAGTTTTATTTTTATTTGAGTTATATAAATCTATTAATAAAGATAATATATATTTTAGTGGATACAGTATAGGAGAAGTTACCTTAGACATACTTCTTCATCTTAATGCTAAAAATATTTATCTTATAGGATTAGATTTAGCATTAAACCAAGAAACAGGAGAGAGTCATTCAAAAGGATCTGATTCGGTTACTTCTAGTTTAAATTTAGACGAAGAGCAAAGCAGGGATACTTTTAGCCAAGTAGATAGTTTAATACAAACAAAAGGAAATCATAGTGACTTTGTATTTACAACTCCATTATTCTTTTCATCAATACAAGCTACAAATGATAAATTATTTAAAAAAGAAAAAGATGTAAATGTGTATAATCTATCATATCATGGTGCATATTTTGAAAATACAATTCCAATAAAAAAAGAGAAAATAAATACTCAAGATTTTAAAGATATAAATTTTAATGACATTAACATTTTATCTCTTCTAAAAAAATACTCTATCAAAGAGTTATCAGAAGAATCAAAACAAGAAATAAAAGATGAGATAAATTTTTTAGAAGATAAAATTTTAAAACAATTAAAAGAGATTACAAAAAGAGATTATAAAAATTTTTCTTTTCTTTTTAAAGATATAATAGAGCTTACTTTAATAATTGATAATAGCTCATATAAAAGTTTTTTCCAAATAATAGTTGGCAAATTTCAGATAGTAATTCCATATTTATTCTATCATTTTAATGATATTAAAGTAAAAAATGAAGAAAAGAAAGTAAAAAAAATAAGAGATATTTTTGTTAAACAAATAAAAAACTTAGTAAATGATTATGTATTTTGCTTAAAGAGAATTTTATAACGATAATAAAACTGGAAATAACCCAGTTTTATTGTAAAAGCCTTAATACATTTTGAGATACTGCATTTGATTGGCTAATAGCATACGATCCAGCTTGAGAGATGATATTCAATTTATTGAAGTTTGCACTCTCTTCAGCATAATCAACATCTCTAATAATTGATTCAGCATTTTTTATATTTGTAGCTTGAGTCATAAGGTTTCTAACCGCACTTTCAACTTGATTTTGAGTAGAACCAATATCTCCTCTATAACTATTCAATCTTGTAATAGCACTATCCACATTACTCATATAAGCACTAGCCATTGTTCTTGTAAATCCATTAGTAGTTACTGTTTTACCATCACTAGAAATTGTAGCATTAGCACCAGCAGATGCATCTGTTTTTAAACTATTTAATGAATATCCATCAATATTTGCCTGAATAGATTTTGTAGAAATTATATCTGTATTACTTTCCCCAACTTGGAATGTTAAACCAGCAGAGCTCGCAATATCAGCTGATGCACTTCCCATACCAGCTTGTAGAAGGGCAGTACCATTATAGTTAGTTTGTTTTGCAATATTATTTAATTGATCAAGTAGTTTATTAACATCTTTTGCAATAGCAACTCTACCAATAGAAGAAGTAGTATCAGTATTAGCTTGAATTAGTTTTGCTTTTACTGTATCAAGAATTTTAGATTGTTCAGCCATAGATTTATCAGCAATTTGAAGTAAAGCAACAGCAGAGTTACCATTTGCAATACCTTGATTTAAAGATGTAACTTGAGTTCTAAGTTTATCAGCAATAGCAAGACCAGAGGCATCATCGCTAGCTTTGTTGATTTTTAAACCAGTAGAAAGTTTTTCTAAAGAACTAGATATACTTCTATTTGTATTTGTAGACGCTTCCTGTGCTGTTAATGAAGATACATTTGTGTTTATTTTCATAAATATTTCCTTAGTTTGGATTTAATCACTATGTGAATAAAACTTAAATTAGGTAATTATTACAAACTAATTCATAAAATTAGATTAAATGAAGATGAAAATAAATAAAAGTGGAGAAAATCCCCCACTTTTTAATAAAAGAGAAATGAAAATTACTTAACTATTGAAGTAGTCTAAGAACGTTTTGTTGAGTAGCATTTGACTGGCTGATCGCATACGATCCAGCTTGAGAGATGATATTCAATTTATTGAAGTTTGCACTCTCTTCAGCATAATCAACATCTCTGATAATAGACTCAGCTGCTTTGATATTTGTAGATTGAGTCATAAGGTTTCTAACCGCACTTTCAACTTGATTTTGAGTAGAACCGATATCTCCTCTATAGCTATTTAATTTTGTAATAGCATTATCTACAGCAGATTGAGCAGCAGATGCCATTGTTCTTGTAAATCCACCAGTAGTTACTGTTTTACCATCACTAGAAATTGTAGCATTAGCACCAGCAGATGCATCTGTTTTTAAACTAGTTAATGCATATCCAGAAACATTTGCTTGAATAGATTTTGTACTAATTATATCTGTATTACTTTCTCCAATTTGGAATGTTAAACCAGCAGAACTAGCAGTATCAGCTGATGCACTTCCCATACCAGCTTGTAAAAGGGCAGTACCATTATAGTTAGTTTGTTTTGCAATGTTATTTAATTGATCAAGTAGTTTATTAACATCTTTTGCAATAGCAACTCTACCAACAGATGAAGTAGTATCAGTATTAGCTTGAATTAATTTAGATTTAATAGTATCTAAAATTTTAGATTGTTCAGCCATAGATTTATCAGCAATTTGAAGTAAAGCAACAGCAGAGTTACCATTTGAGATACCTTGATTAATTGAAGTTACTTGAGTTCTAAGTTTATCTGCAATAGCAAGACCAGAAGCATCATCAGAAGCTTTATTGATTTTTAAACCAGTAGAAAGTTTTTCTAAAGAATTTTTGATATTGTTATTTGTATTTTGTGAAGCCTCTTGTGCTCCTAGAGAAGATATGTTTGTATTAATTCTCATTGTGTGTCCTTTTGAGTTTATAAAATAGTTTGCGAATATTTAAAATATCCTCAGCCTAAAACCTTCTTGTCTCTTAAAAAAGATCCAAGCATAGAGTTTGAAATTTCTTTCCACTCTTCGGATTAAATTCAACCCTAAAATTTATAAAAGAATTATTATATAACTTTTCTTAAATTTAGATTAAATATTATAACTTTTTCAAAAGAACTCCACTTTCTATATGCTCTGTAAATGCAAATTGGTCAAATAGGGCGAATTTCACTATTTTGTGTGTTTTTGTTAATTCTTCTAAATCTCTATGTAAAGTTTCTGGGTTACACGAAATATATATGATATTTTCAAAGTTTTTAGCTAAATTTCTAGTTGTATCATCTAATCCACTTCTTGGAGGATCCATAAAAATAGTTTCAAAATTATAACTATTTAAATCTATATTTTTAAGTCGATTAAAATCTCTAACTTTATTTAAAGCTTGTACAAAATCTTCTGCACTCATTCTTATAAATTCTATATTTGTTATATCATTTAAATTGCAGTTTCTGAGGGCTGATTTTATAGAAGTTTTTGATATTTCAGTTGCTAAAACTTTTCTAAATTTTGTTGAAAGGGGAATAGTAAAATTTCCACCACCACAATATAGTTCACATAAATCTTTTTGTGAAGTTGAAGTATTTTGTAAAACCCACTCAATCATCTGCACATTTACAGCTGTATTTGGTTGAGTGAAGCCATTTTCTTCATAGGCAAAGAAAAAATCTTTATTTTCTATATTTAAAGTTTCATTTATAAAATCATCACTTAAAACTATTTTTTGTTTTCTACTTCTTCCGATTATTTTTATATTTAGTTTTGTTTCGATTTTTTTTGCCAAATCAGCCCAATCTTGCTCCAATTTTTTGTGATAAATCAAAGATACAAGAATATCGTTTGTAGAACTACTCAAAAACTCGATAGCAAAAAGTCTAAAAGATAAAATCATATCACTTTGAAGTTCATTTAAAATCTTTGGCATAAGATTTGAAATAGTAGAACTTACCATTTGACATTCATCTACTTGTAAGATTTCTTTATTAAAATCATTCATAGCATAAAATAAAATATCTTTATCGTTTTTTTCATCTTTTTCCCACCAAATTCTAAATTCGGCACGATTTCTAAAGTTTTTCTCACTACTTTTGATTATGTCAAACTCTATATTTGTAAAGTTTTCAAATCGTGTTTTTTCTCTTTGAATTTTATAATTTAGTTGTTCATCATAAGTTTTGTCATACAGTGTACAGGAAGCACAAGTACTAAAATAGTTGCAATTCATAAAATCTAATCCTTTATTAAAAGTTGCATTATAAGAAAATATTGGTAAAAGTAGATATAATCTTTCAATTTTTAAAAAGATGAGATATGAAAGATAATTGGCAAGAACAACTACAAAATTTATTAAATTGTGATTTAAAAACACTTTATCCTCTAGCACGAAGTTTAAATAGAAAACTAGAATTTTATGTAGGACCAACTAATAGTGGAAAAACATACAATGCTATGCAAGATTTAAAAAAAGCAAATAGTGGATTATATCTAGCACCTTTACGGCTTTTGGCACTAGAAGGATATGAAGATTTAAAAGAGTCAAATATTGATGCTTCTTTGGTTACAGGAGAAGAGCAAATTTTAAATGAAGATGCTTCTCATATTTGTTCTACGATTGAAATGATAGATTTTGATTTAGATATTGATATTGCAGTTATTGATGAAGTTCAAATGCTTGAAGATAACGATAGAGGTTGGGCTTGGGTAAATGCAATCATAGGAGTTCCAGCAAAAAAAGTGATTATGACTGGAAGTGTAAATGCTCTTGAAGCTGTAAAAAAAATAGCTTCATATTTGAGTGAAGATTTACAAGTTATAAGACATAAAAGAAAAACTCCTTTAGTAGTATTGGATAAATTTACGAGTTTAGATAAGCTTGAAGATGGAACAGCTTTGATAGCTTTTTCAAGAAGTGATGTTTTAAAACTCAAACAAAAACTTCAAAAAAAATACTCTGTTTCAGTTATATATGGGAATTTGTCTCCAGAAGTAAGGCGAGATGAAGCAAGAAGATTTAGAGAGAAAAAAAGCCAAATTTTAATAGCAACAGATGCTATAAGTATGGGATTAAATCTTCCAATTAAAACAATTTTATTTACAACTGATACAAAATTTGACGGAGTTAGTAAAAGAAAAATAAGTGTAAATGAGATAGTGCAAATAGCAGGTCGTGCTGGAAGATTTGGGCTTTTTGAAGCTGGATATTTAGGAGCAACTAGAAGAGATGTTTTGAGTTATATTTCAAAAGAGTTTGAAAGTCCAATCAAAACTATAAAACCACCTTTTAAAGTAAAAATAAACAACAATCAATTAGAAGCTTTGTCAAGCCATATAGAAACAAAATCTTTGACAAAAATATTGAAATTTTTTGCTGAAAATATGGTCTTTCAAGGTCCTTTTATAGCTTCAAATATCTCTTCAATGCTAGAAGCTTCAAAAATAATTGATACAAAGATAAACCTTAGTTTAGAAGAAAAATATCTTTTAGCTCAAGCTCCTATTACTACAAAATCTACTATTATTTTACAAGCATTTGATAGTTATATTGCAACAATCATCAAAAAAAAGGTTAATCATTATAAACCTTCTATTACGCTACCTAAAAAAGCTATAACTCAAAAAGATTTACTTTTAGTGGAAGATGAAGTTAAAAAAATATCTCTTTATCTTTGGCTTTCATATAAATTTCCAGAACTTTTCCCAGACAATGAAAAAGCATATATTCTAAGGAACTATTTTAATAGCTTTATTGAAAAGTCATTAAAAGGTGTTTTAATAGATGAAAAAAGATTTGAAGATAAACCAAAGTTCAAAACTGAAAGAACAAAAAAACAAGATAGAACATCAGAGAAAATAAGAGATAGAAATCAAAAAAGTAATAAAAAAAGGTTTTAATAGTTTTTTAGTTAGAATAAAAGACTTTTAAGTATGTGAAAATATAATAAGGAAATTTAGTGTTAAGTTTTTTCAAAGCTGATGAAGATAGCTTTTTTAAAGAGTTGATGTCAAGTAAAATTGATGTAAATAAGCTTAAAAAATATATCGATAAGGGTGTAGATATAAATTTTACTGATGAGAAAGGAAGGACTGTTCTTTTTGAATTAGCTAACAAAAAAAAATTTGATGCAATAAAAATTCTATTAGCTTTGGGTATAGATATCTATAAAGAGGATACTTTAGGCAAAACTGTCTTAAGTGAAGCTTGTGAAAAATATGATTTTATGATGGTTAGATTTTTGCTTGAAAATGGTTTTGATATAAATAGAAAGAATTCTAAAGGAAGGACTATTTTACAAGATAATGTTCTTTTAGGAAATATAAAAGTCTTTCAAATACTTTTGAACTACAATGTAGATTTTGATATAAAAAGTGATGATGAAGAAACTGTTCTTTTTGATGCGGTTGAAAATGGTAATATTGATATTTTAAAAAAAGTTATAGATAGTATTAAAAATATAAATGTTGTTGATAAAAATGGACAAACTGCACTTTTTATAGCAATCTTAAAAGATGATTTAAGAATTGCTTTAACTTTAATCCAAAATGGAATAGATGTTAATATAGTAGACAAATATGGACAAAATGTTCTTTTTAATACTATCTTACAGGGTGAAAAAAATCAAATAGTTTTAAAGCATCTAATTCAGCGTAGAATAGATTTGAATATTGTGGACAAAAGAGATAAAACAATTGTTGATGAGATATTTTATATTATTACTTTACAAAAATATGATAAAGATTTGGAAGATAAAAGATATAGCTTGATTTCTCAAAAAGATGATTATTTATCTTTAGCTTTGCAGATTATCGATGGTGGATTTAAAGTTGATACTCCAGATAAATTTGGAAAAACAGTATTACAAAAAGAGATAGAAAAAAGAAATTTTATAACAGCAGAATTTTTAATAAATTGTGGTGCAAATATAAATATATTAGATGAATATGGAAGAAATTTAGTCCATACAGAGATTTTAAAAGGTTATTCTAACAATAAAATTATAGATTTTCTTATTTCAAAAGGAGCAAATTTAAATCAAAGAGATAATTTTTTTAAAAGTATAGTTGAAAATTTGATTGATTTAATTTTGATTTCAAAGGGTGAAAAACCAAGTAATTCAACTTTAAGTGAGTTTGTAAAAGAAGATGCAGGGTTTGATATATTACTAAAAAAAGTTTTATCTCAAGGTGCTAATTTGAATCATAAACAAGTAGATGGTAGAAATCTAGTATTTGATTTGATAAATTATGATAGCTTTGATATTTTAGATATTTTAGTTGAGTATGGAATAGAATTAAATTGTATAGATTATGATGGAAATACACCTTTGATGTGTATGATTGATGATGGATTGAAAGTTGAAGATAGAACACTTAAAGCTTATTTTGTAAAAAGATTACAAAATTTTTTAAAATATAGAGTAAATCTTAATATTCAAGATAAAGATGGAAAGACAGTAATTCACAAAGCTGTAATTGCTGATGATTTAGTTGTTGTTGAAAAATTAATGGTAAAAAAAGCAAATTTAAATCTACAAGATAATCATGGTAGAACAGCACTCCATCATACTCAATGGAAAGGAAATTATCAAATTGCAAGATGGTTGATTTCTGCTGGTGCTGATATGAATTTACCTGATAATAGTGGATTTAATATTTTAAATTATGCAGCTATTTTAGGACATACTAGACTTGTGATTACACTAATATCATCTGGTATTTTGATGTATAATAACAATGTTAAAAATAAAAAAGTTGCTCAATTTTTTAAAACAAAAGAAAAAGTTTTAGATAAGTTTTTAGTGGCTGAGAATATTTCTGACCCTAAAATGCAAAATGCTTTAGCAGAAGTTGTTACAAATTTTAAAAAAGAGATAAATGAAGCTTTAGCTTAAAAAAGGTTAAAAAATGAATAAAAAATCAATAATTATATTAGCTGCTGGTGCTGGGACAAGAATGAAATCTGAAACTCCAAAAGTTTTACACAAAATTTCTGGAAAACCAATGCTTTACTACTCTATAAAAGAGGCTTTAAAACTTAGTGATGATATTACAGTTGTTTTATATCATCAATTTGAAAAAGTAAAAACTGAAATAGAAAAATATTTTAAAAATATAAATTTTGTAATACAAGACCATAAAAACTTCCCTGGAACTGGTGGAGCAGTTATGGGAATAACTCCAAAATATGAAAAAGTTTTGGTTCTAAATGGAGATATGCCTTTAATTCAAGCAAGTGAACTTGAAAAGTTTGATATTTCTGCAACTATCGTTATGTCAGTTTTAAAGCTTGAAAGTGCTGATGGATATGGAAGAGTAATTATTGAAAATGGAAATGTTAAAAAAATCGTTGAACAAAAAGATGCTTCTAGTGAAGAGTTAAGTATAACAACTGCAAATGCAGGAATTTATCAGTTTTGTTCAAAATTTCTACTTGAAAATTTAGCAAAATTAGATAATAACAATGCCCAAAAAGAGTATTACATCACAGATTTAGTTGAAATGGCAATAAGCCAAGGAAAAGTATTAAAACCACTTATTGTAAATGAAGAAAATTTCAAAGGAGTTAATTCTAAAGTTGAATTAGCTGATGCTGAGGTTATTCACCAAAATAGAATAAAAAAAGAGTTTATGAAAGCTGGAGTAATTTTTAGATTGCCAGATACTATTTATATAGAAGAAGGTGTTGAAATAAAAGGTGAAAGTATCATTGAAAATGGTGTAAGTATTTTAGGAAATTCAAAAATAATAAACTCTCATATTAAAACAAATAGTGTTGTTGAGAACTCTATTGTTGAAAATAGTGATGTTGGACCAATGGCTAGAATTAGACCAGAAAGCAAGATAATTTCTACTCATATTGGAAATTTTGTAGAGACAAAAAAAGCTATTTTAACAGGAGTTAAAGCAGGGCATTTAAGTTATTTGGGTGATTGTGTTATTGATGAAGGAACAAATATTGGTTGTGGGACAATAACTTGTAATTATGATGGAGTAAATAAACATCAAACAATCATCGGGAAAAATGTTTTTGTGGGAAGTGATACACAGTTTGTTGCTCCTGTAACTATTGAAGATGATGTAATAATAGGTGCTGGAACAACTGTTACTGGAAATGTTAAAAAAGGTGATTTATATTTAACACGAGCAAAAACAAAAACTATTGATGGATATTTTTATAAACATTTTGCCAAAAAAACTAATGAGAAAAAGTAATGCTTTTAAAAGATAAAAAAATCTTGGTAGGTGTTACTGGTTCTATTGCAATTTATAAAGCTTTAGAGTTAATAAGACTTTATATAAAAGCTGGAGCAGTTGTAAGAGTAATTATGACTGAAAGTGCCAAAAAATTTATAAATCCTATTACTTTTGAAGCAATTTCTCAAAACAAAGTTTTAGATGAAATAAGTGAAAATTGGGATAAAAGTCAAGACTATAACCACATAGATATTGGAAAATGGGCTGATATTTTTGTAATAGCTCCTACTAGTGCAAATACAATAAATAAACTTGCTTGTGGCTTTGCAGATAATTTACTACTTCAAACAGCTTTAGCCTATACTAAAACCAAACTTATTTCACCAGCAGCAAATACAAATATGATAAATAATCCTATTACAAAAGAAAATCTTGGAAAGTTAAAAAATTATAATTATAAAATAATCTCTTCTTTGGTTAAAGAACTTGTTTGCAAAGATGTTGGTGATGGAGCTATGGCTGAACCAAAAGATATTTTTGATATTACTTGTAGAGAGCTACTTAAAAATCGATATTGGGAAAATAGAAAAGTAGTTTTAAGTGGTGGTGGTACATTAGAAAAAATAGATGATGTTAGATATATTTCAAATTTTTCAAGTGGAAAAATGGCTACAAGTTTGGCAACAGCCTTGTATTATTTTGGTGCTGATGTTAGTTTAGTAACTACTAGAGGATATGAAAATTTACCAAAAAACATAGATTTAAAAGTTGTTGATAGTTCGCAAAGTATGTTTTTAAATCTTGGTGAAATATTAGTACAAAAAACTCAAAAAAAATCATTTTTATTTATGGTTGCAGCTGTTAGTGATTATGTTCCAGAAAAAAGTTTTGAAGGAAAACTAAAAAAGGATAGTTTAGGAGAAGTATTTAATCTAAATTTAGTTCAAAATATTGATATTTTAAATAGTTTGAATAAAACAGATATTATTTCTATTGGATTTAAAGCTGAAATGGATAAAGAGAATGCCAAAACAAATGCACAAAATATGTTAAAAAATAAAAATCTTGATGCAGTTTGTTTGAATATTTTAGATGAAAATAATAGTTTTGGAAGCAATGATAATAAAATAGAACTCATTTTAAAAGATAAAAGCATATATTTTAAAGGAGAAAAGTTAGAAATTTCTTTTGATATTTTAGCTGATTTAGAAAAAGAGTTTAAAGAATGTTAGAACAGCAAAACCCACAACACATTGCTATTATTATGGATGGGAATGGAAGATGGGCAAATGAGCGTGGACTGAAAAGAACGGCTGGACACGAAGAGGGTGCCAAAGTTGTAAGAGAGATCACAACTTATTGTGCAAAAATAGGTATAAAATATCTTACTTTGTATGCATTTTCAACTGAGAACTGGAAAAGACCAAAACTTGAAGTTGAATATCTTATGAAACTTTTGGAGAAATATTTAAAAAATGAATTAGAAGTTTTTTTAGAGAATAATATTCGATTTAAAGCCATTGGGGATTTGAGTAAATTTTCAAATTCTTTGCAAAATACTATAAAAACAATTGAAGAAAAAACATCTATTTGTAGTGGACTTACTCAAATACTTGCATTAAATTATGGTTCTAAAGATGAAATATTAAGAGCAATAAAAAAACTAAATGAACAAAATTTGGAAATAAATGAACAAAATTTTGAATCTTGTCTTGATACAGCTGGATTTAGTAGTGTAGATTTACTTATTCGTACAAGTGGAGAATTAAGACTTTCAAACTATTTATTATGGCAAAATGCCTATGCCGAGCTGTTTTTTACTTCTACTTTATGGCCAGATTTTAATAGTTGTGAACTTGAAGATATAATAGAAGATTTTAAAAAAAGGCAAAGAAGATTTGGAGCATTATAGAAGTTTAAAAGTATTAATTTTAAGTCTTGCACTTTCAATATTACTATTTATTAAATTTGGTTTTGGTTTATTGTTTTTACAATATTCATTGTTTTTTTATATTTTAGTAGTGCTTTGTTCTTATGATTTAAAGTATAAAGCAGTTCCTGATTATCTACTTTTATTTGTATTTATAACATCATTTTTTCTAACATCATTTGAATTTTTTGAGAGTTTGCAAAATGCTTTATTTTTAAGTGGAGCAGTTTTTTTACTAAATTTTTTAGTTACATTTTATATACAAAATATAAAATCAAGAATTTTAAAAGATGAAAGCTTGAAAACAAAGACAGCTTTAGGTGAAGGTGATATTCCTTTGATCGCTTCTATTGGAGTGGTTTTAGGTTTACAAGAAGCCATTTTTACTATATTCTTAAGTGCAATTCTTGGTATAATACATACAATTTATGTAAAAGCAATAAAAAAAGAGAGCGAAATTCCATTTATTCCTTCTTTAGTTATTGCCTTTTTTTTGGAATTCTTTTTCCATATTTCTAACCACTTGAAGGATTTTTATTGAGATTAAATAACTATTTATATTCACAATTATCACTTACATTTTTTCCTATATTTTTGGGACTATTTTTTATAACGTCAGTTGTTTTTTTAGTAAGAATAGCATCTTTAACTTCTGTAATTACTATGGATTTTTTTGAATTATTCCAGCTTTATAGTTACACTATGCCCCAAATTATATTTTATACTATGCCAATTTGTTTTTTTATATCTTTGGCTATAACTTTATCAAAATTGTCAGGTGAATATGAGCTTACTGTTATTACATCTTTTGGATTAAATCCACTAAAAATTTTAAAAATATTTTTGCCTATTACGATTATCGTATCGCTTATACTATTAGTTATTTCTATTGGACTTATTCCAAAAACTAAGTATCTTACAAAACAGTTTACGGAAGTTAAGAAAAAAGAGGCAAATTTTAATATAAAAGAGAGTGAATTTGGGCAAAAATTTGGTGATTGGCTTATATATATTAGCTCTAAAAAAGATAAAAACTATCAAGAAGTTAAACTTTTTAAAACAGAAAAAGAGCAAGAGCATTTTATTATAAGTAAAGAGGCTATTTTAGACAATGATGAAGGAAATCTAAGTTTTAAATTAATAGATGGAAAAGTTTTTGTTATAAATGAAAAAGAAAAAGAGTTTAATCAAGTAAATTATAAGAATATGTACATAAATGATGCTATTGCAAGTGGTTCTATTGATGATTTTACAAATAGCTATAATTACTGGTTAGAAAATTTTAAAGATAAAAAAGATATTGATGATTTTATATTTTTTGTTTTAACTTCATTTTTCCCTTTAATATCTTTATTTTTAGTTATAACTTTTGGTTATTTTAATCCAAGATATGAAAAAAACAGAACTGTTGCTTACTCTATTGTTACAGTTGTTCTATATTTTATACTTGTAAAATATATTGGAGATAAATCTTTGCACTCTATTTATTTGATACCTATTTTTTGGTTAATTGCAAGTTATATTTTATATAGTAAAACTATAAAAACAGAGTATTAGTTTGAATTTAAAGTTTATTTGTTCTTATGATGGAAGTGTATATTTTGGAAGTCAAAAACAACCAAATCAAAATACAGTTGAAGATGAACTTTTAAGAGTTTTTAAAACTTTTGGTATTGATACAAAAATTATTTTTAGTGGTAGAACAGATAAAGATGTTCATGCTACTAAGCAAGTTTTTAATTGTCAAATCCCAGAGCATTTTAATGATTTTTTTAAGTTAAAAGATATTTTAAATAGACGACTTCCTATTTCAATAAAAATACTAAAAATATCAAAAGTAAATGATGATTTTCACTCAAGATTTGGTGCAAAAAGAAGAGTTTATAGATATTTGATAACTACAAAACCAACAAACCCTTTTAATTCAAAATATATAACTTATGTAAAATATATAGATGAAGAGCTTTTAAAAGATGCTATAAAAGAGTTTATAGGAGTTTATGATTTTAAATATTTTCATAAAACTGGAAGCGAAAAAGAGAATACAAAAAGAGAGATTTTTGATACAAATTTTTATAAATATAAAGATATTTATGTTTTTAAATTTACTGCAAATTCATATTTAAGAAGTCAAATAAGACTTATGGTAGGATTTTTACTTGCAATTAATGGTAAAAAATTAACTATACAAGATTTAAAAGAGCAGTTAAATTTAAAAAAACATATATTTAAAACCCCAGCAATTGCAAATGGTTTATATCTTGCTCAAATAAAATATTAAGGATAGAATATGAAAAGTTTAGTAAAAGTGGTATTTATCATAATTTTTTTAAATATATTTTTATTTGCAAATTCAGAAATTAGCATACAAAAAGATATTTCTCTTGTTGGTGGTGAACAAAATCATGAATTTACAATATCTTCAAAATTTCACAAACAAGAGTATGTAATACAAGTTTATCAACCAAAATCACAAGCGTTAGAAAATGGTTATCCAGTGGTATATATTTTAGATGGAAATGCTACTTTTCCTTATGCTTCGGTTATGGCACAAGCTATCGATAATATGTCTTACCGTACAAAAAAAGTTCCACCTTTGATAGTTTCTATTGGATATGCTTCAAAAGAACTTTTTGATATAGAAGCAAGAAGTTTTGATTATACTCCTCCATATGATGGTGAACTAAAAACTCCACAAAATCGTGGAAGTTCACAATTTACTCAAGGTGGAGCAGAAGAATTTTATAGTTTTATACAAAAGCAATTAAAACCAATTATTGAAAAAAATTATAAGATAGATAAACATAAACAGACTTTGTTTGGCCACTCTTATGGTGGACTTTTTACTCTTTATGCTTTTTTAAATCATCCAAATGATTTTCAGAATTTTATAGCTGCAAGTCCATCTATTTGGTGGAATGATTCTTTGATATTAAAAAATTTGAAAGATAATAATATAGAGTTTAAAAATCCTACAAATTTAATTTTGAGTGTAGGAGAAATTGAAAATAAAGGCAAAAATCCAACAGATATTGATATATTTGCTTCATATTTTAAAAATAGTGTAAATTTACAAACAAAGGTTTTAAATATACAAAATGCTTCTCATCTTGAAGCACTATTTCCAGCACTAAATCAAATTTTTAAAATAGAATAATAAAATGTTTTTAAGATTTCTAATCATTTTATTTTGTTGCCTAAATCTTTTTTCTTATGAGTTTAAATTAAACCCAAAAGATACAAATTTGATTAATAATTCAAAGCAGAAAACAGCAATTTTAAAAAGATTGGAAAAGTATAAAGAGTTTAAAATAAAAGCTAAAAGTCTTGATATAGATAAAAAGTTGGCACAAACAAATTTTTTTATAAATAGAACTTTACCAGAATATGATAGTCAAAGTGTAGGAATAGATGATTATTGGATGACACCAAAAGAGTTCTTTTTTAAAGGTTTTGGTGATTGTGAGGATTATGCTATATCTAAATATTTTACTCTTTTAGAATTAGGAATAAAGAAAGAACATTTGTATTTGGCTATTGTAAGTGTTAAAGGAAGTGCTGGAACGCATATGGTTTTACTTTATATAAAAGATAAAAACTCATCGCCTTTAGTGCTTGATAATCTTAGTTTTAAAGTTCTTCCTTTTACAAAAAGGGTAGATTTAACTCCTATTGTTGCTTTTAATGAGATAGATTCGTATCAATTTACAAAAGATAAATTTACACAAAAAGTAGTTATTGACTGGCAAAATGACAATAAATGGGAAAGAATCTTAAATAGAGTCTATAAATTGGGCGAATAAATAAAATTTTTATGTACTCTTGACAAACATTGACTCAATAAGCTATAATTCTTTAGCAGTTTATATATTAGAGTGCTAAATTTATAAAAGTGGTTATGTTTATGATAGATAAAAAAGAGTTTTTACTACAATCTATTATCAAAGCTTATATAGAGCATTTAGAACCAATAGGTTCAACACAACTAAAATCTATGTATGATTTATCATACTCTCCTGCAACTATTAGAGGTTATTTTAAGAAGCTTGGAGATGAAGGTTATTTAGTTCAAGAACATATAAGTAGTGGAAGAACTCCTACTAATGAAGCTTTGAAACAGTATTGGAGTGGAAGATTAGACTTTGATTTAAATGGTATAAATATAAAAGCTTTAGAGTATTTTAGTTCAAAAATTGGTTTAACAGTATTTCTGAAAAAAGAGAAAAAAGATATTTTAAAAAATATCATAAATGTTGAAAACAGATATATGATTTTGGAGTTTTCAACTTTTGCAGTTAGTATAAAATATAGTGATGCTTTGAGTAGATTTTTAAAAGATTTTATAAATTTTGATTTAAAAGATATTTTAAAAATTTCAAAAGATGTAGGAGCATATGAGTTATATAATAGTATAAATCAAAGTTTACAAAGCAATGATTTTGAGATTTTCAACTATAAAGAGTTTTTCTCTTTAGCACTGAATTTTGATTTTGATGAGTTTACAATAGATAGGTTTTTAAAAGGTTATATTATCGATGAGCTAAAAGATGGCTTGTATTTTGATAATTTTTTACCACAAAACTATATTGGTATTTGTAAATTCTGCAAAATCAATAATGAAGATGTAAAAATGTTGGTTATTGGTGAATTATCAAAAGATTATGGATATTTTTTTGAACAAATTAAACAATTTTAGGAGAATATAATGAGTGAAGAGACAAAAGAAGAAATTTTAAGCGAAGAGCAGACTAACAAAGAAGAGTGTTGTCAAGATAGTCAATGCTGTGAAAAACAAGAATCTGAAAATGCTGAAGTAAAAGAAGAGAGTTTAGAAGAAAAAGTAGCTAGGCTTGAAAATGAATTAAAAGAGAGTGAAGATAAATTTTTAAGGGTTCATGCTGATTTTGAAAATATCAAAAAAAGGCTTGAAAAAGAGAAATACCAAGCAATAGACTATGCAAGTGAAAAATTTGCAAAAGATTTATTAACTCCACTTGATACTTTGGAAATGGCATTGGCTTCTTCAAAAGCTGGAATTGATTCAAGTGAACTTTTACCAAAATTAAAAGAGGGGATAGAACTTACAATAAAAAGCTTTTTATCGACTTTTGAAAAACACAACATTATAAAAGTTGATACAGATGGAGAGTTTGATCCAAATGTACATAATGCAGTTATGCAAGTAGATAGTGCAAATCATGAAACTGGACAAATAGTTGCTGAGTTACAAAAAGGTTATTTGTTAAAAGATAGGTTACTTAGACCTTCTATGGTCTCTATTTCAAATTAATTTTTGAAAATAATGACCGCGATGTCAATAAACTATAAATAGAATTTAAAATTTAAAAATCTTAATAAAAGGAAAAAAAATGAGTAAAGTAATTGGAATAGATTTAGGAACAACAAACTCTTGTGTTGCTGTTTATGAAAATGGTGAAGCAAAAATTATCCCAAATAAAGAAGGGAAAAATACAACTCCATCAATTGTGGCTTATACAGATAAAGGTGAAGTTTTAGTAGGTGATCCAGCAAAAAGACAAGCTATTACAAATCCAGAAAAAACTATATATTCAATCAAAAGAATTATGGGTCTTATGATGAATGAGCCAAATGCAAAAGAAGCTCAATCAAAAGTTGGATATAAAATAGTTGATAGAAATGGAGCAGCAGCAGTTGAAATCGCTGGAAAAGTTTACACTCCACAAGAAATCAGTGCAAAAATTTTAGGAAAACTAAAAGCTGATGCTGAAGAGTATTTAGGAGCAAAAGTTACAGATGCAGTTATCACTGTACCTGCATATTTTAATGATGCACAAAGAAAAGCTACTCAAGAAGCTGGAACAATTGCAGGGCTTAATGTACTTAGAATTATCAATGAGCCAACAGCAGCATCTTTAGCTTATGGTTTGGATAAAAAAGGTGAAGAAAAAGTTTTAGTTTACGATTTAGGTGGAGGAACTTTTGACGTTACAGTTTTAGAAATTGGAGATGGAACATTTGAAGTACTTTCAACTGATGGAAATGCTTTCTTAGGTGGAGATGACTTTGATAATGCAATTA
Organism: Aliarcobacter vitoriensis; assembly: GCF_003316695.1. GTDB lineage: Bacteria > Campylobacterota > Campylobacteria > Campylobacterales > Arcobacteraceae > Aliarcobacter > Aliarcobacter vitoriensis. Next base: position 109,882 of record NZ_PDKB01000001.1, read on the forward strand.
TTGATTGGTTAGCAAAAGAGTTTAAAGATGAAAATGGCTTTGACATTAAAAATGACAAAATGGCATTACAAAGACTTAAAGATGCAGCTGAAAATGCTAAAAAAGAGTTAAGTAGTGCAGAATCAACAGAAATCAACTTACCATTTATTTCTATGGGAAATGCAGGACCAATTCACTTAGTTAAATCTTTAACTAGAGCAAAATTTGAGTCAATGACTGAAAATTTAATAAATGAAACACTATCTCATATCAAAACAGCATTAAAAGATGCTAGTTTGGATAAAGGTGAAATTGACGAGATTATTATGGTTGGAGGAAGTACAAGACTTCCTAAAGCAAATCAAGTTGTAAGAGAATTTTTTGGAAAAGACTTAAATAAAGGAGTAAATCCTGATGAGGTTGTAGCTGCTGGTGCAGCAGTTCAAGCTGGAGTTTTAAGAGGTGATGTTAAAGATGTTCTTTTACTTGATGTTACGCCATTAAGTTTAGGAATCGAAACTTTAGGTGGAGTTATGACAAAACTTATTGAAAAAGGAACTACAATTCCAGTTAAAAAATCACAAGTTTTCTCAACAGCTGATGATAATCAACCAGCAGTTTCAATTCATGTTTCTCAAGGTGAGAGAGAATTTGCAAGAGATAACAAATCTTTAGGTATGTTTGAACTTTCAGATATTCCAGCAGCTCCAAGAGGTGTTCCTCAAATTGAAGTAACATTTGATATTGATGCAAATGGTGTTTTAAATGTATCTGCAAAAGATAAAGGAACAGGAAAAGAAAATAAAATCACTATTTCTGGAAGTTCTGGATTAAGTGATGCTGAAATTGAAAAAATGGTAGCAGAAGCAGAAGCAAATAAAGAAACAGATGCTAAGAAAAAAGCAGTAATTGAAGTAAGAAATCAAGCAGATGCATTATTACACTCTACAAGAAAAACTTTAGAAGAAAATGAAAGTGCAATAAGTGAAGAAGAGAAAAAAGCTATTGTTGATGCAGCAGCTGAACTTGAAGAAGTTTTAAAAGATGAAAATGCTACAAAAGAGCAAATTGAAGAAAAATTAAAAAATTTAACTGAAAAATCTCATAAATTAGCAGAAGCTATGTATAAAAAAGATGGTGAGCAAAATGCTCAACCAAACCAAAAAGCAAAAAAAGATGACGATGATGTTATCGATGCGGAAGTAGAGTAATCTCTACTTCATGCAAAAAAATATAATATTACTAATCCTTACTACAATTTTATTTACTTCTTGTGCAACTAAAAAAAATGATATAAAGCCTTTAGAAGTTGTAGAAAAAGTAACTCAAAAAGAGCGAATGGAAAAAGTATCTTTTGCCCAAATTAAAGGCTTTTTTGAAGATGATTTAAACTATGCTTTGGAAGTTTTTAAAAAAGATTGTCAAAAATCTAAAAGATTTGAAGAGTTAAAAACTGTTTGTGAAAAAGCTCAATATACAACTGATGGAGCTATGTTTTTTGTATCAAACTTTATTCCTTATAAACTTTATGATAATAATTCAAATGATGAAGGTACGATAACTGGATATTATGAACCTTTATTGTATGGAAGTTTGAAAAAAACTTCAAGATATAAATATCCAGTTTATAAAATACCAAAGAATTTAATCACATCTGATAATGCAAGTTTAAAAGGATATAAATCTACTGGTAAGCTTGTAGGTAAAAATATAGTTCCTTATGATACAAGAAAAGATATAGAATTAAATCCAAACAATAAAAATTTTGAATCCATAGCTTATGTTGATGATAAAATAGATCTTTTTTTCTTACAAGTTCAAGGAAGTGGAAAAATCAAACTTGATACTGGTGAAATAATAAATGTAGGATATTCAGGACAGAATGGACGACCATATACAAGTATAGGAAGATATTTTATAGATAATGAAATAATCAAAAGAGAAGATATTTCAGTTCAAACTATAAAAGAGGCTTTACTTAAAAATCCTTCAAAAATAGATGATATTTTAAATTTAAATGAGAGTTATGTATTTTTTCAAGTTTCAAATCAAGGAGCAACAGGGGCTTTAAATACTGTTTTAACTCCAAAAAGAAATATTGCAGTGGATAGAAGTTATATACAACTTGGGACACCAGTATTTTTAAGTACTCAAAATCCTATAACAAAAGAGCCTATAAATCAAGTGATGGTTGCTGCTGATGTTGGTGGAGCAATAAAAGGCGAAATACGAGCTGATTTTTTCTGGGGATTTGGAGATGAAGCATATAATTATGCTGGAAGAATGAAAGAAAAAGGTAAAATGTATATTCTAAAACCTAAATATTGATAGAGATGAATTAAATTTATTTTTAATTCATTTTATTACTTAAATACTCTTTTTGTTACCAAAAGTAACTCAAGCTTACAAATTTGAAAATTCTTTCTGTAAATTTGTCCATTTTTTTCATTTAAATCGTCTTACTATATAGAGAAACAAATTCTCAAAATTAATACAAAGGATTTAAGATGAAAAGAAAGATTTTCATTTCAGTTTTAGCATCAATGATGTTAAGTGGAACAATGTTAAATGCAAAAGAGATAAGTTTGCAAGAAGCAGTAGAGAATATAGTAAAGAAATATAATATAACATATATTTCAAAATCAAAAGATTTAAAGAATAAGATAGTTGATTCAGAAAAGTTAGGTTTCGGGGGGGGGTACGGTATTAGATAGTTTAAATAGTATATTAAATCCAAATGATTTAAAAGCTATTCAAGAAGATGGTGTAATATATATAATAGAAAAACCAAAATATCAAAACTTTGGTAATACTACTGTTTTAGATGAAATATCTGTAAATAGTGGAAATTATCTAGGAAGTACAACAGAAAACTCAAATTCATACACAACTGGAAGTATGAGAACAGCTACAAAACTTGATTTATCTATCCGTGAAACTCCCCAATCAGTTAAAGTTTTAACACAAGAATACTTACAAGATGCAAATATCACTTCATTTCAAGAAATGCTTAGTAATGTTACAGGTGTATCTACAAATAGATCTGATGAGAGAATATCTCCAACAGCAAGAGGATTTAGTGTAAACTATTTTATGTATGATGGAGTTCCTAGTTTATATTGGTATCTTGATGCTAGTGATTCAGATTTAGTCATTTATGATAGAGTAGAAATTGTAAAAGGTGCAAATGGACTTATGACTGGAGCAGGAAATCCATCTATTGGTATTAATATGATAAGAAAACATGCAAATAGTAAAGTATTTAATGGAGATATAAATTTAAGTGCTGGTTCTTGGGATGATTATAGTGCTACTCTTGATGTCCAAACTCCATTAAATAATGATGGAAGTATCAGAGCAAGAATTGTAGCAAAACATCAAGATAGTAAATCATTTAAAGATTATTATAGAAAACAACAAGACAATTTTTATGGTGTAGTGGATATGGATTTAACAGATACTACACAACTATCTTTAGGTGCAAGTTATGATAAACTTGATAGAGATGGTGCGAGTTGGGGAGGAATGCCTCCATTTTACACAGATGGAACTAGAGTTAATTTTGATAGAAAAAAAACACTTACAAATGATTGGGTTCATTGGAATACTGAATTAAAAACAATCTATGCAAATGCTACTCAATATTTCTATGATGATGTATCTTTAAATGTAAATATTAAGCAGAAGAAATTTGATACTGATTCAGCTTTATATTATTTTTCTGGAACTGTTGATAAGGATACAGGAACAGGAGTAGGTTCAATATATGATAATGCATATAATGCAAAAATCAAAGATAATAATTTTGATGTATATGTTAATGCACCATTTTCTTTAGGTGGATTAGAACATGAAGTTGTTACAGGTTATATGTATACTAAAATGGAAATAAAATCTAATTCTAAGACGAATATTTATAATTCTTCATTATCAAACCCGTTGATAAACTTTTATGAAATAAATGTTCCAAATGCATATTTACAAGCAGATATTAGAGATAATCCAACTAATACAACTCAAACAGGTATATATCTTGCTGGTAAATTTTCTTTAATGGAAGATTTAAAACTTATTACTGGACTTAGAGTTTCAAACTGGAAATATGATAGTGGAGATGGTGTTGGAAATAGAGAGTTTAAAAATGAAATTACACCTTATGCGGGATTGGTTTATGATATAGATGAACATCATTCTGTTTATGCAAGTTATACTGATATCTTCCAACCACAAAGTAGTAAAGATAAAAATGACAAGTACTTAGACCCAATAGTTGGTAAAAATTATGAAACTGGTATCAAAGGTGAATATTTTGATAAAAGATTAAATACTTCACTATCTATCTTTAGAGTAGAGCAAGATGGAGTTGCTACAAAGGATGAAAGTGGATTAAATATTATTACTGGAGGTACTGCTTATAAATCAGCAAAAGGAGTAGTAAGTAAGGGTACTGAGTTTGAAATTGATGGAGAAATCACTGATAACTGGAATATTAGTTTTGGTATAGCAAACTTTGAAGCAAAAAATGCTAAGAATGAGAAATTTAATACAACTTCATCAAGAACAACAGCAAACTTATTTACAAAATATAAAATCAACAAAGATTTTGCTATTGGTGGTGGATTAAACTATAAAAGTAAAATATATACAGGAAGTGGAACTTCTAAAATGACACAAGATGCTTATATTTTAGCAAATGTTATGGCTTCATATAATGTAACAAAAGATTTAAAATTTCAATTAAATATTAATAACTTATTCGATAAAAAATATTATGAAGGAATTGGTAATTTCAATAATGTAAATTATGGAGAACCAAGAAGTTTCGCTGTAAATATGAGATATTCATTTTAAGATTTATAAAGAGAGTTTTTGCTCTCTTTATATTTATTTAAGGTTAAATTATTATAATTGCAATCTACTTTTTTAGAAAAGTAAAATGCGGGAGTAGCTCAGTTGGCTAGAGCTTCTGCCTTCCAAGCAGACTGTCGCGAGTTCGAGTCTCGTCTCCCGCTCCACTAAGCCTTATGTAAAAAGTAAATAACTCTTTACATAAGGCTTTTTTATTTCTTTTGTGCTTCCATAGCTCAGCTGGATAGAGCAACGCCCTTCTAAGGCGTAGGCCGTACGTTCGAATCGTACTGGGAGTACCACTTTAAATATTTAAAATACTAGAAAACTTTTCCACCCACACCTACACCAACATGACCACTACTGTTTACATGAGCAGAAACACAGCCACTTAAAGTAAATATTGTAAATAGAACTAATAGTATATTTCTTAATTTTTTCATATTGTCTCTTTTTGATTTATTTTAAATAATAGTTTAGTGAAGATTTGATTTGAAAGAAATTAGATAGAGAAAATCTCTATCTAAAAAAGTGAATTAAGCAATAACTGCTAGAGTTTGCCCTTCTTCAACAGATTTTGAAGGTTCAACTAAAATTTTTGAGATTGTTCCAGCAACTGGTGCAGTTATATCTATCTCCATTTTCATAGCTTCTAAGATCATTATTTGTTGATCTTTTTCTACTTTATCACCTTCTTTTACAAGTATTTTCCATACATTTCCATTTACTGCTGCTGGTACTTCTGTACCATTGTAAACTGGTTTTGCTGGTGCTTGTTGAACAGGTGCTGCTTGAACTGGAACTTGTTGTACAACTTGAGGTTGAACTACTGGTTGTGATACTTGAATATTATCTACTATCCCATCTGCTACTGTTACATTAAATCTTTGTCCGTCTACTATTACTGTGTAATTTCCATTTGCCATTTTCTTTTCTCCTTTGTTATTAGTACAATTTTTTGTTTCATTTTTTCTTACATTTAAAGGTGCTTCACCTTTTAAAAATGCAATACCTTTCTCATCACAAGCAGCAGCTATGAAGATATTCTCTTCAGTTGCTTCTATTCCTTCAATTTCTAATCTTTGTTTCCAAACATCAATTCTTTTCTTCGGATCAGCATCTGCTAAATCCAAAGGATTTTTTGTTGTTGGTTCAAGTTTTAGTTTTTCACTTGCTAATGCGATAATATCTTTATCAGCAGGAACTGGTGTTTTACCAAAATAACCTAAAACCATTCTACCATAACCTGGAGCTATTTGCTTCCATGGTCCAAACATAACATTCGCATAAGCTTGTTGCCAATAAAATTGAGAAACAGGTGTAACAGATGTTCCAAATCCACCTTTTACAACTACTTCTTGCATAGCTTTTATAACTTGAGGGAATTTGTCTAAAGTTCCATTGTCTCTCATCATTTGAGTATTTGCAGTTAAAGCACCACCAGGCATTGGAGAGAATGGTATAAGTGGTGATACTTGAGTAGCTTCTGGTGGAAGGAAGTAATCTTTCAAGCAATCAGCTAAAACTTCTTCATATTGAAGTATTTTATCTATTTGTAAACCACCTAAATCATAGTTCATACCTTTTGTAGCATGAAGCATAGTTAAAATATCTGGTTGAGAAGTTCCTCCACTAACAGGAGATGCAGCTAAATCTATACCATCCGCACCAGCATCTAAAGCTGCAAGATAACAAGCAACTGAAACACCAGCTGTTTCGTGAGTATGTAATCTAATATGAGTAGAGTCACCTAAAAGTTTTCTAGCCATTTTTATAGTTTCATAAACTTTATTTGGACTACTTGTACCACTAGCATCTTTAAAACAAATAGAATCAAATGGTAAGCCACTATCTAGAATACTTCTTAAAGTTTTTTCATAAAATGGTACATCATGAGCACCTGAACAATTTGGTGGTAAATCCATCAAAGTTACAACAGCTTCGTGTTTTAAGCCATGGTTTTTTATACATTGAGCTGAATATTCTAAATTTTGAACATCATTTAAAGCATCAAAATTTCTAATAGTTGTTGTTCCATGTTTTGCAAAAAGTTTTGCGTGAAGGTCAATTAGTTCTCTTGAACCAGTATCCAACATCACAGTATTTATACCTCTTGCTAATGTTTGTAAGTTAGCATCAGGACCTACAATAGATCTAAATTTATCCATCATATCAAAAGCATTTTCTTGTAAATAGAAGAATAAAGATTGAAATCTTGCTCCTCCACCAAATTCAAAGTGATTTATTCCTGCCTCTTTTGCAGCTTCAACAGCTGGAAAAAAGTCATTCATCAATACTCTTCCTCCAAAAACAGATTGAAATCCATCTCTAAAAGTTGTATCCATAATATCTATATATTTTTTAGCCATACTTCTATCCTTGAACTTTGTTGTGATGCTCTATTGCTGCCATTATAGCAGCTACTTTTCTTGCATCTACTGAACTATTTACAACACTTGGATTTGTAATAGTGTTATATATTATATTAGGAGCTGGTACTTCTAATTTTTCTTTTGTAGGAAAAAACTCAACAAAATTTACACCTTTTGCTTTGAGTAAAAACCCGACAATTAGCAAAATTGTAGAGACTAGACCCATTACTATAAAAAAGCTAGTAATAGCTTGAATTAAACCTTCCACTTCCATCCTTTTGTTTGTTAAGACGTAACAATTTATTAAAAGACTTATTCTATGCAAATTTTATAAATTCTTCTTCTTTTTAAGTGCTTTATAAATTGTTAGATATTGCTAATTTTAGTTAAGATTTGTTAAAATGATTTTATGAAAAAAGAGACTTTAGAAAAACGAACAAAAATTGCAAATGATATAATGTATTATATTTACACTCATATTGATACAAACATTGATATAGAAGAACTTAGTATAGATTTAAATGTTAGTAAATTTCATATGCACAGAATATTTAAAGAGATTTTTGGAAGAAATATATATGAAAGTATCAAATCAATAAGGCTTCAAAAAGCTTCAAATTTACTTCTAACAAATAAATACTCGACAATTTCAAATATTGTAAATTCTTGTGGTTATTCTTCTCAATCTTCATTTATTAAAATATTTAAAGAAAGATTTGGAATGAGTCCAAAAGAGTGGAAAAATGGTGGATATAAAGATTATTCAAATAGTATTATTAATACATCACGATTTGCAATGCAGTCAAAAGCGAATTTCAATAATATTATACCAACTATTGTTAAAATGGCATCTATTGAGAGTTATTATATAAGAAATCAAGGATATAATAGAAATATTGAAGCAACATGGCAAAAGCTTCAAACTTGGGTTTTGACAAATAATATAACTTCATATAAAAGGGCTGCACTTTTTCATGATAATCCAACTATTACTCCACTTAGTGATTGTCAATATATCGCTTGTATTATTGTAGATGATGATGAAAATGTACAAAGTGATAGATTACCAAAATTTAAAATAGCAGAAGGTGTTTATGCAAAATTTGATTTAAAAGGTAAATCAGAGGATTTATTGCCTTTTATACAGTGGGTTTATCACGAATGGCTACCACAAAGTGAATATGAAACAACTACAAAACCATCATATGCTATTTATGATAAACTCGATTTTAGTGATGGACATAATGAATTTGAGTTTAGTTTTTATGTATCAATAAATTTTTAAAGAATAGCTTTTAACCATTTATTTAAAAACTCTTCTCTTGAGTATAATTTTGCTCCTAAATCGAACTTATATTGCATATAAGGGTGTCCTAAATTCCAAAATTCAAAATTTTCATTTTGTAAATGTGTGTTTAATAAAACCATTTGCAATTTCCCCCAATCTTTGTATGCTTTATCTTTTGATGAAAATCCAGTAAGAGAAGTATATGTTTTTTTTATCTTATATCCTATTTCTCCAGCGATTAAATTGTTGTTTATATTATAAAGTTCTGCACAGAAAAGTTCAAAATCTTCACTTTTTTCATCTTTCAAATTTAAAAGTAATTTTTCATAATTTTCTTCAAGCCACGAATCATTATGATACTCTTTAATTTTTTTTAATACAGCTAGAAAATCATTGTTTATATAAAATTTGAATTCATTTTTATTTAATAGTTTTTTTACTTTTTTACTAATATGAATATCACAGAAGTCTAAAACTGCATATTCAAATTGAATTTCAGGAAGTAAATATATCTTATCTTGAATATTTATTGAAGTTGAAATAAATCCAAAAGTGCAAAGTTTGGTGTAAAAATCTTTTGAAAAATCATCACTTATATAGTAATTTGTAGTTGTATTTGGGTATATAATTTCAAAAAGATTTTGTGATGTTAAGTCATCTTTATTTATTAGATATAAAAATTCTTGGCTCATAGTTTTTTAAAATAGGAAATATCCTATTTTAAAATTTCTCCCATTCATCATCTTGATTTGTTGAAGGTTCTATATTTTTTTGTTTTGAAACTATTTTTTTATTCTCTACTTTTTTAGTTTCTATATTTTGTATTCTTGAAGATTTTTTATATGTATTTTCAACTTCTTCTTTTCCAATGAAATCTTGAGAAGATGATTCTTCAACAATTTTTTTAGCTATTTCGTCAGCTTTTATTGCTATATCTTTTGTATCTGCTGCAATACTTGCATTTTTTTGTGTTTGTTGATCAAGTCCTGTTACAGCATCATTAATTTGTGTAATTCCAGCTTCTTGTTCTTTTGAAGCTGTTGCTATTTCATTGATAGTTTGAGATTGTTTTTCTATATTTTCTAAAAGTTCAGTATATCCTTTAATCATTTCAAAACTTATCTCTTTACCTTCATTTGCTTTTAAAGTAGCACTTTCAACTATATCTTTGATTTGTTTAGCTGCTTCTGCACTTCTTGAAGCTAGATTTCTTACCTCTTGAGCAACGACTGCAAAGCCTTTACCTGCTTCACCTGCTGTTGCAGCTTCTACTGCTGCATTTAGTGATAAAATGTTTGTTTGGAAAGCAATATTATCAATAACTGAAATAGCTTCATTGATTAGGTTTACTTGGTTATTTATTTCATCCATTGCAGTTGTAGTTTCGTTTGCTAAGTTTTGCCCTTTTTTAGCAGAGTTACTAACTTCACTAGAGTATTTTGCCATAACAGATACATTATTTGCATTACTTACAACTGTTGAGGTAATTTCTTCTAAAGCAGCAGCAGTTTCTTCTAAACTAGCAGCTGCTGCATTTGAACTTTGATTTAAAGTATTTACATTTTCTAGTAGTTCATTTGAACTATTTTGAAGCATTAATCCTGTGCTATAAGATTGTTTTAAAAGTTCAGAAATAATATCTCCTAATTCATTCATAGCAATAGATACTTTAGCATAAGGATTTGGAAATCTATCCGTAAAGTCATGTTGTTTAAAACTATCAATAACTCTTAAAAGTACATTTATATCTCTTGCGATTGTATTTTCTAAATAATTTTGAAGATTTTGTAATAACTCTTTTAATGTTTTTAAATTAGCAGTATCTGGTTCTTTTTCAATTTTTGCTAACATATTACCGTTTGATAGTTCTCTTACAAATTTATCTACATTTGCTATAAAGTCATCATCTTTGATAATAGATATTTCAGTTCTTTTTATATTTTCATTTACTACTTTTGCTATCTCTCCAAATTCATCATTGCTATCTAGCTTAATTAAAGATGTAGATTTACTCTCTTCATTAATAAATGCAAAAAATTCAAGAACACCATCTTTTACTTTTTTCAAAGAGCCACTTATTAAATTTATAGTTAATAAAGTAAAGATAATACCTATTGTAGAAATAATGAGAAATATAACTGCAATTTCAATAACTGAAGATTGTGCTTTTTTAACTGTATTTTGAACCATATTCAAAGAAAAATTAAAAGTTCTATTTTTTTGTTCAGTCATAAGTTTCCCAAATTCATTTGATATAGGGATCATTACATTAACATTTTTTTCATACTCTTTGAATATTTCACTTTGATTATCTAAATTTGTATTTGATATAAGATTTGATATTAATCCATCAAGAGTTACATAAATTTTTCTCCAATCTTCGTAAGCCTTTTGGAGTGAAGCTGCAGCTTTTTTACCTGCTTCTGTATTTCTTGGAATATCTTGAAAAATTTTCCAATTTTTATCAATAATTTCCCAACTATTTTTTCTTTGTGATGCTATTTGTAATAGTCTATCTTTATTATTTTCAGAACTATTTAGTGTTAAAACATCAAGTGTTTGAGCTCTTATTGACATTCTTTCTGCATTTAAATCAGATAAACTAAGTAAAGCAGGAATTCTTTCATTCCCTATATTTTCTAAATCATTTGATACATTTTTTGCACTATTAAATGAAACTAACCCTATTACTATTAAACCGAAAATAAATACTAACGAGAGTATTTGTAATCTTCTTTTTACAGACATTTTTTTTCCTTTGTAGATAATTTTCAGTATTGTATCTAAAAAGTATTATAAGAAAAATTAATTTATGAAATATTTAAAGGGATAGTTATTTCACATTTTGCACCTTTTAATAATTTATCATTAAAAGATGTTTCAGTATTTGAAACTACAATATTCCCTTGTAAATGTTTCGTTACTATTTCTAAAGACATATATAGTCCAATTCCTGTTCCCTGACTTTTATGTTTTGTTGTAAAATAAGGTTCAAAAATTCTATCTAAAAATTCATCTTTTATTCCGCTACCATTATCATTTATTGTAATAATTAAATTATTATTTGAAACATAAGTAGTGATTTTAATAAATCTATTATTGATATCTTCTTCTTGTAAACTATCAATTGAATTTGAGATAATATTTAGAATAACTTGAATAAGTTCATTTTCATAGTTTAATACTTTTATATCTTCTATCTCTTTTATTATGGTTATGTTGTATTTATCTAAATTGATTTTTAAAAGGTTAATAGCTTTTTTAATAGTATTTGAGATAAAAAATTCATCTACTTCTTTTTCTTTTGAGAAAAAATTTCTAAAATCATCTATCGTTGCTGAAAGATGTTGAGAAGAGTTATTTATACTCTCTATAGACTCAAAAAAATCTTTGTCTTCTAAGATGTTCATATCTTTTTTTAGTTTCAATGATGTCGCTACTGTAGAAATAATAGATAGTGGTTGTCGCCACTGATGTGCGATATTTTCAAGCATTTCTCCCATAGCAGCCATTTTTGATTGATGATTTAAAAGATTTTCTTTTTGAATAATTTCTTTAGATTTTTTTTCAACCAAATCTTCAAGGTTAAGATTTATTTGATTAAGAGATTTTGTTTTTTCTTCCACCAAAAGTTTAAGAGATTTATTAATCTTTTTTAATTCATAATTTCTATATAAAAATCCAATAATTATTAATAAAATAGGAATAAAAATATAAGTGATAGTTTCATAATCGAACTTTGTTTCAAATTGAACATTTCCCCATCGACTTGTAATATTTGTAATTTCCTCAGTTGATATTGAATTTATAGCTTTATTTAAAATAGGAATTAATTGTATATAATCATCTCGTATCATAAATTTTAATTCAAAATTTATACCACTGTTCCCAGAGATTTTTAGGTCATTAAACCCATATTTGGCTATTGAGTAGCTAAGTGTTGGTTTTATATCTATAAAAGCGAATGCTTTATTCTTCGATACTAGTTCTAAACCATCTTTTATGCTATCTACTAAAATTAAATCTAAATTTGGATAGTTTTGTTTTAAAAGATTATGAGCTGTGAAGTTATTTCCAACAGCAATTTTTTTATTTATAATTTGTTCAATATTTTCAATAAAATTTTCATCTTTTTGTGTAACTATTGATATAGGAAAACTCAAATATTTATTTGAAAAAACTGCATATTCTTTTCTTGAAATAGTTTCTCCTACACTAAAAATAATATCACTTTCTTTATTTTTTAAACTCTCTAATTGCTTGTTAAAATTATTAAAAAAAATATTTTGTGTTTTTAAATCTAGTTTCTCAACTATTAGTTTCCAATATTCATAAGAGATACCTAGTGGTTGCTCTTTTTCTGTAAAACTAAATGGCTGCCAGTTTGTTGTGATTGATACTCTTAAATTAGTATTATTTATAAAGTTTTGTTCTTCTTTGGTTAATTCAATATTTTGTGAAAATAAATTTGTAAAAAGAAAAATAGTTATTATAAATTTTTTCATATTTTTCTCCTTATATTTAGAGGTAATCTGTATTATAACAAAAAGTCAATCTTTTTTATACTTTTACCAATTTTTTCTCTTTTATAGGTATATTTATTATCCCTGCAAATATTGCTAAAATAATATCTAAGTACCACATAAAAGTGAAATCACCATAATTATTTACAAATAAACCACCCAAATATGCACCGAAGAATCCACCAATTTGATGAGATAATAAAGTTAGACCAAATAAAGTTGCTAAATATTTTGTTCCAAAAAGTTTTCCTACAATTCCTGCTGTTGGAGGAACAGTTGCTAACCATGTAAAACCAATTGCAATAGAAAAAATATAAAAAGTTAGTTCTGTTTTAGGAGATAATAGGTAAATAATAATCATCAAAGCTCTACTCATATATATCCAAACTAAAATATATTTCATACGATATTTTGTACCTAAATAACCAGCATATAAACTTCCAAATATATTAAATAACCCAATTAAAGCTAAAGAGTAAGCTGATACATTTGCACTATGACCACAAAGAGCAACTTCATAAGGTAAATGAGTAACCAAAAAAGCCACATGAAAACCACAAGTAAAAAATCCTAAATGCAAATATATATAACTTTTATCTTTTAAAGCTATTATTAGCTGATTTTTGAGTTTTATATCATCTTCTTGTACTGTTTTTACTTGTTCTTTTTTCTCTTGGTTTGTTAAAATTCTTGCTAAAGGAATTGTTAAAAGTGTAGAAAAAGCAAGAGCCAACATAGAATAAATCCAACCAAAACCATTTATAATAGCTTGTGCAAGTGGAGCAAAAACAAACTGTCCAAAAGAACCTCCTGCATTTATAAATCCACCTGCAAAAGAACGTTTTTCATTTGGAAGATTTTTAGCTGTTGCTCCTATAAGTATAGAAAAACTTCCAGCACCAGCACCAGCAGCAACTAAAAGACCTAAAGTAAGAATTAGTGAAAATTCTGAAGATATAAAAGGAGTTAAAACTAAACCAAAAAACATTAGTAATGCACCAAAAACTAAAACTCCAAAAGAGCCTTTTTTATCTGCAACTGCTCCAAAAATTGGTTGAACAGCTCCCCAAATAAGTTGCCCAATAGCTAAAGCTAAACTAATTGATACAATATCAATAGTTGTTGAAGAGTTTATTGGAGCTACAAAAAGTCCTAAACTTTGTCGTACACCCATAGTAATTGCTAAAATAAGAGAAGAAGTGATGATTAAAAGCCATACTGTTTTATTTTGTTGATCAGTCATTGTAATTCTTTTTTTGGAATTATAAAATTAATATTCTTTTTTTAAACTAAAAAGTATTAAACATAGTTTAGATATAATCGCTTTAAAATTTCAAAAAAACACTCACTAATTAGGATAATCATGTCAAAACAACTATTACAAAAACAAGCAGATACAATAAGATTTTTAGCTGCTGATATGGTACAAAGAGCAAACTCTGGACACCCAGGTGCTCCAATGGGATTAGCAGATATTGCAACAGTCTTAAGTAAACATTTAAATATAAATCCAGCTGATGAAAAATGGCTAAATAGAGATAGACTGGTTTTTTCAGGTGGTCATGCAACAGGATTAGTTTACTCTTTACTTCATTTATGGGGCTTTGATGTATCTGTAAATGATATGAAAAACTTTAGACAAACTCATTCAAAAACTCCAGGACATCCAGAATATGGACATACTCACGGAATAGAAATCACAACTGGACCATTGGGACAAGGTATAGCAAATGCCGTTGGTTTTGCAGCAGCTGGAAAATATGCACAAAATTTACTTGGAAATGATGTAATAAATCATAAAGTTTATTGTCTTTGTGGAGATGGAGATTTACAAGAAGGGATTTCTTATGAATCAACTGCAACAGCAGGACATTTAAAACTTGATAATCTTGTAATTATTTATGATAGTAACTCAATTACAATTGAAGGAGATACAAGTATTGCTTGGAGCGAAAATGTTAAAAAAAGATTCCAAGCTATTGATTTTGAAGTAATAGAAATAGATGGACACAATTTTGAACAAATTGATAAAGCTTTAGTTCAAGCAAAAAATTCAACACAACCAGTTTTAATAATAGCAAAAACGGTTATTGCAAAAGGTGCAGTTACTCTTGAAGGAAGTCACCATTCACATGGAGCTCCACTAGGAGTTGATGAGATAAAACAAGCAAAAATAAAAGCTGGATTTGATCCAGAAGTTGATTTTTTTGTAAGTGCTGATGTAAAAGGTGCTTTTGATAAATTGATAGTTGGTTCAACTTTACAAAATGCTTGGAATGAAAGTTTGAGTTTGGAAACTAAAGAGAAAATAAAAGAGCTACAAAATCCAAATTTTGACTCTATTGTTTATCCAACTTTTGAAGCAGGAACTAGTGTTGCTACAAGAGATTCAAACCATAAAATATTAAATGCAATAGCTTCTTTCGTTCCAAGTTTTTTAGGTGGAAGTGCTGATTTAGCTCCATCAAACAAAACTGAATTAAAAGGTATGGGAGATTTCCCAAATGGTAGAAATATCCATTTTGGTATAAAAGAACACGCAATGGCTGCGATTACAAATGCTATGAATTTATATGGATTATTTAGAGTTTATAGTGCAACTTTTTTTGTATTTAGTGATTATTTAAAACCAAGTGCAAGAATAGCAGCACTTGCAGGTATTCCTCAACACTTTATTTGGACTCACGATAGTATTGGAGTTGGAGAAGATGGACCAACTCATCAACCAATTGAGCATTTAAGTCAATTTAGAGCATTACCAAATTTTTATACATTTAGACCAGCTGATGCTACTGAAAATGTGGATTCTTGGAAGATTGCACTTAAAATGTCTGCACCTACTGCTTTTGTTTGTTCAAGACAAGGTTTAAAAGTTTTAAAAGATGAAAAAGCTTTTGGAAGTGTTGCAAATGGTGGATATTTATTAAAACAAAGAGAGAATGCAACTATAACAATTATGGCAAGTGGAAGTGAAGTAAATTTGGCACTTCAAACAGCTTGTGACTTAGAAAAAGATGGAATATTTGCAAATATTGTTTCTGTTCCTTGTTTTGATTTACTTTTAGAGCAGGATGAAACTTATATAAATAAAATTATTGATAAAAATACAAAAGTTTATGCAGTTGAAGCAGCTAGAGGTTTGGAATACTATAAATTTGCTGATGTTGTTTTTGGAATGGAAACTTTTGGAGCAAGTGGAAAAGCCGAAGATTTATTTGATGAATTCGGATTTACAGTTGATAAATTAAAAGCAAAAATTTTAGCTGATTTAAAATAGAGATTAAAATTAAAAGGAATTAGTTTGTTAAAAGGATTTATCGCTTTGCTAGTTTTTCAATTTCTAGGAGAGTGTATATCAAAACTTTTTGATTTATTAGTTCCTGGTTCTGTAATTGGAATGTTACTTCTTTTGCTATTTTTATTTATAAGAAATGGTAGTTTTCAAAGTCTTGATAATGCTGTCTCTTTACATTTGAAATATTTACCTTTATTATTTATCCCTGCTGCTATGGGAATTATTACCCAAGTTGATATTATTACAAAAGAGTTTTGGGCTATATTTATAGCACTATTTTTTGGTACTTTGATTGCTCTTGTTTTTGCAGCTAAACTTATGGATTTTTTAACTTCAAAGGTGAAAAAAGATGAACTTTGAGGCATTGGCAAATTATATAAATTCAACTCCTCTAATATGGCTAATAGTAACTTTAGGTGCCTATAAAATTGGAATAATAGTATATGAAAATTTTAATAAACACACTTTACTTCAACCGATAATTATTGCATATATGATTATTTTACCTATTATTGTATTATTTAATATACCTTTCGAAGAGTATTTTAAAGGTGTGGAGATGATAAACTTTTTTTTAGGACCTGCAACTGTTGCTTTAGCACTTCCTTTATATAAAAACTTAAAATATATAAAAACTCTTTTTATTCCTATTGTTATAACTCTTATTGTTGCTGGAGTTGCTTCTATAATTGTAGCAGTAGCTCTTTTATATATGTTTGGAGCAGATTTACCAACAATTTTATCAATGACAACAAAATCAATAACTGCTCCAATAGCAATCATAACTTCAGAGCAAATTGGAGCAATTCCATCTTTGGCGGTTGGGTTTGTTTTAATAGCTGGAATTATAGGAGCTTTATTTGGAACTTTGGTATTTAAAATATTTAAAGTTAAATATGAAACTTCAAAAGGTTTTGCTCTTGGTTTAATATCACATGGAATTGGAACTGCAAGAGCAGTTGAAATTGGAGAAAAAGCTGGTGCTTTTGCTGCACTTGCTATGGGACTTTGTGGAGTAATTACCGCAATATTTTTACCAATTATAATAAATTTATTAAAGTAATAAAGGAATTTTTTGAAAGAGTCTCTTTTTGTATATGGAACACTTATGCCAAATTGCCCAAATGCCTATGTTTTAGAAAATATTGTAGGAAAATTTGTACCAGCAATTGTAAAAGGAAAACTAATAGATGCAGGTTGGAGCGCTAGTATGGGATATCCTGGAATTAGGCTTGAAATGGGAAATGATAATATTCATGGATTTTTATTTTATTCTGATAATTTGATAAACCATTGGGAAAAACTTGATATCTTTGAAGGTGAAGAGTTTGTAAGAACTCCTATAACTGTAGAAAGATTTGATGAAATAGAGGTTGAAACATATATTTATACATTAAAAGATGAGATAATTGAGATGTATGAAGACAAAATATGATTTTGCCTATTTCTATATTTGTATTAACACTTTTATTTGTGATAATTCAACCCAAAAATATTCAAATAGGAACAAGTGCAATTATAGGAGCAATTGTTGCTTTACTTTTTGGAGTTGTAGATTTTAGGGATGTTTTAGATGTAACTTCTATTGTTTGGGATGCAACTTTAGCCTTTATTGGAATTATAATTTTATCTATGGTTTTAGATGAGATTGGCTTTTTTGAGTGGGCTGCACTTAAGATGACAAAATTATCAAATGGAAGTGGAATAAAAATGTTTATTTATTCTATTTTATTAGGAAGTTTTGTTTCAGCTCTTTTTGCAAATGATGGAGCAGCTTTGATTTTAACACCAATCTTACTTGTAAAAATGAAAATTTTACAGCTAAATCATAAAACAATAATAGCTTTTTTACTCGCTGGTGGGTTTATAAGTGATAGTGCTTCGCTTCCTTTTGTATTTTCAAATCTTACAAATATTGTAACAGCAAACTATTTTGATATAGGATTTATAGAATATTTTTTAAATATGATTATTCCATTTATTGTAAGTGTTATTGCTTCAATATTTTTTTTATGGTTAATTTTAAGAAAAGATATTCCTAAAAGAGTTGAAATTAGACTTTTAAAAGAACCTAAAAGTGCTATAAAAAATATTAAATTATTCTATTTTTCTTGGATATTTTTAGCATTCCTGCTTATTGCTTATTTTATTTCTGATTCCTATAAACTTCCTATTTCAATTTTCGCTTTAGGTGGAGCAATTGTATTTTTAATAATTGCAAATTTTTCAAAAAGTGTAAAAGCATTAAAAATTATAAAAGATGCTCCTTGGCAAATAGTTTGGTTTAGTATAGGACTTTATATAGTTGTTTATGGACTTAAGAATGCTGGATTAACAGATGAAATAGCCAAAATTCTACACTTTTTAGCTTTACAAGGAGATACAATTGCTGTACTAGGAACAGGATTTATAAGTGCAATTTTAAGTGCCGTTATGAATAATTTACCAACTATTATGATTATGGATATAGCATTAAAAGATATAGGTAATAGTTCTATGATTTATGCAAATATTATAGGATGTAATCTTGGACCAAAAATGACACCTTTTGGTAGTTTAGCAACACTTCTTTGGCTTTATGTTTTAAGTAAAAAAGGTGTAAAAATAAGCTTTTGGGAATATAGTAAATTTGGTTTGATTGTTACTCCACCTGTTTTACTACTTGTGTTATTAAGTGTATGAGATTTTAATTAAGGATAAAGGTGAAATAAAATAGCTTAGTGTGTAAATACAAACTTGATTTAAACCAAATTTTTATTATAAAATAAACACTATTTTGATGATTAAGGATAAAAGATGAAAAATAAATGCTTGTCTACACTACTTCTTGGAAGTTTGCTTTTTTTTACTCAAGCAAATGCTGATACGGTAAAAGAAGAGATATTAAAAGATGAAACAAAAATCAGTATAAAACAACAAGAGTTAAATAAAGATATTGAAGAAGCTAAAGTAAAATATAGTAGTAAACCTTCTAAATTAGAGGAAAAAGAACTGAAATATAAAGAAAAACAAAAAGAGTTAGATTCCAAAAAGCAAGAGCTAAAATACAAAAAAGATAATATTGAGTTGTTAGAAAAGATTGAAGACAAACGATACCAAATTCATTTAGAAAAAATAAAATCTAAACCAGATATTGATAAAATTGAAAAATTAACTAAAGAAAGAAATTCTTTAGAAGAAGAATTTGATAAAAACAGACCATAAAAGAAATCGATGAGTTTTAGTAACTCATCGATCCAGCATTTAAAAGACCAATACTGATTGATAAAAATGCCATTAAAATTCCTACTGGAACTACACCTTTATTGATTTTTTCATTAAAAGAGAATTTTCCACTAATTCTTGTAACAACAAATGCAAAAACAAGCTGAATTACAATAGCAACAGCTCCCCAAAATGCAAAATCTAAATAAGAAACAGAATTCTCCAAAGCACTATAAAGTGGAATAGAAACCCCAATAATAGCCCCTCCAAAACCTAAAGCAGCAGCTATATTATTTTCTTCAAAAATAAGATTATAATCATCGTATGGAGTAACAATAGCATACAAATAAAGAAAAGCAACTACTAAAACGATTGCTGTAAAGAAAAATCCTAGAAAACTTAAAAACAGTCCGAAATCCATTTTTTATCCTTTTTTTATTTTATTCTATCAAATTTTCATAAAAATTATATAATTTAAGTAAGATTTAAACAACTATATATTACGATATTCATTATTGATATATAAGGAATACAAAATGTGTAACAATTTACTTTTAGGAAATAGGTTAAATCAAAAAAGTTCTTCAGAGATTTTTACAAATCTCATAGAAAGTAATAGTTGGGATATTCTTATAAAGATGTTCTCTTTAAATATTTTAGATATAAATAGTAGGGATTGCAAAGGTAGAAATGCTTTGTATTATGCAATCATTAAAAATAAATTAGAACTTATAAAAGCATTGGTTGATTTAAGAATTAGCTTATATGTAAGTCCAAATTTGTCAGCTATGAATTTTGCAGTTTATTTGGATAATGTTAAAGTTTTAAGATGTCTAAAAAACTGTGGTTTAAATATAGATATGATTGATGAGATTAACTCTACACCTCTTATTTATGCACTTTTATATAAAAAACAAAATAGTGTAAATTTCTTGATAAGTAATGGTGCAAATTTAGAACATGAAGATTTTATGGGAAATTGTGCAAAAAATTTAGTTTGATTTATTTGTTATAAAATTTTAAGAGCAAATTAAATCCAATATTTTTTCACTGTTTTTACAAAAATTACCATTTTTTTCTATTAGAAGTAAATCTTTTGCATATCCTTTTGAAGTAGTAAGCTTAGAGCTTTCTATTTCAATACCAAAATCATCAAAAACTTTTGCTATATAAGCAAATAAACCTTTTTGGTCTTTAGTATGTATTTTCATAGATGCTAAATATTCACTATGATTACAATCTATTTTAATATCTTTTCTTTTGATGATTGGTTTTTTAAGTTTTATATCTCTATTCATATCAAAAGAATCATTTATAATCTCTTCTATTAAATATAATTCTTCATCTAAAGCTTTTTTAGAAAAAGATATTTCAAAAATTTTCTTTTCATCATATAGTTTAAATATATTCATACCATTCATATCTAAATATTGAAGTTTGCCCAATAGATATCCTAAATTTAGAGGAATTTTTCTAGTGATTCTTATCTTTAGATAGTTTTCATTGATGATATCAAAACTATAAGTTGATACATCTTTTGCTTTTATTGCAATATCTAAGATATCTACACTTTTTAATCGTAAAAACATCTGGTTGGAAGATATTTGAGATATTTTTCTTTTTAATGTATTTGGTAAATCTTGATAATTTGGTAAAGTTTTTATACGATTTAGTTTTGAAACTCTTGTAATACTTGCACGAATTAACTCTGGGTCTTGAAAAGCTAAAATACTTTTTTTGTATAAAACTTTTAAAAGTTCTGCTGTTGAACTATTAAAAAGATATTTATTAACTGCACAAATATCACAATATGTGAGAACATATAAGATTTTTATCTCATTTATATTTTTGAAAAGACCTATAAAATTTAAAATAGTTTTTTGTGAGTAAATATCTTCATTCATAGAAATTCTTGACATTTGGTCGTGGTATCTTATGATATTTGCACCAGTTTTTATAAGTTCATCATCAAAACCAAAGTTTTTCATAGCTTTTTTGAAAATATTTTCTCCAATTATATGGTGGTCTTTTCTTCTTCCTTTACCAATATCATGATAAAGTGTAACAAGTCTTGTTAATATTTTTTCATCTTTAGTTAAGTTATCATAAATATCTTTTATAAAAGAATCGTCTATATTTGTAACAAGTTTTAAAGCTTGTAAAGAGTGAATATCAACAGGATGTCTGTGATAACCATCAAATTGAGATAGATGTAAGATTTTCTTAAAATTAGGAAGTAAGATTGATATGAGTTCACTATTATAAAAAAGTTTTAAAATAGGGTATAGATTTTCATTGCATAAAAGAGTTTTAATATCTTTTTTTATATTTTTACTTATTATTTTTGGTCTTTTTGTTTGACTTGCAAAATATACATAAGATCTATCAAACCCATTTATATTTTGTGGAAAACTTATCAACTCTTTTAATAAGCTTGAAAGTTTTACACTTTTTCGATTAAAAGAACAAAACAACCTATTTTCTATGATATATATACCTTTTTTGTATCTATATTCTTTTAAATTTTTCAAATTCTCTTTATCAAAAAATATTGATTTTACAAATTTAGAACTCATATTTGAGTGAAAATTATGAATTGTATGTAAAGAAGAAAAAACTTTTGACATACACTCAAATTCATTTTTAAACCCTAGCTTTTTACTTAACTCTGGTAATGTATCAAAAGATATTAAATCAACTTTCTTTTTATGAATTGTATGTAGAGTATTTCTTGTTTGAAATATAAAATCTAAAGCATTTGTAAATTTTTTGTAAGAATTTATATTTAATTTTGTTCCTACTAACTCTTTTGCTTTTTGAACATCATAAACAACATTTAAAATCCAAAAAAGCATATTTGCTTCTCTAATTCCTCCATAACCTTCTTTTAGATTTACTTGCATATCTAAAGGATGTTTTTTTAATCTTTGAGTGTGCATATAAAGTTGCTCTTCAATAAATTTTCTTTTTTCTATTTGTCTCAAATTTTTTACAAATATTTCAAAATTTTGGTAAATTCTTTTTGAACCAAAAATATGTCGAGATTCTAAAAGAGAAGTTTTTATTGTAACATCATCTTTTGCTAATCCATAAAGTTCATCAATCTCATCAAGTCTTACGACTCTTAAACCAAGTTTTAAACCACAATCCCAAGCAAAAGCTACAAATCTTTCTATAATTTTAGAAATATCGTAAGAATGACTATTTTTATATAAAATCATAATATCAATATCTGAGTGTAAACATAGTTCAACTCTTGCATAAGAACCTAAAGCTATAAAACTTATGAATCTATTGTTTTTAAAATTTGAACTTACATAAGAGAATATTTGAAATAAGAATTTATCAATATTTCTAGTATGTTTTTTGAAAAATATTTTACTGTTATTCGTATTTGCACTTTTTAAATAATCTAAATAAGTTTTTTTAAATATTTTTGAAGTATCGAAGCTATTTTCACTAAAGTTATTTAAGTGAAAATTCTTAATCATTTTTTTGAAATCCCTATATTAAACTCTAAAATCATATTTTCTGCTAATCTATCTAAATTTGATTTATCATTTTTATCTTGTACATCAAGTGATAAATTCAAAATATTTTTATGGTATCTTTCCAAAAAAGTTAGTATATTAGGTGATTTTTTATAAGGGTTATTTATAGAAGTTCCCAAATTTATAAGTTCTAATACTGTGTGCTTTTTACCCATAAATGCAGCATAATTTATAGGTTTAACACCAAAATAGTCAGCTTTATTTAAAATATCACCATTATAAGAAGAAATAAGTTTTATATAGTTTTCTTTATCTTTAAAGATTGTTGTGTGTATTATATTTCTTCCCTTCTCATCTACAAAAGTGCAATCAGCTCTTAGATTTAATAGAAGTTTTACAATATCTTCTTTATCGTTTAGTATTGCAAACTCTAAAGCTGTAAAACCTTTGTCATTTTTACTATTTATATCAACTCCAGCATTTATAAGATTTTTAATTGTCAATAATAACATTCTTCTATCTTCTGATTTTTTTGTTAAATCTTGTTCTAAAAGTCTAAAAATTATATTGTTCCCATTTATATCTGTTTCATTTAAATTAATATTTTTTGTTCTTAAGATTTTAAATATTGAAATATTAAAATTCAATAAAGTAGGAAAAAATAGTGGTTCATTTTTAGAGTTAAAATTATTTACATTAATATGATAGTTCTTGATAAGTAATTCTAATATATCTTTATATTGGGCATTTTGTACTATTTGATTTTTATAAATATCTTCTAAAAATATTTCATTTTCAATATTTAAAAGAATATCAATCAAAATTTCTATTATAGATTTTCCATACTTATTTTTATAATCTAATTTTGCACCTTTTTCAATATATAGTTTTATTAAATCATAATTTTCTATTCCACTAAAAACTAAAATATCTAGAACAGTTAAAGCTTCTATATTTTGTCTATTTAAGTTTAATTTTTCTAGATTATTTAATAAATAGTGAATTAAATCTCTATCTAAACTTCTTGTTATATTAAAAAATATAGTTTCATTTTGATTGTCTATTGCTTGAACATTTATATTAAGTTGAACTAACTCTTTTATTAGTTCTGCTTGAGAATCTCTTTTTGATGTTTTTGAAATTTGTAAGAAGTATTCTACAGCTTTCATCAATATATTTTTATTTTCACTATTTTTTATATTTAGATTAAATCCAAGTTCACTAGCTCTTTTTATAAAATTAATTCCTTTAATGCCTTTTGTAACAATATAAAATAGGTAACTTTGTTGATTAGCATTTATTATTGTTGGATCCGCACCTTGATTTAATAAATATAAAGCTAAATCGATATTTTTTAGAGAATTATCTAAATGTAAGATAGTATTTCCACTACTATTTTTATGGTTTATATCAATTTTTTTTAAAGATATTATTTTTTTTATAATATTTAAATTTCCATTTATAATTGCATCAAATAGTACATTGTTCCCATTGTTATCACAATTTGTAAAAAGAGTTGATTTTTGTATTAAAAATCTAATAAGTTTATTATTTGAATTGTGTATTGATTCTTGTAAAACTGTTCTATTTTGCTTATTTAAATGGTTTAAATCTGCACCAAAATCTATTAAAGTATCCAATAGTCTAGTGTCTTTTGAATAAATTGCATAAAATATTGCACTTTCTTTTAAATTATTTTCAAGTTCTATATCTATTTTATTTTCTAGCAACCACAAACAAGAATTATATAAATCTTTTTTACAACAAGATAATAATATGGGTTCATCATTAATATATAATGAGTTTAAATCAATTTTTGATTTTGTATAGATTTTATTTATGTTTTCGATATTAAATTCAGGATTTATCAACTCTTTTATTAAATCTTCATTTGAATATTTGTTGAAACTATTTAATAATCCTAACATTACTCTCCCATTTTTAAATAAATTAAATGATTATATAACAATATAAATAATTTTAATGTTAATAAAAATTAATAAACTATTTTATGTTTCGTTTTTACACATAAATATATACAAAAATATTAAATTTAACACTTTAAGCATAAAATAAGAATATTTTTAACTTTCTTTTATGTTTTTTAGGATAATATTTTACCGTCCAGCGCTGGAGACTTTAATCTCTAAAAGGACTACTTTATGGAAACAATGTCTGATATGTCATATATTATTGACACACTCTACGTACTGTTTGCAATGACTTTAGTTGTTTTTATGTATCCTGGCTTTGCTATGTTAGAAGCGGGAATTGTTAGAACAAAAAATGTTACTGCTGTCTTAGTTATAAATATTCTTATTTTTGCAATTGCATCATTAGGTTTTGTATTAATTGGTTACTCAGTCGCTTTTGGCGAAGGATTAAATGATGAATCTATTAATTATGCAACGGTTTTATTTCAAATGGCTTTCGTTGGAAAGGCTATGAACATTATGAGTGGTGGTATTAGTGAAAGAGTTAAAGTTGTACCAATAGCGATATTTACGCTAATTATGGCTACAATTTTATATCCATTGGTAGTTAATTTAACTTGGGGAGCAAACTTCTTAAAAGATACTATATTAGATATATCATCTATGCATGATCTAGCTGGATCAACAATTATTCATAGTACTGGTGGTTGGGCTTTACTAGCTGCTTTATTGATAATTGGAGCAAGAACAGGGAGATATACTAAAGATGGTGGAGTTAGAGTTATTCCAGCTTCAAATGTACCTTTAGTTACTCTTGGTGCTTTACTTTTATGGATTGGTTGGTATGGATTTAATGGTGGAAGTGTTGGGACAATGTCAACTAAAGCAGATGCTGATTTAGTAGCACTTGTAATCTTAAATACAAATACAGCTGGTTTTGCAGGAGCTATTACTGTAGCAATTATTATGTATGCAATGTACAAAAAATTTGATATTACTATGATTTTAAATGGTGGATTAGGTGGATTAGTATCAATTACAGCTGGAGCAGATGTAATGGATGTTTATACTCCTATTTTAGTAGGTGCAATTGGTGGAGCTGTTGTTGTTGCTAGTGTATTTATGTTTGATAAATTAAGAATAGATGATCCTGTTGGGGCTTTATCTGTGCATTTAACAAATGGAATTTGGGGAACATTAGCAGTTGGAATTTTTGTTAGTGATATCTCATTCTTAACTCAATTAAAAGGTGTTGTAGTTGTTGCAATATTTGCTTTTGTAAGTTCTTTTATCTTGTTATTTATATTAAATAAAATTATGCCTATAAGAACGAAAAAAGATGATGAATTACAAGGACTAGATGTTGGAGAATGCGGATTAGAAGCTTATCCAGAGTTTAAACGAGCATTCTAATATAATATTAGTTTAATAAACTTTTGTTAAAATAATTGAACTAAAGAAAGGATTGATCTTGAAAAAAATAGAAGCGATAGTAAAACCATTCAAATTTGAAGAAGTTAAAGAAGCATTAGTTCAAGCTGGAGTTGCTGGTATGACTGTATCTGATGTAAAAGGATATGGAAGACAACAAGGACACAGTGAACTTTATAGAGGTGCTGAATATGTTGTTGATTTTTTGCCAAAAATCAAAATAGAACTAATAGTTGCAGATGAAGACGTTGATTCTACTCTTGCAGTTATTATTGAAGCAGCTAAAACTGGAAAAATTGGAGATGGAAAAATATTTGTTTCTCCAATAGAAAAAGTTATAAGAATAAGAACTGGTGAACAAGATGAGGAGGCTATTTAATGGCAAAAACATTTACTATAAATGAACCACTAGATATGCACTTACATTTAAGAGATAACGACATGCTTCGGCTTGTCGCTCCTCTTACATCAAAAACTTTTAGTGGTGCTTTAGTTATGCCAAATTTAGTTCCTCCCGTTACTACTAAAGAGGCTTTATTATCTTATAAAAATAGAATACTTAGTGCATGTAATGGGGATAATTTTATTCCTTTTATGACTTTATTTTTTCAAAACAATTATAGTTATGAATTTTTAGAAGATATAAAAAATGAGATTATAGGAATAAAATTATATCCAGCAGGAATTACTACAAACTCTGAAACTGGAGTTTCATCCATGGATATTGAAGTTTTAAGACCAACTTTAGAGATTATGAGCCGCCTTGGAATACCTCTTTGTATTCATGGAGAAACAAATGGTTTTGTGATGGATAGAGAAAAAGAATTTATGCCAATTTATGAGAGTTTGGCTATTGCTTTTCCAGATTTAAAAATTATTATGGAGCATATTACTACAAAAGATGCAGTGGAACTTCTTGATAAATATCAAAATCTTTTTGCAACTGTAACTTTACATCACTTGCTTATAACTTTAGATGATTTAGCTGGTGGTATGTTAAAACCACATTTATTTTGTAAGCCAATAGCTAAAACTCCAATTGATAGAACAGCACTTTTAAATGCGGCATTAAAAGCTCATCCAAAACTTATGTTTGGAAGTGATAGTGCTCCTCATCCAAAACATAAAAAAGAGTGTTGTGGCTGTGCTGCAGGAGTTTTTACTTCACCTATTGCTTTACAAGTATTAGTCGAATTATTTGAAAAACATAATTCTTTAGATAATTTAAATGATTTTGTATCAAATAATGCTAAAAAAATATATAATCTGAATTTAAAATCAAAAACTATAAATCTGGTAAAAGAAGATTTTATAGTTCCAAATGTTTATGAATATAAAGAAGAGAAAGTTGTACCTATGTATTCAGGTGAAACTTTGTCTTGGAGTTTAGAAGACAATTAAAATAGGCTAATTTTTTAGCCTATTGGAATAGAACTTGCTTTTCTTTCGCTTAAAAGTTTTTTGATATTTTCAGCATTTTCTTTAGCCTTTTGATCTCTTTCTTCTCTCATAATTCTAAGTGATTCTAGTGTTTCTTGTTTTTCTTTATCAAGATTTGATTTTAGCTCTATTGCTTTTCTATTATTTGATATACCACAAACAGCAGAAAACTTCTCTTTTTTATTAACATAAACTATACTATCCGAAGATGCTGCATTTTTATTAAATACAATTACATCTCCTTCTTTTAGATTTAAAATTTCTAAGGCTGTCATTTCTGTTTCAGCCATAATAGGCTCTATTTTCATTCTTGCACCTGAAATTAGAGTTTTAATGTCTTGTTTACGACTAAGTTTTTTATTTTTACCTTCACTAAAAATCTTATCAACAATTTTATTTAAAAGTGGTTCTATATATGAAATAGGATAACAAATAGATAAAAATCCAGAATCTTCATCAATTGTTATTTCAAATACAACTAACAAAACTATATCGTGATCTGAAACAATTTGAATAGCATTTGCATTTGTATCACTTGATTCAATTTTGAAATTTAAACTAGATACATCACTCCAAGTTTTGTATAAAATTTTTATGAACATTCTATAAAAATGTTCAAGAACTTTTATCTCAATTTCAGTTAATTCTCTATCAAGATTATCCATAGTATTAACTGCACCACTTCCTAATAAATCAGCAATTACTTTGTGTGAAATTGTAGGGTTACATTCTATTACAATTTTTCCATCAAGTGGTTTCATAGAAAGAGTACTAAGTGAAGTTACTTGAGGAATAGATAATATAAATTCCCCATAAGTCATTTGTTCAATTGATGTAAGTTTTACATCAACAACTTTTCTAAGCATTGAAGATAAGTCATTTGTAAATTCTCTTAGCATTTTATCATGCATTGTTGTAAGAGCTTTTAATTGATCAAGTGTTACTCTATTAGGTTTTTTAAAATCATATATCGAGTAGTTTTTTTCTTTAGCTGTAAATTTATCAAGTGGATTAGTTCCATCAAAATCATCACCTTGTTCAGCAATATCTAAAAGAGCATCTATTTCATCTTGACTTAAAAATTCTGCCATATTATCCTCTTAACTCAATATCAACATCAATAGCACCCATCTCTTTTATCATTTTTATAGTGTCAATTATTTCTGTCATTGGTACTTTCATAACTTTCATTGAACGTACTAAATCTGATATTGTTGGGTCTTTTTTTGTATTTATCATTGCATTATTTATATCAATTACAGGTTTATTTGCAATTCTTACATCATCACCTATATCTTCACCTTTATTTACTGAAGGATTATTCCAATTTTCTTCAGATAAATCAGATTTATTAATTCTAATTGTAAATGAATCTCTTGCAATTGTAATTGGAGATATAACAACATCTCCACCAGTTATAATTGATTCTCTGTTTACATCTATAATTAATTTTTTTCTAAATGTCGAATCAAGTTCTATGTTTTCAACCTTAGATATAAAACTTACAATAGACATATTTGTAGGTTTGAGAACCTCAATAGTTCTTGTATCAAGTGCGGTTGCCAATCTTTGTCCAAAAGTTTCATTAATCTTTTTTTCTATCAAATCTGCATTTTTTGCAGAACTTTTTACTAAACTTAATTGAATAGATTTTTCATTTTGTAGTTCATACTCTAGTTCATTTTCAACAGTAGCACCCTCATATATAAAACCTGTTGTTTTATTATTTGTATTTGCAGTTACAGTTCCTTGTGCAACTGCATAAACATTTCCATCTACACCTTTTAATTGAGTTAGTAAAAGTTCTCCATAATCTATTGATGTTGAATCACCAATAGTTGAAACTGTAACTTTTATTTTATCACCTTGTCTTGAAAATGGTGGCAAATCAGCAGTTACCATAACAGCTGCAATATTTTTTGAATTTATAGAACCAGCTGGAATTTTTATATAAGAATTTGTAAGAAGATTTTGTAAACTTTGCATTGTAAATTTTGACTTATCTCCTGTTCCAGCAAGTCCTACAATCAGTCCATAACCAATTAGTTGATTATCTCTTATTCCTATGACATTTGATATATCTTTAATAGTTTGAGAAAATAAAGAAGATGTTAGTAGTAAAATAAAAATAAATATTTTCAAAAAAATCCTTCATAAACTTTTAATAATTATTTTATCAAAAATTTAATAAAAAAAGGTATAATCTAGGCAGTATTTTATTTTATTAGGGCAAATATTGAATATTTTTATCTATGGAAATCAAAGTTTTAAAAAAGATATACAAAAAATTTTACAAGATTCAAAAATAAATGAAGCATTAGAAGATTTAGATATAGTTGAAATAGATGATATTAAAAAATTAAAAGAAAATATAGCTTCAAATCCAAATAATGTATATTTAATTGATGATGATAAAATAATTAAAAATAAGAGTAAATTTAGTTTTTTGAAACATAAAGATGGTATTGAAGAAGAATTTTTACTTGAATGTGGAGTAGATGATTTATCTATCGATTCCTTAGAAGAAATCCCGAATTATATTATAAGAAAGTTTAATAGACAGACCTTACAACAAGAAGATAATCTTGCTATAAAAGATGAAAGCTTAGCATTAGATTTAGATAGTGAATTATCCAAACTTTTAGAAACTGGAAATCAAGAAGAAACAATAGTTGAAGATGATTTAAATATTGAAGAACCTATAGGATTGGAT
The DNA here is from genome assembly GCF_003316695.1 of Aliarcobacter vitoriensis. Lineage (GTDB taxonomy): Bacteria > Campylobacterota > Campylobacteria > Campylobacterales > Arcobacteraceae > Aliarcobacter > Aliarcobacter vitoriensis. The sequence goes on from NZ_PDKB01000001.1 coordinate 140,400, forward strand.
ATAAAAGAACTCGATAATTTAATTGAATCTAAAAGCATATATGAAGATAATAAAAATGATAGTAATTTTAATCCACTAGAATCTTTTAGTGAAGATTTTGGATTAAATAATATATCTTATGACTATGACGATGACTCCATTTATAATGATAATACAAAAAGTGATGAAGATATTTTATCTGATATTTTAAATTCAACTAATTTAGATGAAGATGATTTTCAATCTGTTAGTGAAACTTTTGAAGATGTCAATTTTTTAGATCAAATTTTCCCAAATAAGTCTATTTTAGAAAAAGTTATTGAAGATAAAAAAAATGAAGATACTTATGATTATTTAGAGAATAACTTTGAAGAGTTGGAAAATATTGAACCTTCAAGATTATTTGAAAATATTGAATTAAAAGATGAAATTGATGCTACAATAAATCAAAATAACGATATAATTGAAGATTTAGAAGAACATAAACAAGAAATAATTTTAAATGATGCCGAAGAATATGATGAGGTACAAGGAGATGATATGAATGATGAATTTTTAGAGTTGGATGGTTTAAATGAACAAGATTTAATTTCTGCTTTAGAAGATATTCCTAATGCTATTATTGAAACAAAAAATGTTAATAGTGTAGAACTTGATAGTTCAAATGTTCAAGATATAGCTAGTTTGATTTCTAAATTATTAAATAATAAAACTTTAGAGATCACTATTAAAATAAAAGATTAAATATGGATTTACTAGCAATATCTCAAAATACAGTTAAGCTTATATTATTAATAGGACTTCCATCGCTGATTGTTAGTATGATTATAGGACTAGTAATTTCTATTTTTTCTGCTGTTACACAAGTAAATGATGCTTCATTATCTTTCGTTCCAAAGATGATAATTGTTTCAATCTTTATATTAATTACACTTCCTTGGGTTGGTGAACATATGCAATCTTTTACAACAGAACTTTGGAATATAATTTTAATTTTTGGAAGTTAATTTTGATTAATAAACTGTACAATCTAAAGAAAAATCAAACAGAACAGAAATTAATAGAAAAATCTACTTTAGAACAAGAAGTTTATAGAATAGATGAAGAGATGCAAACTGTTAAAAATAGAATAAATACTGCAACTGTTGAAAAATTTGGTTCAATTTCCGATTTTATGATACTAGCTATGCATAAAGATAGTTTAAGATTTTATATAAAAGAACTTTTAACAAAAAAAAATACTTTGATAAAAAAAATTGAAGAGCTTTTAAATGACATTATAGAACTTCAAAAAGAGAGTGAACAGTATAAATATATTTTAGATGAAGAGAAAAAAGAGAAGAATAAAATTCTTATGGATATGCAAGCTTTGGAATCTGAAGAGTTTATACAAAGTAAATATATAAGGGCTTAAATTGATTTATAGATTTTTAATTACACTTGTTTTTGCAATAACTTTAAATGCAAATGTAGAAACCAGTAGTTCTTTAACTAGACAAAAAATGGAAGTTTTAGAATTAAAAAATGAGTTAAATAATTTTTATACAGAAAAAGAGAAAGAATATCAAAATAATAAAAAAGAGATAGAAGGAATACTTACTAAAATAGAACAAGAAAAAGCTGAAATAAAAAGATTATATGAAAAAAATGAGGAAGTTTTAAAAGATATAAGAGCTGAGATTAAGAAAAAATCTATCAGAGTTTTTGAACAGATGAAAGCAAAAGTAGCGGCAGAAATTTTTGATCAAATGATACTCGAAGGTAAACTTGAAGATGTTTTTGATATAATCCTTAGACTAAAGGAATCAAATATTTCTAATATTATGAAGTTTTTAAGCTTGGAGAATGCTTCTATTTTAACACAAAAACTAGAGAGATATAATAAAGACAAAGACAGAAGGGACTAAAAAATGGCAGATGAAAATGAAATAGTAAAAAAACCATCAGATGGTAAGGGATTATTGATAGTTTTATTAGTTCTTGTAATTGTACTGATAATGGCTGTTGCTGGTGGGACATATTTTCTATTAGATAAAATTTCAAATACTAATTCAAGTAGTGAACAAACAAGTGAGATTCCAATAACGAATAATAACCAATCTTCTGGTGCTGAAGCTAAATTTAAAGCAGATGTTAATGAATTAGTTTTAAATCTTACAGATTCAAGAGGTAGAGAAAAGATTATGAAGTTATCTTTTTCTATTAGAAGTAGTGACCCTACAATTGAAAAAATAGTTCAAGATTATTTAGCTGAGATTACTGATGTGGTTATCACTCAAGTGAGTTCAAGAAGTTCTGAGGAGTTATTGACTGTTGGTGGGAAAAGTCAATTAAAAGATGAACTAATCAGTGAGATAAATAATATTTTAAACTATGTTACAAGGACAAATAGTAATGTAGTAAGTAATATTTTATTTACTACATTTGTAATAAAATAGATGATAGTAGCAATAAAGAAAAGAAAAAAAAGTAATAATATTTTAAAAATATTTTTTATTATCTCTCTATTTTTTGGGATAATATATTTGGCATATTTAAACCAAGAGAAGAATATTGCAAAATTAGACTTACAGAAAGCTCAAGAAGAAGAATTAAATCTTATAAAATTTGAAAATGAGAAAAGAGTAAAAGAGCAGCAAGATGCTCAACGAATTATTTTAATAGAAGCTGAAAAAGTTGTAGATTTGGTTGGTCAAGAATATATAGAAGATGTTAAGATTGTAAAAAATAAGATAGTGTATATTTTTAAACCAAATACAAATATTGAGGCTATTACAATTAGATACGGTGCTATGGCATTAGTAAAAAAAAGTTTTAATGATGTTGTAGTTGTAGTAGATATAGAACATATTTTAAAAAGTAGGTTAAAATAATGAAACAAACTATATTATTAACTATTATAACGATTGTTTTTACAGCTTGTGGTGCTTTATCTCAACCTGAGATTGATTTTTCAAAACCAGAACAACAAATTCCAAGAGAAATTCCAGTAGTAAAAAGCAAAAAAGGTTCTTTATATTCAGTTCAAGGAACATCATTATTTGCAGATAAAAAAGATTTACAAATTGGAGATATTATTCAAGTTGAAATTAATGAAGGTTTAACTCAAAAAAGTGACAATAAAAGAGAGTTAACAAGTGATAGACAAACAGACTATGGTGGAGGGATGTTTGCTGCTATGGGAGGAAATAATTTAAGTGGAGCTGTTGGAAATGCTACTGATAAGTTTAATGCAAATCTGGGAGTAAATTTTAATACACAAAGTAGTGATAGTGATAAAGGAAAAGTAAAAACAGAAGTAAAAGAAAATTTTGATACCAAAATTTCAGCTGTAATAGAAGAGACTTATCAAAATGGGAACTATTTTATAAAAGGTAATAAAGAAGTTATTTTAGATGGTCAGAAACAAGAAATCATAATAACTGGAGTTATTCGTCCTTATGATATATCATCTGATAATTCTATAAATTCATCACAAATTGCTAATTTAAAGTTATTGTATAAGAAAGATGGTGTTGAAGCAGATATATTACAAGCACCATGGGGAACAAGAATACTAAGAGCGATATGGCCATTTTAAACTAAAATTAAGAAATGTAATGTAATAATTTTAAAGATTATACAAAGGAGTTAATATGTTTTCCACTTTAAGTGTTGCACAAACTGGGCTACATGGTTCAAGATATGCAATAGACAATGTTGGTAATAATCAAGCTAATCAAAATACTCCTGGGTATAAAAAAAGAGTTGCTAACTTAAGCGAAATTGGTCAATATGGTGTTCATATAACTGGACGTGGACTTAGTTTTGATGGAGTTTCAAGAGTTACTTCTCAATATATGTATGATAAATTTATACAAGAAAGCACAAAAGCAAACTACTATGATAAATTAACCAATATGCTAGGTGGTGTTGAAACTATTTTTAAAGAGACTAATGATAGTGGTTTTTCTATAGATTTAAATAGATATTTTCAATCAGTTGAAAATTTAAGAACAAATCCTAGTTCTCAAGTATATAGAAGTGCTTTACAAAGTCAAGGTGCAGTTGTTGTTGAATCATTGCAAAATTTGTATACAAGTGTTCAAAAACAGCAATCAATAGAGAGAACAGAATTATCAACAGATATTAAGAAAGTGAACCAAATTTTAAAAGAGATTGCTGATACTAATGCAAAAATAGAAAAATATGATCCTTCAGTAAATGATTTATTAGATAAAAGAGATTTATTAGAACTTGAGTTATCAAAATATGTAGATGTTGATATAAATAGAGATCAAGGTTTTTATGAGATAAAAATTGGTAATGTTGTAGCTTTAAGCAATGATGTATTTTCAAGACAAATAGAAATAAATGATGTAAAAACTAGTCAGGTAGATAAATATAATCTCTTAAAAACAAATGCAGATGGTTCTACAACAGTATTTGACTCTTTAAAATATGAAGATGATGGATTATTTACACCAAAAGCACCTTATGATAATGATGATGTTATTACTTATAAACTAAACAATGAGTTTTCTGTTAGTGTAAGAATAGGTGAAAGCGTTACAGGTGATTGGCTTGGCGATGGTAATATAACTACGATGGTTGTTGATAATGATAATTTAACAAGAGCTATGATGGTAAAAATAAACAATGATCCTAATATGAGTAAAGTTGTAACAGCATATAATGGAGAATATGTAGAAGAAAATGGTAAAAAAGTTCCTATGTATCCAAATAGTGACAATTATCTTAGAATCGAGTCAAATATAGAAGGTAAAGAAAATGATTTTATAGGTAGTTTTAGTATAGAAAGAAAAACTGGAACAGATATAGATTCAAGAGAAAAGATATATAGAAATGAATCAGAAAGTAAAGATGCACAATCTGATACAGTTTTGAGAATTTTGGATCATGATTTGAATTTGAAATCAGGAACTATAAAAGCACAAGTAGAGAACTTATCTACTTCAAATTCAAATAATAAATTTCAATCTTATCTTGATATGTTAGATAATTTTGCTCAAACATTAGCAGATATTACATCTTCTTACATTAGAGTAGGGCAAGATGATTATGTATATGGTAGAAATGCTTCAGACGAACACAATACTTCACCATTTCCTCCAAATGGTGGAGATATTGTGGATTTAAATTTATTTAGTGGAGCTAGTGTAAAAACATTGAAATTCAATAAGAATGCAGTAAATGATTTAAAACAAGAAAACCTTGATTATTTAGCTTCAATACAATGGAAGAAAGATTTATCTTTCGAAGGTAAAGCACAAGATCCTGATTCTAAAAATGTTACATCATTAACTGAATATTTTAGAAATTTAAGAGTAGGTGTATCTTCTGATAGAGAAGATTCTAGGTATGCTTATGAAGTACAAGATTCAATATCTCAAAATTTAGGAACATCATACAATGATGTTGTTAGTGTAAAAAAAGATGATGAGTTGATTGATTTAATGAAATTTCAAGCAGCATTTAGTGCGAATGCACAAGTTATTACAGCAGTTGATGAAATGATACAAACTCTTCTTGGTATGAAGAGATAAATTTTATAAAAGGAGTAGCAAATGGCAAATGGAATTTTAGGTTTAGGTTCTGGACAAGCAGCATCACTAAATAGTGATATGTTAGAAAAATTAAAAGCAGTTGATAGAAAAGCTACGGTTGAACCTTTAGAAAAAAAACTTGAAAATTTTGCTTCTGAAAAAGAGGTAATTTCTAAAATTAGTACAAAAGTTGATGACCTTTTGAATGCAGTTAGTTTATTTAGTTTAAATCAATCTAGTGGTTCAAATGCTTTCAATCAAAAAAGTGCAAATGTTTCTGGTGATGGAGTAGTTTTTGATTCAGATGATTTAAGTGCTTTAAAAGTAGGTTCAGTAAGAGTAAAAGTTGAAGAATTAGCAAATAAAGATGTTTGGCAGACAAATCAATTTGATGGAACTACTACAACAAAAGACAGTAAAGTAAATCAAGGTGCTTTAACTATCAATGGAACAAACATAGATACAACAGATAAATCATATAGTGATTTAGTTAAAGAGATAAACAAAATTGATGGAGTACAAGCTTCAATAGTTGAAGATTCAACTGGAAAATTTAGAATATCTATAAAAAGTATGGAAACTGGAGAGGCAAATAAAATAAAATTTGAAGGTTCAGATGCAACTGCTTTAAATCACCTAGGTTTGAATGTTGAAGCTAATAATGTTCTAAAAGCTCAAGATATGAAAATGAAAGTTGATGGAGTTGATTACTCAAATAGTTCAAACACTATTACTGTAGATGGACTTAAGATAACTGCTACAAAAACTGGTGGAGAATCTACAATTAATATAGAAAATGATACCACAACTTTATCAAAACAGATGCAAGATTTTGCAAATGCTTATAATGATTTAAGAGCTGAAATAGAAAATGAAATTTATTCAAGTGAATCAACTGTTGAAGATAAAGGTGCTTTAAGAGATATGTTGTCACAAATTAAAAATAATCTTTTTGGTACAGGAAATAGTGATAAATCTTTATTTAGTTTCGGGTTTTCTCTTGATGATAAAAGTGGAGATTTAAATTTTAGTTCAAAAGATTTTGAAGCATCTATAAAAAATGGTACAAAAGATTTAGAAGATTTATTTGCTGGAGTTCCTGAACAAAAAGGAATAGCTACTTTACTTGATGAAACTATTAGTATTAGTGGAGTTAAAAAAGGTTTAATTGATTATGAGTTAAATATGCTTTCAAGAGAAGAAGCTATGAAAAAAGATAAAGAGCTTGCAGAAACAACACTTGAAAATAAATATACTCAAATGGCACAGCAATTTGCATCATATGGTGTTATAATAAATCAAATGGAGGCATCATTTTCTAGTTTAAAAATGATGATTCAACAATCAGTTGCTTCTAAATAACAAGGTGTTATAACACCTTGTGTTTAAGCAAAGATATTATATACTCGAAAAAATGCTAATCTGGAGTTAAATATTTATGGGGATTGAATTATATAATCAACAAAATGCAATATCAGATGATCCTTATGTTTTAGTTTTAAAACTTTATGAAGGGATAATTAAATATCTTTCATTTGTAAAAAATGCTATACAAGAAGGTGATGTTGAAAAAAAGTTTACATATATAAATAAATCAATTGCAATTTTTGATGAACTTAGAAATGTACTTGATTTTGATGGTGGTGAAGTGTCTTATTATTTAGATGGTTTATATTTATATCAAATTGAGACTCTTTTTAGTGCAGGAATTGATGATAATATAAACTCTATTAACCAAGTTATGAAAGTTACACAAGGATTGATTGACGCATGGAAAGAAGAGACAAATCTTTAAAAATTTTAAATGAGTTAAACTATATAGATTCATTAGATTCGTTTGACAAAGCTAATTCTTTAGTTATTTGGTACAATGATAATTTTACACATAATGCAATAGAAGATTTAGATTTAGAGCTTTCTGATTTACTAAGATTTGAAGAACTATTTTATAAAAATTTACAGTTCTTAAAACAACAACAAGAAGTAGCAAGAATTGAACTCAATAAAATAAAAAAGATGAAAAGTTTTTTAAAAAATTAAGCTTTTTAGCTCTATTCTTTTAATAAAAATGTATTCTCTTATATTTTTTGGAATTTTTTTTGTTCTACACTCTTCTTTGAATTCTTTTTTCATTGTAATATCAGTTTTTGGGGCAATATAGATAAATTCTTTTGTAATAGAAATATTTATTTCATCTGAAATAGTAATCTCTTTTTGTTTTAAAATTTCTTTTCTTTGTAAAAAACTAATCACTATTCCTCTTCTTTTTAAAGATTTATCTATTATTCTAATATTTAAGTTGTCATCATTTTGATTTTCAAATATTTCTAATTCTTCAATTTTTTTTATAGGATTTATGTTTATACTTAAAGAGTTTAAATCATTTTGAAGATATTTAAATGAATTTATAACGCCTTGTTTAAATTCATCTAAGAATTTATCTGAAAAATTGTGTCTAAAATAGTTTCTTTTATACTTCTCGTCAAAATTTGAATTATCTATAAAATACTTTATATTATTTTTTTGCAAAAAGACTTCTAATTCATATTTTGAAATACTTAAAAGTGGTTTGTAAATTTTGTAATTCTCTTTATGTTCAACGTTATTAAATCCAATTAGTTCAATAAGCCCAGCTCCTTTTGATAGTTGCATAAAAAACCACTCTAATTTATCATTTAATTGGTGAGCAGTTATTAAAATTTCATAAGAGTTTTCTTTTATAATTTCTTCAAAAAAATTGTATCTTATATCTCTAGCAATTTTTTCAAAATTTGATAAATCTTTAGTTTGAATATCTTTTATAAAGATTTGTTTATTATATTTTTTTGCTAGTTCTTTTGCATATAAAATTTCATCTTTGGATTGTTTCCTTATATTATAATTTACTATTGCAATATCAAAAGGAATATTCTTTTCCAAAAGTAAGAAAAATAGTGCAGTAGAATCAATACCAGCTGAAAAGGCTAAAAGATTTTTTGATTTTTCAACTACACTAAAATCTAAATTCATAACTTTATAACTGTTGCAAGTAGTTTATCTCCAGCAAGTTCTGTTACTTTTACAGTATAAACTTGCCCAAATTTCAACTCTTGTTCACTTTCATTGTCATTTATATAAATTTCTCCATCTATATTTGGAGCCCAAATAGTTTTTCTAGCACTTAATAAATATTCATGTTCATCACTTTCTCCATCAATGTAAACTTCAAAAGTTTTGCCAATTTCATTTTCTAGGGATATTTGAGTAGTTTGTGCAATTATTTCTCCTAAAATTTCTGCTCTTTCATCAATTAATTCTTGTGCTATTTTATCGGCTCTTAAAGTAGCAGTTGTACCTTCTTCATCTGAATATGAAAATACATTTGCTCTATCAAAATTGAACTCTTCTACATATTTACAAAGTTCTTCAAACTCTTCTTCTTTTTCACCTGGATGTCCAGCAATAAATGTAGTTCTTACAAAAGAGTTTGGTTTACTTTTCATATGGTTCATAAGCTCATTTAATTTCTCTACCCCTTTCCCTCTTTTCATAATTTTTAGCATATTTTGTGATATATGTTGTAAGGGCATATCAAAATAGTTTACAAATATTTTAGAATCAGCAATTTTATCTATTAAACTCACAGTTGTTGTTGATGGATAAAGATATAAAATTCTAGCTGTTTTTATGCCTTCTATTTTTTCAACTTCTTCAATTAAAAGTTCAAGACCATTTTTTTCTTCCATATCTCGTAAATATGAAGAAGAATCTTGCGATACAAATGAAAAATCAATAAATCCTTTAGAAACTAGATGTTTAACTTCTTTTACAAGGGATTGTAAAGTTCTTGAGTGAAGTTTTCCTTTAAATGAGGGAATTGCACAAAATGAACAGGCTTGATTACAGCCTTCACTTAATTTTACATAAGCGTGATATGAAGAACCTGTTATTACCCTTTCATTATTTTCACTTGCTAAAAATACTTCATTTGTAAATTTACTTCTTTTTTCATTTACAAGTAAATCTATTTTGTCATAATCTCCAACCCCTGTAAAAACATCGATTTCAGGAAGTTCACTTTGAAGTTCTTCTTTATATCTTTCACTTAAACACCCAGCCATTACTAAAACAGATTCTTTTTTTCTATCTTCGTGTAAATTTAAAATTGTATTAATACTTTCTTGTTTTGCACTATCTATAAATCCACATGTATTTACTATGATTACATCAGCATTTTGTGTATCATCTGTTAGTTCATAATCACTCAATCTTCCTAACATTACTTCACTATCAACTAAGTTTTTTGTACAGCCAAGACTTACCATATGTAGTTTTTTCTTTGGTTTTTGTGTTGAAAATTTCATTAATCTACTTTATATTTATAATTTTTTGTGAATTTTAGCATAATCGTTTATTTTTGTAAATTAATAGAAAATAAGATATTATCATCGTATATATTTTTAATTTACGGAGTATAGATATGATAAAAAAATCTTTTTTAAGTATATTATTCATTGCAGTTATTTCAACTTTATTTTTGACTTCTTGTAGTACAAAACAAAATGGATTAGAAAATATGAAAACTTTAAAAAATACAAAATGGAAAGCTTTAGTTTTAAACAATGTAGATGTTAAAAATGATAGAAAAGTTGCAAATATTAATTTTGAAGAAGATGGAAGAGTATTTGGTAATTTAGGATGCAATAATTTCTTCTCTAGTTTTAAAGAGGATAATGGTAAATTAACTTTAGCACAAGCTGGAAGTACAATGATGATGTGTCCTGATATGACAACTGAGCATAACTTTTCGAGTGTATTAAGTAATGTAAAAAGTTATGAAATAAATGGTAAGAATTTACGATTTTTTGATCAAAATAATAAAGAAATAGCAAAATTTATAAAAGAGTAATTAGAAAATACTCTTTTATAACCAAATATTATCAAGTAATCTTACATTTCCAAATCTTACAACAACTAAAATTATTGTATTTGATGGTTCTATAATATTAATTTCATTGAAATTTTTATCTACAATGGTAACATATTCTATATCTAAAGAGTTCATAATTTTATATATTTTATCTTTTACCGCTTTGATATTTCTTTCTCCACTTGCAATTAACGAACCAGCCATGTAAAGTGATTTTGATATAAGCAAAGCATTCTCTCTTTGAGTTTTATCCAAATAAACATTTCTTGAACTAAGAGCTAAACCATCAACTTCTCTTACAATATCACAAGGAATAATATTGATTGGTAAAAATAGATTTTTTACCATTTGCTGAATAAGCACCAACTGTTGAGCATCTTTTTTCCCAAAATAGGCATTTGTAGGCTGTGTTAAGTTAAATAATTTTAGTACAACTTGTAAAACTCCATCAAAATGACCTGGTCTTGTGAAACCTTCTAAAACATAGCTATTTTGAGGAGCTTTTATTAAAACTTCTTCATTTGTGTGCATTGTAGAAACTTCTGGCATAAAAAGATAATCCACTTTGCACATTTGACAAATTTTTATGTCAGCTTCATCCTTTCTAGGATATTTGCTTAAATCTTCATTTGGTAAAAATTGTGTTGGATTTACAAAAATAGATACAATTACAATCTCATTTTCTTCTTTTGCCTTTTTTATCAAAGATATATGTCCATTATGTAAAGCACCCATTGTTGGTACAAAACCAACACTTTTCGTTATATTTTTTCTAATATTTTGTAACTCTTCTATTGTTTTTATAACTTCCAATTTTTTTCCTTATTCAAATTTATTTCTCTTCATAATTTGGATTTAATTTTAGTAAAACTAAATCAGCAAACATATTTCCTATTAATGTTAAAAATGCTCCAATTATCAGTATTCCCATAATGACTGGATAATCATGACTTAAAGCACTTTGATAAAATAGCAATCCCATACCATCTATTGAAAATATCGTTTCAAGTATTACACTTCCACCAATAATTCCTGGTAGAGAAAGTCCTAAAAGTGTGATAACTGGCGGATATAAATTTGGTAAAATATAGTATCTTAAAATCGTTTTTTGGCTTAGTCCTCTTGCACGTGCAAAAAATATATAATCACTTTTTAATATTTCTATTGTCAAAGCTCGTATATACAAAATCAAACTTCCAATCCCGCCAAAAACTATTATAAATATTGGCAAAAATAAATGCCAAGCAAAATCTAAATAGTAAGTAAAACTTCCATCATTTGCTACACTATGAAGTCCAGCTATTGGGAATAGTTCAAATTTTATAGAAAAAATCAATACTAAAACAAGAGCCAAATAAAAAGATGGCATTGAAAAACTTAAAAGTGAAAGTTGATTTGTAAATTTATCAAAAAAACTATTTTTTTTCGTAGCTGATTTTATACCAAAATATAGTGAAATAATAAAAATAAGTAACATAGAGATAATATTTATAGTTAAAGTTATAGGAATTCTACTTAAAATTTCTTCTTTTACTTTTTCTCCACTTGCAAATGATATACCAAAATCAAGCTGTAAAATATTTGCGATCCATGAAAAAAACTGTATATATAAAGGTTTGTCAAGTCCATATATAGCTTTTAGTTGTTCTATTGCTTCAGGAGTAATATTTGGATTTAACTCTCCACTTGCAAAAAATGAGTTTGGAGCTAAATTTATAGCAATAAAAGATATTAAGCTAATAATAAATAGCATAACAATAATGTATAATAGTTTTTTTACAAAGATATTCATAGGTAAAATTATACAAAAGATAGGATTAAATGATAGGTATAGATATAGTAAGTATAGATAGAATAAAAAAGATGTATGATAAGTTTGGTGAGAAGTTTTATGATAGATTTTTGAATAAAGATGAACAAGAGTTTGTAAAATCATATCAAACAGCTGCTGGATTTTGGGCAGCAAAAGAAGCTGCTAGTAAAGCAATAGGAACTGGAATTGGAGAGATTTGTTCTTTTGATGATATAAAAATAAAAAAAGACAAAAACAATGCTCCAAAGATAAAATATAGCAAAAATTTAAGAAAAAAATTTAAAATTAAAAAATCACATCTAAGTATTACTCACGATGGTGGATTTGCAATAGCCGTTGTTGTAAATAGTCTAAAAAAAGTTAAAATTTGATATAAGTCAAATGATATTAAAAAAATATTTATTAGAATTACACAATCTATTTAAGAACTTTTCAAGATGGATACCCCAAATGTCTCCTAACATATCCATCTTGAATATTATTTATTTTTAGTTAAAAATCTATCTAATATAATTTTTGCGGCTATTGAGTCTATTCTTCCATCTCTTTTATATTTTATTTCGCCTTTTATTAAATCTTCAGCCTCAATAGAACTCATATTTTCTTCACAAAATTCATAAGGAATTTTTAGTTCAAGTAAATTCACAAAGTGTTTTATTCTATTTTGCATATCTTCACTTGAAGTAGGAAATCCAACTATAAGTTTTTCTATTTCCCACTCTTTTAAAAAGGCATTGACATCAGCAGCAGCTTGGTTTCTATTTTTTCTTAAAATTGCATTTTGAGGTGTTACTATATTACTAGTCAAACAAATAGCAACCCCAATCCTTTTTAATCCAACATCAATACTAGCTAATTTCAAGATAAAAGTTCATTTGCTAAGTTAAAATTATTGTTTGAAGTCATAAGATGAATTTTTGGATGAATTTTGTTTATATCATTGAATAAATCTCGGCTTAATTTCATTCCGATTTTATACTCTTCATCTTCTCCTATATTATGAGCCTTTTCTAACTCATCAATCCAAAATTGTGGCACATGAATACCTGGAACTTGTGCAGATAAAAATAGTGCTGTTCTAAGTTTTGTGATAGGGAAAAGTCCAAAAATAAGTTGTGCTTTTTTCTTTTCACCTTCCACACCTTCTTTTGCTATATCAAAACTCTCTAGCAATTTTTTTGCATTTTCTATATCAAAAACTGGTTGTGTGATAACACCTACTGCTCCATTTTGTATTTTTAAAAACATCTTTTTCTCTAAAGAACCAAAGCTTTTAGCATAAGAGTTTACAACTCCAAAAGGGAATATTTGTTTTGGTTCTATTTTAAAAGGTCGTCCAGCAAAATCCATACCATAATTAAAAGATTTTATCATCTTTAAAAGCATTAGTGAGTTTGCTTCAAATACTCCTTTACTATTTGGTTGGTCACTCATTTTGGCAGGATCTCCTGTTAGTGCTAAAATTGCTCTTATGTCAAAATCATTTGCCCCTAATAAATCAGATTGCAAAGCTATTTTATTTCTATCTCTCATTGTCATTGTTGCAATAGCTGGTTTATTAAACTCTTGTTGAAGTTTAACTGCTGCAAATAAAGAGTTATATTTTAATTTTGCTAAAGGACTATCTGTACAAGTAAATCCATCTACTTTTTCATTAATTTTGAATTTCTTAATCTTTTCAATAATATTGTGCATAGATGGTTCATGTTGAGGTGTTGTTTCAAGTGTTAAATACTTGTCTTCTTGAAGTTTTTTGATGAGTGTTTCAAACATTTTAAAATATCTTCCTTTTAAACTATTTAGTTAAATTTAGATATTATTATATCTTTTAAAGACTAAAATTAGGGATAATTTATGAAATTAGCAGTTTTTGATTTTGACTCAACACTTATGGATGGAGAAACTATAGATTTTCTTGCAGATGCCTATAATGTTGGGGAAGAAGTAAAAAAAATAACTGAAGAAGCTATGAGTGGAAGACTTGATTTTTTTGAATCACTTACTACTAGAGTATCTTTATTAAAAGGTATGCCTTATGATAAAGTTGTACAAATTTGTAATAACTTACCTTTGATGAATGGCTCATATGAGTTAATAACTGAATTAAAAAGAATGAACTATAAAGTAGTTTGTTTTAGCGGTGGTTTTAGATTAGGAACAACTCCTGCTAAAGTAAAATTAGGGCTTGATGCAGATTTTTCAAATATTTTACATGAAAAAGATGGCTTTTTAACAGGACTTGTTGGTGGAGATATGATGTTCTCATACTCAAAAGGAGATATGATAGAAAGATTACAATCTCTTTTACAAATAAGTAAAGCAGATACTTTAGTTTGTGGAGATGGTGCAAATGATTTGAGTATGTTTGCAAAAGCTGATACAAGAGTGGCTTTTTGTGCAAAAGAGATACTTAAGAAAGAGGCAAATATTGTAGTTGATACAAAAGATTTGACAAAAATTTTAGATTATATAAAGGCTTGATTTATGGGATTAAAAGAAGATATAAACTATTCACTTTGGTGTGATTTTATTGAGAGAGATTTTTTAGAAAATAGATTTCAAGAGATAATAAAAGATGGAATTATCCACGGAGCAACTTCAAATCCAGCAATTTTTGAATCATCAATTACTAGTTCTGTTGCTTACAAACAACAACTTGATATGCTTCAAGCAAATAATGAAAAAACAATCTATGAAGAGTTAGCTTTAACAGATATCAAAAGAGCAGCTTTTTTATTGGACAATCTAAATAAAAAAAATAGTGATGATGGTTTCATCTCTATTGAAGTTGATCCACTTTTGTGTGATGATGCTTCAGCAACTATTGATGAGGGTATAAGATTATACCAATCAATCAATGCTGATAATGTAATGATAAAAGTTCCAGCAACACAAGCTGGATATATTGCTATGAGAGAGTTAAGTTCAAGAGGAATACATGTGAATGCAACTTTGATTTTTTCTCCAGAACAAGCAATTAACTGTGCAAAAGCTTTAGATGAAGGAATAAAAGATTCAAACAAAGATACAAAAGCTGTAATTTCAGTATTTGTTTCAAGATTTGATAGATTAATGGATAAAGAGTTAAGCCAAAAAGGTTTACAAACTTCAAAACTTGGTATTATGAATGCCATAAAATGCTATCACGAAGTAAATAAGTTTGAAAATTCAAATATTAGAACACTTTTTGCAAGTACAGGTGTAAAAGGTAATGAATTAAATCCAAGTTATTATATAGATAACTTAATTTATCCAAACTCTGTAAATACTGCACCTCTAGCAACTATTGAAGATTGGGTAAAAGATGGTAAAAAAGAAGCATCACCAAGTGTAAGTGAAGTAGAATGTGATAAATATTTTGAAACCTTAAAGAAAGAAAATATTGATATGAAAAAAGTCTATGAAAAACTTTTGGAAGATGGTTTAGAAGCATTCAAAATCTCTTTTAGAGATTTGTTGTCAAAACTTAAACACTAATTAAGTTACAGTGGATAAAATTTATCCATTAGATAAGATATAAAGGTAAAAAAATGAAAAATTGGACACCAAATAGTTGGCGAGATTTCCCTATAAAACAACAACCAACTTATAATGATTTAGAAGCTTTAAAACAAGTAGAAAAAGAGATAGCTTCATATCCTCCATTGATTTTTGCAGGTGAAGCTCTAAACTTGAAAAAACAACTAGCAAAAGTTGTAAATGGTGAAGCTTTTTTACTTCAAGGTGGAGATTGTGCAGAAAGTTTCAATGCTTTTAATGCTACAAATATAAAAGATTTATTTAAAGTTATTATGCAAATGGCAGTTGTTCTTACTTTCTCAGGTGGTTGTCCTGTTGTAAAAGTTGGACGAGTTGCTGGGCAATTTGCAAAACCTAGAAGTTCTGATTTTGAAGATATAAATGGTATAAGTCTTCCATCTTATAGAGGAGATATTATAAATGATATCGATTTTACAAGTAGTGCAAGAGAACCTGATGCTCAAAAACTTATAAAAGCATATAACCAAAGTGCAGCAACTATGAACCTTTTAAGAGCATTTGCAAGAGGTGGAATGGCTGATTTAAATCAAGTGCATTTATGGAATTTAGATTTCGTAAAAGATAATACTTTAGGTTCAAAATATGAAGAACTTGCAGATAAAATATCTCAAAGTTTGGCATTTATGAAAGCCTGTGGAATAACAAGTGAAAATACTCCACAATTAAATCAAACTACACTGTTTACATCTCATGAAGCACTTTTGCTAAACTATGAAGAATCACTTACTAGAAGAGATTCTATAACAAAAGATTGGTTTAACTGTTCGGCACATATGCTTTGGATTGGAGATAGAACAAGAGAGCTTGATGGAGCTCATTTAGAGTATTTTAGAGGTATAAAAAATCCTATTGGTTGTAAAGTTGGTCCATCTATGAAAGAAGATGAATTAATAAGATTAATAGATGCATTAAATCCTGAAAATGAAGCTGGAAGATTGAATTTAATTGTAAGAATGGGAGCAGAAAAAATAGCTGATCATTTCCCAAAACTACTAAAAAAAGTTGAAGATGAAGGTAAAAAAGTTCTTTGGTCAAGTGATCCAATGCATGGAAATACAATAAAGGCAGAGAATGGTTATAAAACTAGAGATTTTGAATCAATATTGAGTGAAGTAAAACAATTTTTCCAAATTCATAAGGCTCAAGGTTCTTATGCTGGAGGTATTCATCTTGAGATGACAGGACAAAATGTTACAGAGTGTACAGGAAGTAAATCAGCTGCTATTACTCAAGCAGGTTTAGCTGATAGATACCATACTCAATGTGACCCAAGATTAAATGCTGACCAAGCTTTGGAATTAGCATTTATGATAGCTGATACTTTAAAAGAGGCTAGAAAATAATTAGTAAAAGGATAGTTTTCCTTTTATACAACATAAATATTTGTAAACTTTATTATTAAAAAATAATTTAAGGAATAAATATGACATTATTGGTTCTTTTTATAGTTTTGTGTATTTTTATAGTTATAATATTTTATCTTTTAAGTTTAGATAAGCTAGTAAAATTAATAAGAGATGAAAATAATGGTATCACTATTATTCATCGAGCTTGGGTTTGGACACAACTCATTCCAATTTGGTCTGTGGTAGCTATAATCGTATATCATATTAAGATGCTAGAAGCTACAAAAGTTTTAGAGTTAGAGTTGAATTTACCAAAAAATACTATAAAATACCCAGAAATTATAGGTTGGGTTTTTGCCTTAGCATTTTTGTATAGTTGGATACCAGTTATTGGTGCAATTGTTGGATGTTCTGTATGGATTATTTATTGGGTAAGAATAATTTTAACATCAAAACAAATATATAATTTGAAAAATTAAAACACATAAAAACTAGAAAGATTTTTCTTTCTAGTTTTTATAAAAAAATCTTTTTATACTCTTCTTCATCCCAAGCAACTATAAGCTTATCACCATATTCAATAACTGGTCTTTTAAAAATCATAGGTTCTTTACAAAGCCATTCATATTTTCTATTTTCATCTAAATTTAACTCTTTTAAATTTAGAGTTTTATATTTTGTACCTTTACTATTAAAAAGGATATTTATATCAACTTTTTTTATCCAATTTTTTATTTGAGAAGTTGTTGGTGATTTTTGTTTAAAATCAAAAAATTCAACTTCGATATTGTTATCTTTAAAGAATTTTAAAGCATTTCTTACACTTCCACAAGTTTTTATACCATAAACTGTAATCACAATAATTTTCCTATTCAATAATTTTTGGAACTATAAAATACCCATTTTCACTTTTTGGAGCATGATTCAAAATATGATTTGATAGTTCTAAATTTTGAGATGAAATATCTTCTCTTAAAGGTGTTCCCCCACTTACTGTACTGAATGTTGCTTCAATGTTTGATACATCAATATCATTTAAGTTTTCAACAAAATCTAGCATTTGAGAGATATCATTTTTCATTTTATCTTTTTTTGATTCATCAAGTTTTAGGCTTGAAAGTTTTTCTAATTTTGCTATTAGTTTATCATCAACTATTGTCATCTTCAAATTTCCTTCAAATTTTAGTTTTTTATTTTATCAAAAAAGAGATTATTTACTTCTTTTAGTATAAAACTCTTTTTTAAACTCTTCCCAATTATCTATTAATATAGCTTCTCTTGCTTTTCTCATAAGATCTAAATAGTAGTGAATATTATGAATAGAAGCTAATCTAAAATATGTTATTTCACCAGCTCTTAAAAGGTGGTTTAGATATGCTCTAGTAAAATTTTTACAAGTGTAACATTCACAACATGCGTCTATTGGTTTATCATCTTCTTTAAATTGGGCTTTTTTGATATTTAGTTTTCCAAAAGTTGTAAATAATGTACCATTTCTTGCATTTCTTGTGGGCATAACACAATCAAACATATCAACACCTCGTTCGATATTTTCTATCAAATCTTCAGGTGTTCCAACGCCCATTAAATATCTAGGTTTCTCTTTTGGCATAAATTGAGTAGTCCACTCAACCGTGTCATACATATCTTGGTTTGGTTCGCCAACACTAAGTCCACCAATAGCAAAACCATCAAAATCACTCATATCACAAAGTTGTTGGGCACTTAGTTTTCTAAACTCTTTACTAGTTCCACCTTGGATAATTGCAAAGATATTTTGATGTGTTCCAATACCTTTTGATTTTTGTTCCATATGATAATCTATTGCTTCTTTTGCCCATTTTGTAGTTCGTTCAATAGATTTTTTGATTCTTTCATCTGTATTTGGAAGGGCAACTAAATCATCTAAAATCATCATAATATCGCTATTTAATTCATATTGAGTATCCAAAACACTTTTAGGTGTAAAGTAGTGTTTACTTCCATCAATATGAGATTTAAACATTATCCCATTTTCATCTGGCTTTGAGTTATCACTTAAAGAAAATGCTTGAAATCCACCACTATCTGTTAAAAATGAGTTTGGAAATTTTGAAAAACCGTGAAGCCCACCAAACTTTTTTATAAGTTTGCTTGTTGGTCTTAAATACAAGTGATAAGTATTTCCTAAAATGATTTTTGCTCCGAGTTCTAACATATCATTTGCATCAAGTGCTTTTACTGTTCCTTGAGTTCCAACAGGCATAAAAACAGGAGTTAAAATAGTACTATGAGCTGTTTTTATCGTACAAGCTCTTGCCCCTTGTGAAGTTGCGTCAATTTGAAATTCCATAAATTAAATAAACCTTTTTTTTAAATAAGATTGTAGTTTATCTAAAATCTACTATTAAACTTTTTAAGATATAATTTTGCCTATGAAAAAAATATTAATTATACTTGATGGAATTATTGCAAAGAAGTTATTACAGAGAATTGTTGAAGCAAATACGGGTGATAATAGCTACGATGTAGTTTATATGAATGATATTATTTTACCATCACAAAAGCCTTCAAATTTCACATTTTATAAGTTTGATCCAACTTCAAATTCAAAACTTTCAATGGTTTTAGAAAAAAATATTCACATAGAAGTTTTGATGGCACTTAACTCAAAAGATGAGATGTTAAGTGTGATAAAGAATCTTAGAGATTATAAAAAAAATCTTCAAATAACAGTTTTAGATTATTGGGGAATAAAAATAGATGACCCATATTTGAATATATATAGAGGAATCGAAGTTTTAGCAAATGGAATGGTTGAAAGATTGCCAAATGTTCCAGTTTTAGCCCAAAATATTGGGCTTAAACAAGGTGAAATAATGGAAATAAAAATTCCATTTGGAAGCTCTTATGCTTATCGTTCTATTGATTCAATAGAGCAAAAACAGTGGAAAATCTTTGGAGTTTATAGAAATCAAAAAATGATAGAGATAAAACCATTTTTGATTTTAAAACCAAATGATTTAATCTTAGTTATTGGAAAACCTAGTATTTTGATGAATATTTATAATGCCATAGGGAAAACAACAGGACAATTTCCTATGCCATTTGGAAGCAAAATTTATCTATATTTAGATTTATATTTAGAAAATGAAAAGAGTGTAAAAAAGGCTATTGATGAAGCTAAGTTTATGAATAATAGACTCAAAAACTCTTTACTTATTATAAAAGTTACACGCCCAACTACTGTTAAAATAATGGAAACAATAAAAGAAGAAGTAAAATATTTTCCTACAATTATTTTAGAAATTGATTACTCAAATAAAGGTTTTATTCAAATCATTAAAGAGGATAGAAGAAAATACAATATTGGTCTGTTAATGCTTACTATGGCTATGTTTAAAAATAAAGAAAATATTAGGTTTTTACTTGATTTAAAAATACCTATTTTTAAATTTGGAAAAGAGAGTTTAAAAGCTGTAAAAAGTGTAGTTGTAGTTTTAAACGAAAGTGGCTCTTATGAACAAATTTCTCCTGTTGTTTTTGATGTTGCAACACAACTAAAGATAAAAACAAAAATTTTAGATTTTGATCCAATTGGTGAAAAAGATGCTCAATCAAATCTTATAAATCACTTTGAGAGTCTTGCAAAAATTTTTAATGAGAAACTAGAAATTATAAGAGGTTCTGAAAATCCAATAAGAGAATTGAAAAAACAAAAAGATATTTTGCAGATTTTACCTTTAAAACAAAAGATGTTTAGAAATCGCTCTTTTATTAAATTTTTCTATACAAATAGTGATTTAGTAGCATTTGATATGAATAAATTTAATCAAATTTTAGTTCCAGTATCTGAAGATTAAAAAAAGGAATTTTATGACAAATGAAGAGCTTTTTCAAGCTAGAACAAATCCAGATTTTTTAAAATATTTGGAAGAAGCAAGACTTAACTCTATAAAATCAAAAAATATAGCTTTGATGTATGAAACACTTGATTCTATGTTAGTTTTAGATTTAGATGAGGACAAAGTAAATGAACTTTATCAAACTATTTTAAAAACAGCTTTTGACAATGTTGAAAAAATCATAGAAAAAAAAGTTAAGTTAAGTTTAGAAGAAGATAACTTTTTTTATACAAGAGCTTTATATGAACATGCAATTGAAAAATGGACGAACGAAAATTTAAAAGGTGCAAAAGATTTATTTTTCGTGATTTCTAATATTACTGATGATGAGATTTTACAAAAATCTTTAAATGTTCTATTGATTTTTTTATCAAAAGATACAGATTTTGACACTTTTTATGATAAATATGTTTTTAGTGATTCAACAATAGAAGATGAAAAATATGGTTATTTTATTACAAGTTTTAATTTTGATAAAGATGATTTTTTAAAGCAAAATAGTGAAATTCTAGAACAAGAGTATAAAAATTTACAATATCTAATAATGGAGAAAAAATAGTGAGAGTTCATTTTATAGGAATAGGTGGAATAGGGCTTTCAGCACTAGCAAGATTTTTAAATTTTGATGGACACAATGTAAGTGGGAGTGATATGAAAAGTTCAGCTATCACAAAAGATTTAGAAAAAGAGGGAATAAAAGTATCTTGCCCTCAAGATGCTACAAATATTAGTGAAGATTTAGATTTAGTTATATATTCGGCTGCTGTTACAGATGAAAATCCAGAATTAATAGAAGCTAGACTTAAACAAATAAGAACTTTATCGAGAAAAGAAGCACTTCCTATAATTTTAGGAGATAAGAAAAACTATTGCGTTGCAGGAGCTCATGGTAAATCTACAACAACAGCTATTTTAGCAACTATCTTACAAAGTAGTGCATTAATAGGAGCAATTTCAAAAGAGTTTGGTTCAAACTTTAGATATGTAGATAAAGTTGTAGCTTTTGAAGCAGATGAAAGTGATGCTTCTTTTTTACTTTCAAATCCATATTGTGCGATAGTTACAAATGCAGAACCTGAACATATGGAGTACTATCACTATGATTATGAAAAATTTTATGAGTCTTATGAAACATTTTTAAGTTTGGCAAAAAAAAGAGTTGTAAATGCCGAAGATAAAGATATACAAAAACTAAAAATTGAAGATGCAATATATCTGTATCCATCAAAAGATATAAAAAACCTTTGTTACACTATAAAAGATGGGCAACCTTGCACAAAATTTACTCTAAAAGATTATGGAGAGTTTGAAGTTTGGGGATTTGGTTTTCATATAGCTTTAAATGCCTCTTTAGCAATACTTGCTGCACTTAATGAGCTTGATATTGAAACAATTAGAGAAAATCTTTTAAATTATAAAGGAATCAAAAAGAGATTTGATATTGTTCAATCAAATGATAAATTTGTAGTAATAGATGACTATGCACATCATCCAACAGAGATAGAAGCGACTATGAAATCAATAGAATTGTATGATAATCTTACAAACTTTAATAATAGAATAGTTCTTTGGCAACCACATAAATATTCAAGAACTTCTGATAATTTAGAAGGATTTAAAAAGTGTTTTAGAAGATGTGATGAACTTATCATTTTACCACTTTGGACAGTTGCAGGAGAGAAAAAAATAGATATAGATTTTGAAAAAGAGTTCGCAGCTTATAATCCTATATTTGCTGATAGAGTTGTAGCTTATGAAGGAAAAATAGAACTTATAAAAGATGATAAAATCATCAAAACTTATTATGAAGGAATCTTTTTAGGAGTAGGTGCAGGAGATATAACTTATCAGTTGAGGTATTAATATAAATAAAAGTGGCAGTAAAATTTATTTTACTACTACTTTTCCATCTTTTATCTCAATTTTTCCTAATAATTCATATTCAAAAACTTTATCACTATACTTAAAAACAGCTTCATTGTATGCAGGATTTGTTTTACAATAATCTAAAAAATCATCTTTTACTTCATCTTTTTGAATAGACCCAAATTGTGATACAAAAGCATCAATATCATAAATAGCTTTTGCTTTACCTTTTGCTAAAAGTTGATTTGTCCCTTCACTTTCTCCAATTCTATGAGGAAGAACATAAATATCCTTATTCATTTTTATTGCATATTCAATACTTCTCATACTTCCTGATTTTAAATCAGCATATGCAACTATTAAAATATCAGATAATGCAACTATAATTTCATTTCTTATAGCAAAATTTCTTGGTAATGAAGGAGTGTTTTGCCTAAATTGACTTAAAACCAATCCTTGCTGTTCAATATCATAAATCATTTTTTTATTTATAGCTGGATAGCGAATATCAAGCCCTGTTCCACTTACCATAATAGTATTATTAAATCCAGCAGATTTATGAGCAATAGTATCTATTCCTATTGCTCCACCACTTACGATTACATTTCCAGATTGAGATAATAAACTTACAATTTTTTGTGTCATATTTGCAGAATATTGGCTTGGATTCCTACTTCCTATTACACCAATTTTTTTTCTTTTTAGTAGTTCTAAATTTCCTATATAAAATAAATCTTTTGGATATTTACTCATTATCTTGAGTTCTGGAATTGGAACTTCAATATGATTTATCATAAAAAAACTCAAAGATAAGGAAGTTGATTTACATAGATTAATTCAACTTCATTTAATAGATTTTTAGACTCTTTTAAAACTTTAAGTGTAATATCATAAGGATGTCCAATTGCTATTGCATAACCATTCTTTTTAGCTATATTTATGGCTGATTTTAGTTGTTTTTTAACAGATACAAAATCTCTATCATTATCCAAAAAAACATCTCTTACGATATAAGGCATTTTATATTTAATTGATAACTCTTTTGCAGTAGAATTTGGAGAAGTCTTACTATCTACAAATATAAAATTATATTTTTTTAAAGCACGAAATAGTTTATCCATAGCTTCGTAATTTTGGGTAAATACTGAACCTGTGTGGTTATTTGTATAAATTGCATTTGGATACCACTCTCTCAATTTTTTTACTCTTTTTTCTATTGTTTCGTAAGAGTCAGTTATATTTAATGT
This sequence comes from Aliarcobacter vitoriensis, assembly GCF_003316695.1. GTDB lineage: Bacteria > Campylobacterota > Campylobacteria > Campylobacterales > Arcobacteraceae > Aliarcobacter > Aliarcobacter vitoriensis. The sequence goes on from NZ_PDKB01000001.1 coordinate 164,530, forward strand.
ATTTTCCTCAAAATTTTTAAATCCGCTTGAGGCTTGTAGTGGAAAATGTATCATATAAAAGGGTAAATTTTTTGCAATTTTAGCAGATTCAGGATGCCCTTTTGTTGGAGGTAAAAAAGCCATTGTTACGGGATAACCTAAATTTATGATTTTATCTTTTTGGGTTTTTGTTACCACATCATCTATTACTATTGCTAATTTTGGTTTAGATTTTGAATCATATTTAAATGAATCTTTTTTTGTTATAAGTGATTTTTTATCTTCTTTTTTTTGTTTTGGATCTTCAATAATTTCGTCTTTTATTTCAGAAACTGGTTCTTCTTTGATTTCAATATTTTTATTATCTTCTTGTGTGATTTTTTTAGGTTCTTCTTTTTCTATCTCTTCAACTTTCTTAAATACATCATCTTTTATATCTTTTTTTAGATTTTCTTCATAAGCTTCTTTTTCATCTAATTTTTTTATAGTATCTATTAAAATATCTTTTTTAGAAGAGTTTATATTTGATAAAACTTCTTCCATCACTTCTTCATTTGTATATAATTTTTTTTCTTTTAAAATATTGTCACTTTTTTCAATTTTTATATTTTTGATATCTTTATCAAAAAGGAAGTAAGTAACTGCTAAAAATGATAAAATGATTAGTAGTACAATGATAATATTTTTAGCTAAGTTTTTTTTTCTTAAAGCTTTTTTTACTGGGGATATTTTTCGTTTTTTTCTAGTTTTTTTAGTCATAAATAAAAAAGATATTTCAAGAGCAAAAGCTCTTAAAATAATTAGTTAGTTTCTTGATTAACTATTTTTTTAGATGCAATCCAAGGCATCATATTTCTTAATTTAACACCAGTTTGCTCTAATAATGAAGCTCTTGTATATGCTCTTTCAGCATTCATTCTTGGATAACCTGATTGACCTTCTAAAATGAAATCTTTAGCAAATACACCATTTTGAATCTCTTTTAAGATTTGTCTCATAGCTTTTTTAGACTCATCATTGATAACTCTAGGACCACTTACATAATCCCCATATTCAGCAGTATTTGAAATAGAGTATCTCATATCTGCAATTCCACCTTCATACATTAAATCAACGATTAATTTCAATTCATGTAAACACTCAAAATATGCCATTTCTGGTTCATATCCAGCTTCTGTTAATACTTCAAATCCAGCTTGAACAAGTGCTGTTGCTCCACCACAAAGAACAGCTTGTTCTCCAAAAAGGTCAGTTTCTGTTTCATCTTTGAAAGTTGTTTCGATAATTCCTGTTCTTCCACCACCAATTGCACTTGCATATGCTAAAGCAACAGCTTTTGTATCACCACTTGCATCTTGATGAACAGCAATTAAATCTGGAATTCCTCCACCTTTTGTAAATTCACTTCTTACAGTATGTCCTGGAGCTTTTGGAGCAATCATCATAACATTTGTTTTTGAGCAAGGAATAATTCTTTTATAATGAATGTTAAACCCATGACCAAATGCTAAATAAGCACCATCTTTTAAATTTGGTTTGATTTCATTTGCATAAATGTCAGCTTGATTTTCATCTGGTAAAAGAATCATAACTACATCAGCAATTTTTGTAGCCTCAGCTACTGTTAAAACTTTGAAACCTTTAGCTTCAGCTTTTTTCCAAGAGCTTCCATCTTTTCTTAAACCAACAACAACTTCAACACCACTATCTCTTAAATTTTCAGCGTGAGCGTGTCCTTGTGAACCAAAACCTATCATTGCAACTTTTTTTGATTTGATTAACTCGATATTACAATCTTTGTCATAGAATACATTTATTGCCATTTTTTATCCTCTGTTTTTAAAAAAATTTAGTAATATTATACAAAAAGCTAACTAAATATAAGATTTAAACCACTACAATATAGTTAAATATAAAAAGGATATAAAATTGTTAAAAGAGTTATTTATAAAAATTCAAAAAAATATAAAAGATTTTTCAAATAGTGAAAAAAAAGAGTTAGAAAAATTTATAAAAGATGAAATTGTAATACAAATAGATGAAAATTATGAGATAAATTCAAAATACAAAATAGCAACTTTAAAAATAGAAAAAAACTTTGCTATATTGGAAGATTTGCTAACACCACTTAAAAATATAAAAATTGAATTAGATGAATTAAATGGAGCATTTAATAATGATTTAGTTTTAGCAAAAAGAGTTTTTAATCCAAGAAGTAAAACAAAAGCAAAAATTATAAAGGTAATTGATGGAAAAAAAGCTGAACTTTTGGTATATATTAATGATAAAAAGTTTTATACACTAAAAGAACATATAGAGTTAAAAAGTAATAAATCTACAAAATACCAAGAAAATGATGTTTTGATTATTGACAATAAAGATTTTGAAGAGATTAAATTTATTGGAAATTTAAATGAACCAAAAATAGATGAATTTATATCTTTATACTTAAATGGTGAAACTTATAGAGATGAGATAAAAATTGAACCAGAATCTTCAATGAATGATGAAAAACAAAGAGTTGATTTAAGAAATTTACCATTTTGTACTATTGATCCAAATAGTGCAAAAGATCATGATGATGCAATATATTATGATGAAAAAAGCCAAATATTATATGTAGCAATAGCAGATGTTTCATTTTTTGTAAAAGAGAATAGTGAACTTGACAACTTGGCATATAAAAAATCGTCAACTATATATTTGCCTTCAAGAACTTTACCTATGCTTCCTGCTATTTTAAGCGAAAATCTTTGTTCATTAAAAGAGCAAGAAGAACGATATGCTTTTGTATTTAAACTGGAATTAGATTTAAAAACTTTGAGTGTTAAAAAATCTGAACTTTTTGAAGCTGTTATCAAATCACATAGGAATTTTTCTTATGGTAGAATAGACAGAGTTATTGATGGGTATTTTGATACTTATACAAGCTTAGAAAAAGATATTTTTGATTATTTACTTCCTCTTTATGAAGTTACAAAAAAACTTAGAGCAAAAAGACTAAAAAAAGGTTTTGATTTTAGAACTCAAGAAAATAGACTTAAACTTAAAAATCATCTTTTACAGAGTATAGAAGTTGAAACTTCAACTGCTTCTCATCAGTTAGTAGAAGAGTGTATGTTATTGGCAAATATTGAAGCTAGTAAGAAAGTTGGAAATATTGGAATTTTTAGAATTCATGAAGAACCATCTTTTAAAAATATTTCAAAATTAATTGATGATGTAAATATTTTGGGAGTTAAAGCAAAATTACAAGATAGTGTAAATAGTACAATTACACATATCCAAGAAGAGGCAAAAAAAGCACTTTTAAGTAGTGAAATAGATGAACTGATAATTCAAAGCTTAACTCAAGCAAAATATAGTTCAAAAAATTTAGGGCATTTTGGTTTAGGATTTTCTTCATATTCTCATTTCACAAGTCCTATAAGAAGATACTCTGATTTGGTTTTACATCGTATGTTAAAAACAAAACAAATACCAAAAGATATAGATGATATTTGTTTACATATATCAAATCAAGAAAGAAAAATAGATACTATTGTATGGGATTTTGAAGATAGAAAATATGCAAGATGGGCGAAAAATAATATTGGAACGGAGTTAAAAGTAAAAGTTGTTGATATTCAAAGAGCTAAAGCTGTTTGTTATGATAAAATGGTTGGATTAAAAGTTGTTTTGGAAAATTATAAAGCACAAAAACTATTCTCAAAAGTAAAAGTAAGAATAGTTTCTGTAAATATAGCAACTAAAATTATAGTTGCTACAATATTATAAATGTACGCATTTATTTAAAGAAGCTAAATATGGTTCAACTTGTTCGCTTGTAACATATTGACCAATTAGTTTTTCTTTTTCATTTACGAAAATTGGAGCAACCAAGTTTATAATTGAATGCTCTACAGGATCTTGAGAAACAACTATAAAATAAGTTTCGAAATCATCTTTTGAACTGATTTTTAATTTTTCTAAACTAGATTTATCTATAACAAAATCAAATGATACTTTATTTAATGCTTTGATATTTATAACAGATATTTTAGTATCTTTATCTAATTTTAAAAATGAGAAAAACTCATCAACTTTTTCGATTTCTAAACTTGAATTATTTTCAAAACCTAGTATAGGAAGAACTATTTTGTACATTAAAAACCCCTTAATTAAAAAATAATAAAATTATAATAAAAGAAAACTTAGGATAATATTTTACTTATGTATAAAAATGAATTCGATAAATATTTACAACAAAATAAAAAGTTTAATGCTTATATGTTTTATGGGCAATCTACGTTTTTAATAGAACAATACTCTTCTTTAATTGCAAAAATAGTTGCTTGTGATGATGAGATAGAAAAATTGTATTTTGAAGAGTACAATTTTAAGTATGCTAAAGATAGGCTTTTACAATCATCACTATTTGCTCCAAATAATGTAATGTTAATAAAAGTTGAGAAGAAAATACCTAAAAAAGAGTTAGATACTTTGATTGAAGCTTGTAACATAAATAAAGATAGTACTTTGATACTTGCTTGCATGGGTGATACAGATTTTAAATCTATGGAAACAAGTTTTAGTTTAAAAAATAATGCTTGTGCTGTTAGATTTTTTTCTTTGAATAATAATGAAGCAATAGGTTTTTTGCAAAATGAAGCAAAAAGATTGAAAATTGATTATGAAGATAGTGCTTTAAGTCATTTATATTTTATGCACAGGCAAGATTTGAGTTTGGCTTCAAATGATTTGAATAAGCTTGCTATTTTAAATGAAAAAATAAGTATTAAAACTATTGATTTACACTGTTTTGGTGTTGGAACTGTAAATTTTGATGATTTTTTACAAAATCTACTTAATTTTAAGGATATAAGTGAAGATATAAAAAGTTTGTTGGAAGAGGGGATGAATGAGATTTTCATATTAAATCAAATTGCATCTTTTATTCAACAACTATTTATGATTAGTTCTCATGCAAGAATTTATGCTGTCGCAAATCCTATTGAAATTTTAGGATACAATCCACCAAAACATATTTGGGAAAGTAAATCAAAATTAGCAATAAATATAAAACCGAAACAATTTTTAAAGATGTTAGAGTTTATTTTAAATCTTGAATTAGAGATGAAAACATCAAAAATAGATAATATAAATCTATATCTACAAGCGAGTTTAAGAAAATTTATAGTTTTGTTTAGATAAAATCACAAACTTTACAAAAAAATTAATCCTTGCTGATAGACTAGGAAATGTAAAGAAAATCGGCACAATCTATAAGGAGAACAAATGTCAAAATTAAAACATTATGAAACAATGTTTATTTTAAAGCCTACATTAACTGAAGAAGAGACTGTAGCACAACTTGAAGGTATTAAAGCACTATTTGAAAAAAATGGAGCGGAAATTGTTGCAACTGAAAATATTGGAATTAAAGAGTTAGCATACGAAATTGAAAAATGTAAAAGAGGTTACTATTTTGTAGCTTATTTTAAAGCACCAGCTGCTTCACTTGCTGAAATTGAAAGAAATTATAGAAATAATGAGCAATTAATAAGATTTATTTTTATAAAATATGAGTCTAAAAAAGAAGTTACTTCTTGGACAAAAATGAGTGAAGAAGCTATAAAAAGAGCTGCTAAGTAATACTTAGAAAGGACCTTATATGTATAATAAAGTAATTATGGTTGGAAATTTAACTAGAGATATAGAATTAAGATATTTACCATCTGGTTCTGCTTTAGCTAAAAGTGCTATTGCAACATCTTTTAGATTTAAGTCACAAACTGGTGAACAAAAAGAAGAAGTTTGTTTTTTAGATTTTAATATGTTTGGAAGAGCAGCTGAAGTTGCTAATCAGTACTTAAAAAAAGGTTCTAAAGTTTTACTAGAAGGAAGACTTGTATTTGAACAATGGACTGCACAAGATGGAACTACTAGAAGTAGACATTCATTAAGAGTTGATGAAATGAAAATGTTAGATTCAAAAGGCTCATCAGAACAAGGTGGGTATAATCAAAACTATAATCAACCTATGCAGAACAACCAATATAATGAACCTTCTAATTCGTATAATAATGATTACAATGGTGCAGGAAGAGAACAGCAAAAACCAAGAGTTGAGCAAAATATTCCTGAAATTGATATAGACGACGAAATACCGTTTTAGAAAAAAGGAGTTAATTATGGCTGAAAGAAGAAAATACGGAAAAAAATCTTGTAAATATACAGAGATGAAAGTTGATTTTATTGACTACAAAAATATAGATTTATTAAAAATTTCAATGAGTGAAAGAGGTAAAATTATGCCTAGAAGACTTACTGGAAATTCTAAAAATGCTCAAGAAATGGTAGAAAAAGCTATTAAAAGAGCAAGACATATGGCATTAGTTCCATATATTGTTGATACAAAAAATATCACAGATACAGCTTACGCAAAAACATTTTTATAATATATAATTTATAAAAATATAAAAGGAAGGAGATTTTATCTTCTTCCTTTTTTTATTTATAAAATAGGACTGATGTTGAAAAATAAACTAAAAATAGCTTTAAAACTTCGTTTTGAGTACTATAATTTATATGAAAATAAAGAGCTAGAGTGGCATAGAAAGTATAAAAATCATAATTTATATAGTATTGTAGTAGAAAGTTTTAAGTATGATTTTAAAGAAATTAGTGAAAAGATGCCTAAACTTTTAGAAGAGTTTGAAGAAAAACTATAGTTTTTCCCAAACAGTTCCATTTGTTGTATCCATAAGTGAAATGTTCATTGATGATAATTCATCTCTTATTTTATCAGCAGTTTGGAAATCTTTCATTTTTTTAGCTTCATCTCTTTGTTTTATTAAATCTTCAATCTTTTGTTTTGTCATATCATCAATTCCAAATTGAAAATATGAGTAAGCATCATTTCCTCCAACACCAATAGAATTTTCTAAAAACTCTATATTTGAAATAATTTCTTTTTTTAAACTTTTGTCTTTAGGATTTGAATCTAGTTTATCATTTGCAATATTTATCATTTCATCAATAATTGAAAGAGCTATTGAAGTATTTATATCATCATTTAAAGCATTTAAAATATCTTCTTTAAATTTACCATTTACATTTAAAGATTCAACTCCATAAACTCTTTTTTTAAGTCTATAAAGCTTATCAAGTCGTTTTTTAGAAGCTATTAAATCTTCTTCGTTAAAACTTAAATCAGCTCTATAATGAGTGCTCATAAGATAAAATCTTATAACTTCACCACTGTAAGATTTTAAAACATCTTTTAAGAAAAATGAATTACCTAATGATTTACTCATTTTTTCACCATTGATATTTACAAAACCATTATGCATCCAATATTTAGCTAAGTGTTGATTTGTTGCACACCTTGTTTGACTAGCTTCATTTTCGTGGTGTGGAAAAAGCAAATCTGCTCCTCCAGCATGAATATCTATTTGAAATTCTTCATTCTTATAAGCTAAATGTTTATCAATCATTGCACTACACTCTATATGCCATCCAGGACGACCTTTTCCAAAAGTTGCACCAAAACTAATATCATTTTCTTTTTCAAATTTCCATAAAGCAAAATCAGCATTATTTCTTTTTTCTTTATTTATCTCAACTCTTGAAATAGTATTTTCATCATTTATTTTTTTTGATAAAGTCCCATAATTTGGATCTTTTGAAACATCAAAATAGATACTATCACTTGTCTTATATGCTATATCTTTTAAAAGCAGATTTTCAATCATATTTTTCATAGCTTCTAGATTTTCAGTTGCTTTTGGTTCTATGGAATTTGCTAAGATATTTAAAGAGTTCATATCATTTTTATATGCTTTTATATAAAAATTTGTGATTTCTTCTAAAGTTTTACCACTCTCATTCATTTTTTTGATGATTTTATCATCAATATCAGTAAAATTCTTTGTCATAATTACTTCATAAGCATTTTCTTTTAAAACTCTATGAAGTAAATCAAAAGCAATAGCACTCCTTGCATGACCCAAATGTGAATCATCGTAAACTGTCGGTCCACAAACATAGATTTTTGCAATATTGGGTTTTATTGAGCTAAATTCTACTTTCTCTTTTTTTGAAGAGTCATAAATGTAAAGCTTCTTCATTTTATTTAAATAGTGCTTCTAATGATGAAGTATCATTAATTTTTACTTCATTTTCTGTATTACTTGTAGCTGAAATATCTTTATTAGATTCAATTTCTACCAATTCAATATCATATTTTGTAAGCATCGAAGCAAGTCTGATATTTAGCCCAGCTTTTCCTATAGCTTTTGATTTTTGATCACTAAATATTGTAACAATAGCTTTACCTTTTTCATTTCCATTTGGAGTTGATTCAACTTTTACACTATTTACTATAGCAGGAGATAAAGATCTTGCAATAAACATCTCAGGAATAGCTGAATACTCTATACAATCAATACTTTCATTATGCAGTTGACTTGAAACAGAGTTTATTCTTACACCTTTTACACCAACAATAGCACCAATTGCATCTATTTGAGGATTTGTAGTTGTAAGGGCTATTTTTGATCTAGTTCCAGGAATTCTAGCACTAGCTTCAATTATTATTTTTTGATCTTTAAGTTCAGGTACTTCCAAAGTTAGAAGATTCTCTAAAAATTTTGGGCTAGTTCTTGATAATTCAACAATAAGACCTAAAGTTTTATCTATATTTACAGATTTTACAACAGCATTTAAAGTATCACCAACTTTAAAACTCTCACCTTTAATTCTATTTTTTCTTTGTAGAATACCTTTTATTTCACCAATTTCAATAAAAGTGCTATCATTTTTATCAATTCTTGTTACAACTCCAGAAACAGTTTTTCCTATTTTTTCTTTGTATTTAGATAAAACATTTTCTTCAACAAATCTTTGAAGTCTATATTCAAAGTTAGAAGATAAAATTGTTGCGGCATTTCTTCCCATATTCTCAAATTCTAACTCATAACTTACAAAGTCACCTATATCTAAATCAGAATTGATATTTTTTGCATCATCAAGAGATATGAAATTTTCATTATTTAAAGGATTTCCTTCTTCATCTTTTGTATCTTCGTTTAATCTTATATCATCATTTGCAACTACTTCGATTTTTTGAAGAAGTATAAGTTTTTTATTTGCTCTATCAACATTTGCATCAAATATTAAAGAGTGATCAACCATTTTTTGTGCAGTTTTAATTAAAGCTTCTTTAAGTGCATTTTCAACATCAGTAATTTTTATCCCCTTTTCATAAGCAATAGAGTCTAAAATATCTATTATTTTATCCATAATAATTTTCCCTTTTTTTAACATTGAAATGGCAATTGTGATTTTTCAATGCGAGTTTAATACAATAGTATATCAAAAATACCTTTTATACAAATTAAAGCAATTTTTGAATAGAATATCCGATTAATTATCAAAAAAAAGGTTTAATAAATGGAATTATTACTTGCTAGAAATGAGTTAAATGAAAAGCCAAAAAAAGTACAGTTAGACAAAATAAAAGATGAGTTAGCTAAAGATAAACAAAAGATTTTTTATTTTGATAAAGACAATTCACATAAAGATATGATGGCTTTAGTTGAAGCTTTAGAAAAAATCGGATTTAATATATATTTTAGAGAAATAAAATACGGTTTAGCTGATGATGAGTATATGTATGAGGTTCATGCACTTTAATTTTAAGTGTTAAAAAATATGAGTAAAAAACTATTTATACAGACTTTAGGTTGTCAGATGAATGACACAGATAGTCAGCACATTCAAGCAGAACTTGAAAAGCATAAAGGCTATATTAAAACTGATAAACTAGAAGATGCAGATTTAATTATCATAAATACTTGCTCTGTTAGAGAAAAACCTGTTCAAAAACTATTTTCTGAAATAGGGCAATTTAATAAAAAGAAAAAGAATGGTGCAAAAATTGGGGTTTGTGGTTGTACAGCTTCACACTTAGGACAAGATATTATAAAACGAGCACCGTATGTTGATTTTGTTTTAGGAGCTAGAAATATATCAAAAATAAAAGATGTTGTTGATATAAAAGGTTCAGTTGAAGTTGCTATTACAAATGATGATTCACAATATGAGTTTGCAACTGCAACATCAAATCAATATAGAACGAGTGTAAATATATCAGTTGGGTGTGATAAAGAGTGTACATACTGTATAGTTCCAAGTACTAGAGGAGAAGAGATTTCTATTCCACCAGAAATGATAGTTTCTCAAATACAAAAAGCTGTTGACCAAGGTGCTGTTGAAGTTATGCTTTTAGGGCAAAATGTAAACTCTTATGGAAGAAGATTTAGCGATAAAAGAGGAAAATATAGTTTTACTAAACTTTTACAAGATATATCAAAGATAGATGGCTTAAAAAGAATAAGATTTACATCTCCTCATCCTCTACATATGGATGATGAATTTATAGAAGAGTTTGCTAAAAATGAAAAAATTTCAAAGTGTATTCATATGCCACTTCAGAGTGGTTCAACTACTATTTTAAAAGCTATGAGAAGAGGATATACAAAAGAATGGTTTTTAAATAGAGCTACAAAACTTAGAAATTTAGTACCAAATTTAAGAATTACAACAGATATTATTGTGGCATTTCCTGGTGAAACTCATGAAGATTTTTTAGATACATTAGATGTAGTAAATCAAGTAAAATTTGATCAAATTTTTAATTTTAAATATTCTGCTAGACCTGGGACAAAAGCTTTAGAGTTCAAAGATAAAGAGATTGATGATGAAATAGGAAGTTTGAGATTAACACAACTTATTGAACTTCATAAAAGATATTTGGAAGATTCAATGCCTTCTATGATTGGACAAACTTTAAATGTTTTAGTTGAAAGTCTTAAGCCAAATGGTGAAGTAACAGGTTATACTGACAACTATTATCAAGTATTTGCCAAAGGCAGTGATGAGTTATTAGGTAAATTTGTAGATATTAAAATTACAAGTGCAACACGAACTTCATTAAAAGGCGAAGTTATAGCTTAATGTGGAAATCATTTAAAAAAAGGTTTGCTCCATATTTACTTTATGTATTAGTTAAATTGATATATGCTACAAATAAAAAGGTATATCATCATCCTAAAGACGATAAAGAGCCTTTTGTTCTTTGTATGTGGCATGGAGATTTACTTTCTCAGATCTTTAATTATCACTTTTTTAGGAAACATGGAATTATAAAAGCTATAATTAGTGAAAATAGAGATGGCGAGATTATTTCAAAAATCGCATTTTTATTTGATTGTGGAGCTATTAGAGGTTCTAGTTCTAAGGGTGCTGCAAAAGTATTTTTAAGTGCTTTAAGAGAATTGAAAGATGGAAATGATGTAGCTATAACTCCTGATGGACCAAGAGGACCTAGGTATAGTGTAGCAGATGGAATTGTAACAATTTCACAAAAAAGTGGAAAAGATATTAGATGTTTTAATGCTGTTCATACAAAATATTGGCAGTTTAAATCTTGGGATAAGTTTGTTTTACCAAAACCATTTGGTAGAATAGATTTTTATATAAGTGAGCCATTTAGTGTTCAAGGACTTGAATTAGAAGAGGCAAAAAATATAATAAAACAGAGAATGTTAATCCACTCTTTAAAATAATTAGGGATGCTTATGTTTAAAAAAGAGACTTTTTTCATAAATGCTGTAAAGCAAAATAATCAACTAAAAGTTGAGTACAAAAAATATTTAAATTCCAAAGAACAAAGTAGTGATAATTCAACTTTTTTGATAGATGGCGATGTATTGCCTGATAATATTGTTCAAAAGATTAATATTTGGCAAAAAGAGAACGATTTTAGTTATGTTTCTACTATTTTACTAAGTGATACAACAAAACTTATTCCAAAAGCATTATCTTCAAAGGTAAAAGATTGTGAAATTGTAAATTTTGATAGTTTATATGATATTGCTGTTTTAAAAACAACATTATTTGAAACACAAAATTATTTTGCAAAAACAGGAGTAGATTTTATATATTCTGCTTTTCATATTATAAATTCACATATTCAAAAGAATAAATCAAAAAATGAATTACTATTTTTTATATACAATAACAGAGCATATATTTTAATAGTTGATAAAAATAGTGTGATAGTTTACAATGAAGTTGTAGATTTATTGACTTTTGATGCTGTAAGACGATCACATTTTTATGAAGATGATTTGGAAGGTCAAAAGCTTTATGATGAGTTATACTTTCTTGAACTTAGTGAGTTATTACAAAAAATATTGAAAAACTTTCATCAAAAACACAAAGATATTTTTGTACAAAAAATTTCAATCCTTTTTGCATTAAGAAATCTTACAAAAGAACAATTATCTAATTTAAGTCAAGAATTGATGTTGAAAGTTGATGATTACACTATTGATATTGATGAAGAATTATTTAAATTATCGCAAGATAATTTAAATCAAAAAAGTTTTATAAAACCACGAAAAAAGAAAAAAAGAAGAGATTTTAGATATGTATTTTTAGTGATTTTATTTGCAATATTATTTTATGGAGCATATAAAATATATAGCATGATTGATTTTAAGAATATTGCTATAAAACTAAACTTGATTGAAGCTAAAAAAGAGTTAGTTTTGGACAAACTTCCTGATCATATTTTGAATAATAGTAAAAAAGAGTTAAGAGTGGAAGCTATTTTCAAATCAATTCCAAATAATTTGATGATAAATAATTTTATTTTAAACTCAAATAGTGTTGAATTAAAAGTTTTAGCAAAAAATGATGAGAGTTTAAAACTTCTAAATTTAGCTTTAAATTCGATATATTCAAGTGTAGATTCAAAAAAAGTAGATGAAAAACAATTAGAAAATTTTGAAGCTATTGTTATTGCTAAAAATGAGTTAGAATTGAAAGATGTTACCTATAAAGTATTTACAAAAGATTATTTACAAGATGAAGATTTTGATGTTGAAAGTATCAATGAACAGTTAAAAATGTTACTTCCTGAAAACTCAATAGTAAAATATATAGATAGATATGATGCATCAAAAGTTGATGTATTTGCTTTTAGTGTAAATGCAATAATAAAAGAACCTAAAGAATTCTTTGAATTATTAACAGATATAAATAGTGAATTATATTCTATAACTTTAGCAAATCCAATAGTTATGAAAAATACAAATTTAGGAATAGAAGTAGAGTTTATTTTGGAGTTTAATCAACTGAAAAACTAAAAGTTTTACCAAACTTTTAGTTCATTATAAATACTATCTCTTTCAACTGGAATAAATCCAGAGTTTCTTATAAGTTCTATAAACTCATTTTGGATAACTCCTTTAGCACTAGAAGCTCCAGCAGCACTTTGAATAGACTCTTTTTCTATTGTTCCATCTACATCATTTGCTCCAAACTCTTGAGCAATTAAAGCTAGTTTTACAGTTGAAGTTGCCCAATATGCTTTTATATTTGGAATATTATCAAGCATTATTCTTGCTATTGCATAAGTTTTTAATATCTCATGAGCAGTTACAGGTTCTTTTACTTTTAGATAGTTATTTTGAGTTTGAAAAACAAGTGGAATAAAGGCATTAAAGCCACCTGTAATATCTTGTAAATTTCTAAGTCTTAACATATGGTCAATTCTATGCTCTCTTGATTCTATGTGACCAAAAAGCATTGTTGCATTACTTTTTCTTCCTTTTTCATGCCAAAGCTTATGGATTTCCAGCCATTGTTCTGAACTAACTTTCCCGCCACAAATTCTTTTTCTTATCTTTTCATCAAATATTTCAGCTCCACCACCTGGCATAGAATCTACACCATATTCAATCATAGTATTTATGATATCTTCATAACTTAACTGATATTGTTTACTTAAAAAGTGAATTTCAGCTGCAGTTAGAGCTTTTACGTGAATATGAGGAAAGTTAGTTTTTATCTTTTTGAAAATTTCCATATACCAAGTAAGTCCAGTATGTGGGTTGTGAGCAGATACAATATGAACTTCTTTTATGTCATTTTTTGAAGAGTTTTTCACAATATTTAAAATTTCTTCATGAGTTAAAGTGTATTGATTTGGATTTTTTCTACTTGCACTATATGCACAAAACTGGCAAACATCTTTACAAATATTTGTAGGATTTATATGTCTATTTATATTAAAATACGTTTTTTTTTGGTGTTTTTCTTCTCTTATTCTATTCGCATATTTTCCTAAAGTTATTAAATCCAAATCATAAAGTTTTATACCATCTTCTAAATTTAATCTTTCATTATTTTCAAGCTTTTTTAAAATATCCATATCTACCTACTTACAATCAAAATCTTTTGTATAAGAGTTATCTTTTTCATGATGAACAAATCCCATACAAGTTTTTTGCATATCATTGTCATAAAAAACAACTTTATATACACTACTTCTTAGTTTTGTTTGTATATCTTCTACACTTAATTTATTTACAACTTTTAGATTTTGAATATTTTTATGTCCTAAAGTATCTAAAATTTCAGCCATTCTTTGTGTTTTAAATATTTGGAGAATAAGAAATATTCCAAATGATAAAATTACAATAATTGAGATGATTATAACTGTTTTTTTAGGTAGTTTTCTTACTTCATAACTCATTTTTTGTAATCTTCCAGTGGTTTAAATGTACAGTCTTCTCCATCATAATAATCTATAGTTCCATCTTCAATTTTGTAGTACCAACCATGAATTTGAAGTTCGCTATTTTTAATTTTTTCTACAATATAAGGAAAAGATAAAAGGTTTTCCATTTGATACACAATAGAAACTTTTTCTGTTGTTCTATAAAGTTGTTCTTTATCTTCTTTATTTGGTGTTGCAAGAAGAGTATATTCTTTAGCTTTTTTACCAAGTTCTAGCCATTTTTTAACATTTGATAATTCAGGAGAATTTTCTAAATCTTGATATAAACTTTTACAAGCTCCACAGTGTGAATGTCCACAAACTATAATATGTTTTACATTTAAAACATTTACTGCATATTCAATAGCAGCTGAAGTTCCGTGATAATCATTGTCTGGATTGTATGGTGGAACAAAATTTCCAACATTTCTTAAAATAAACATATCTCCTGGTTTTGTATCTAGCATCAAATCTGGTGTTACTCTGCTATCACTACAACCTATAAATAAAACCTCTGGTTTTTGACCTGTTTTTACTAATTGTTTTAAATCTGTTTCATATTTTGAAAATCGTGCTTCTCTAAACTTTTTATTTCCTTTTATCAAATCATTTATTTGCATTGAGTTCCTTTATTAAGTTGCATACCTCTATTAAGTCATTATTTGACACATCAATTTTCGCTATAAGTCTAATAATTGCATTTTTAACTGTTGGTTGTCGTATAGCTCCTATTAAAAAGCCTTTTCCTTTTAAAGATTTTTGTATCTCCAACACTTTTTTATTGTCATTTACTAATATTGGAATAATAAGTGATTTTGAACTTATTCCTAAATAGCTTTGAATTATAGTTAATTTTTGTTTAATTTTTTGATTTAATTTCTTTTTCTTCTTTTGAATATATTTTAAGCTTTCAAGTCCTAAAGCTGTATCAAAAAGTGATGGTGCAGTTGAATATATAATAGGTTTTGCTCTATTTTCTAAGAATTTTATAATATCTTTTGAAGCTAAGATATATGCTCCATAAGAGCCATAAGCTTTCCCTAAAGTTCCCATTTTTATATGATTTTCTTTTGGTTTTATATTGTAATAATCAAAAATACCTAAAAGATTTTTTCCTAGAACACCAGAACTATGAGCTTCATCAACTATTAAAATAGAATCATATTTATCAGCAATGTCAAAAATCTCTTTTTTGACTAAATCTCCACCCATAGAGTAAACACCTTCTACTGCTATGATATTTCTTCCTATACGATTAGAACTATTGAGTTTATTTTCCAAATCTTTTTCATCATTGTGATTGAAAACTATTACTTGAGAACTATTTAAAAGTTTTGTAGCTAAAATACCACTTGCATGATAATCTTCATCTATAAAAAGTGTATCATTTTTTCGTACTAATGCTTCAATCATTGATATATTTGCTAAAAAGCCACTTCCTACTATGATAGCATCTTCAAAGTTATTTATAAAAGCCAATTTTTCTTCAAATTCTTTATGAATTTTTGAATATCCATTTACTAGCATAGATGATTTAGGAGAAAAATAGTGATTTCTTAAAACTCTTTTGTAAGCTTTTTTCAAAAGCTTTTTACTTGTAGAAAGTCCTAAATAATCATTTGAAGCTAAATCGATTAAATTTTTTTCAAAAACTATACGATTTCTTAGGCGGTTTGCTTTTTCTATAGATTCTAACTCTTTTTGGTACAAAAATATTCCTTACATAAAATTATAATAGTACCTAAAAACTGATATTTTAAAGGTTAAGTAAGAAATTTATAAATAATTTCTAAATGCTAGATTGTTGCTATTGAAATAACTTATAATTCTTCTCTACTAATTAAATTATAGTTAGGAGGGCCAGAGGTGTTTATTGCGACCTTCACCTTTGGTTATTTATATAGTTATATTTTCTAAAATTTTTATTTTATCTTTTGTGACGATGATTGCATCAATACAAAAAGCACAATCCAATTCATTTTTTTGAATGTAGTATTCAACACTTCTTTTTATTTTTGATAGTTTTTGTTTTGTTAGATTTAATATGGCTGTTTCATAATCATTTGCTGATTTTACTTCGAAGAAATGATAAACATTTTTTAAGTTTGCTATGATGTCTATTTCACCCAATTTTTTAGCATAAAAGTTTGTTTCAACTATTTCAAAACCTTTATTTTTTAAAAAGAGAACAGCTTTTTTCTCAGCTTCATCTCCTTTTGATTTACTCATTTTCAACCACCACCAACAAAGTTTAAAAGCTCTATTATATCATTTTCTTTTGGTTGAAATTTATTCCAATTGTCTTTCTTTACAATATCCATATTAACAGCACAAGCCATAACTTTATCTGTAATTTGTAAATTATCTATAATTTCTTGAATTGTTAAATTATCTATAAACTCTTTTGTTTGACCATTTATAATAAGTTTCATAAACTAATACCTCTTTAAATATTTTAAAAGCTCAGATTATACAAAGAGTTGGCTTATTTTCAGATGTATAAATAAAAATTACATAATTATGTAACTATAAAGTAATCAAGAATGTAATATAATATTGCAACAGTCAAAAAAGGAGACTTTATGAAAAAAAAGACAAAAATTTTAGCAACTTTAGGACCAGCTAGTAATAGTTTAGAAATGATTGAAAAGTTAATAGATGCTGGTGCAAATATGTTTAGATTAAATTTCTCTCATGGAAGTCATGAATATCACTTAGAAACTTTAAATAATATTAGACAAGCCATGAAAAATAAGAAAAAATCTGTTGGTGTTTTACAAGATATTTCAGGACCAAAAGTGAGAGTAGGGGATTTAAAAGAGCCATTTTTATTAGAAAAAGATGATATTGTAATTTTTGAAAAAGATGAAATAGTAGGATATAAAAAATCTGATAAGGAGTATGTTGTAAGTATAAATTATCCAGATATTTTAGGGAAAATAAAAGTTGATGAATATATATATCTTTATGATGGAACTATACGAGCTAGAGTAATTGAAACAAAACCAAAAGTAAAAGCACAAATTGAAAATAATGGAACATTATCAAGTAGAAAAGGTGTTAATTTCCCAAATACAGTTATTGATATTGAAGTTATTACAAAAAAAGATGAAGTTGATATCGCTTGGGGAGTTGAAAATAAAGTTGATTATTTTGCTATTTCATTTGTTCAAAATGCAAAAGATATGATAACAGCAAGAAGACTTTTAGGAGATTATAAAGGTAAACTTATAGCAAAAATAGAAAAATTTGATGCAGTTTCAAATATAGATGAAATTATCGATGCAAGTGATGGATTGATGGTTGCACGTGGAGATTTAGGAATAGAAGTTCCTTATTATGATGTTCCAACTATTCAAAAAATGCTTATCAAAAAAGCAAATGCAAGAGGAATACCAGTAATAACTGCAACTCAAATGCTTTTATCAATGACACAAAATGAAAGAGCAACAAGAGCAGAAATCTCAGATGTAGCAAATGCTGTTTTAGACGGAAGTGATATTGTAATGTTAAGTGAAGAGAGTGCAGTTGGAGAAAATCCTGAAAATGTAGTTGAAACTATGCATAATATTATTGCACAAACAGAGAAAATTTATAATCATGATAAAAGATATAATTTCTCATATTTAGATGAATTTGATGTAATACAAGCAACAGTTACAAAATTAGCAGATGATTTAGGAGCAGATGGAATTTTATCACTTACAAGTAGTGGAAGTTCAACTAGAAAAATGTCAAGATATCGACCAAAAACTCCTATATATACATTTACACATGATAAAGCTACTTTAAATTCTTTAACTGCACTTTGGGGTGTTGAACCTGTAGGAACTTTAAAAGAAGCACAAGCATCTAAAATGATACAAAAAATGTTAAGAATGCTTGAGAAAAAAGAGGTTTTAAATAAACAAGGACTTTATATTGCAACTGTTGGTTATCCAGTTGGAATTCCAGGCAGTACGAACACAATTAAAATTTTAACTTCTGGTGAAATAGAGTATTATATGAACTTTAAAGAAAATAGAGAAAAAGCAAAACAAGAGAAGAAAGCTACAAATTCTAAAGAAGAAGAATAAAAGAAGAGAGTTTTAAAACTCTCTTTTTACTTTATAAAATATCCCTCATCTGTATTATTGAAAATAAGTTCTTTTGGAAATTTTTTTCTAAGTCTTTTTATTAAACTTCTAATAGCATCTAAACTTGTAGGTTCATCATCATAAATAAAGTTTTCTATAAGATTATAATCGACAGTTTTACCACGATTATTTATAAGTAATAACAAAAGATTTTTTTCATTCTTTGTAAGTTTTATTTCCTTATTTTTACACAATAATTTTTTTAATTTTTTGTCAAATAAAATATCTTCATCAAATTTGAATATATCACTATCTTTTCTAAATTTTGTAAGTTTAAATAGTAATTCTTGTATATTAAATGGTTTTTTAATATAGTCATCACAACCTTTTGAATAAGCATCTTTAATTGTAGAGATATCTATGTTTGCACTCATTATTATAACAATTGATTCTGGATTTATCTTTTTTATATTTTCTAAAAGTAAAATACCATTTAAGTTTGGTACAAAAATATCCAATATAAAAAGGTCATAAGCATTTTTAATGTTGTTTAATGCCTCTTTCCCATCATAAAAAGAGTCCACATCAAAATCTTCTGTTTCTAACATATCTTTGATGGACTCATTTAAAGCAAAATCGTCTTCAAGTAAAAATATTTTCATAAAAATCCCCTATATTTAAAATGAAATTAAGATAATATATATCTAAATGTATTTATTGAGTCTTGACTTTCAACTTCGATTTTGAAGTTATATTTTTTACAAATATCACTTACAATTGCAAGTCCTAAGCCATGGCCACCAGTATTTTTGTCCTCTCTTTTATATCTTTTAAAAATTCCTTTTGGATTGTGTATTTTTTGTCCATTAGAGTGGAATTCTAAAATATTGTCTTTTAAAATAATATTTATTGTAGATCCAATATATGAGTATTTTATAGCATTTGATATATTGTTATCAACCAGTCTATTTAACTCTATTTTGCCCATTTTTAAGAAATAATTATTGCAGATATCTAGTTTTATAATCCTATTTTGAGTATGTGCAATAGTATCAAAATATTTTACACGGTTTTCTAAAGCTCTTTTTAGATTTATATCTATGATTTCATATTCAATTTTATCTTTTGTATGTAAAAATGTCATATCTTCATAAGAATTTTCTAAAGTTCTTATTGCTCCTTCAATTTTATTTGTAAATTTATCACTTCCAAATAATTTTTCTCTTAGTTGAGTATTTATACTTATTATTGAAAGGGGAGTTCTTATTTCATGTATTGAGTGGGCAATAAATTTATCTTTATAGTTTAATAAAAGTTCTATAGTTCTTAATCTGTAAATTAAGAAAATTGTCAAAGCTCCTATAATAAAAATAATACTAGATAAAAGTCGTATATTTAAAATATCTTCATGGTAAGCATTTTCATTAAAAGTTATATAAAATATTAACTTTACTTTATCAAATATAGGACTATCTTGTATAGAATAAATAATATGAAAATAATCATTTTCTATTTTTTCATCATAGGATTGATAATTGAAGTTTTGCAGGACATTGAGTACTTTCTGTGCTTTTTGAAATCTCATTTCTATATCATCAATTCTATTTTTAGTAGATTTGATATCTTTAAATGTAAAATTACCAATATAATTATCAAAAGATATAAAAGATTCATAACTGTGAATATCTTTATTATCATTTAAAAAATTTTGAAGTTCTTTTAACTCTTCTTCAAATTCATTATAACTAAAAGATAATTGTAAAATTTTCTTTGAATTTGGTATTTTAGTATTTATATAACTTGCAAATTTTTGTAGTTCAGATACATATTCAGGTACTGAAACACTTGTAATAATATTCGCATAATCTTTTTTTTCATAGCTTAAATCTTGGCATATATCAATAAAAATTGAACTATCTTCAATTATAAGATTTTCATTTAAAATATACAGATTAAAAGGATTGTTTTCATACTCTTTATTAAGTTCATTATAAATAGTATCCAAACTAAATCCACTTTTTAAAAGTTCTACTGCAAGAGAGTTTTTTTCTAAAATTTTATCTTTGACTAAAGAGTATTTATACAATATTTTTGTGAGTAAAACACTACTTTTTTCTTTTATTTGATAAAAAACAACTTCTTGATTCTTTGATTTATTAAGACTTATATTCTTATATAATAAAATATATACAAAAATTGTAAATATTAAAAGAATAAAAATATTAATAAATAAAATTGTTGATGATTTTGGTAATTTTATATCCAATTCTTCTCCTAAAAAAGAGATTTTAGACAAAAAATACTTAAAAATAGTAAAATTTATAAAAATTATTTTTTTGCCATACCTTTGACATTTTAGTTTTGTATAATTCTTTTAGCCAATAGGTTAATAAAAACAACACAAGGAAATATTATGAATAATTCCAAAGTTTTAAATAGTGTTTTTGTAGTAGAAATAATATCATCTAAGGGGCTTGAGTTAGGGACTTCTCTATATTCTTATATAGATGAAGAGTTTGAAGAGGATGATGATCAAAATTGGATCAAACTATAAGTATAATTTTTATTAATTTATAAGGCTAACCTTATTCTATATTCATTTAATTAATATTGAAGCTAAAAGTTTCACCTTTTAGCTTTAATGTCTGTATTTAAAAATTATCAATGACTTTTCTTTTTTCTAATATTTTAGTTTCTTTTATTTTTTCTTGATAATTTTGAGATATCTTTTCTAATTCAGTAAATAATGGTTTGTATTGCTCTTTTAATTCCAGTTTTACTTCATTGAGTGAAGATATAATCTCTTGTTTGAAATCATCTTTATTTAAATATTCATCAGCACTGATAACAATAGCATCTGTACCAAACCAAGTGATTGTACCAAATGCAATTCCACAAAGTGGTGCAGCTATCCCACAAGTAATACCACCACTAGCAGCTGTTGTACTTGCTGCCAGTTTTGTAGCTGTTTTTCCAGCAGATTTTAAAGCAAGTTTTGCTGATATTTTTGAACTTATAGAAATTGCTAATTTTGTGGCTATTGCAGTTGTTAAAATAGTAGCTTTCATATCTAAAAGGTTTGTTTCTAAATTTTCTTTTATATTTAACTTTAAATTTTCTAAGCCATTTTTATTTAGTTCTAAATCTACATTTTTAGTTGCTATAATTTCAATATCTTGTAAATGTCTTTGAATTTTTAAATATGAATTATTTACTATTTCTTGAGATAACTTATTTATCGTTTTATCAAAATCTTTACCTAAAAGTTTTTCATTTATAACTTTATTCATATCTCCAAAAGTAAAAGCAAAAAGTTCAGTATATTCACCTATTACACTATAATGAAAATCTAAATATTTATCTACATTATTATTGATTAGTTCATCAAATGTTTTATCAACATTTTCAGTTATGATTTTATCTATATCCTGTTTTGTCATTTCAAGATTTTGTAAAATATCATTATGGTATTTTTCTATATTTTGTTTTAAAGTATCTGTTAAAACTTCTTGAAATTTCTCTGTTATAGGAGTTTTTAAGATATTCTTTTCTTGATTTATTTCTTGCTTTATTAAAGCAATAGATATCAAAATTACACTAAAAAAGATTAAAATTATGATTGTATTCCAAAAATATTTAAGCATTTTATTCCTTTATATTTTTGCTAAAACTTATAGTTTGCACAAAAAAGCGGTTTATTCCTATGATTGATAAAGCGTTTATAAATATAAATAAAATCCAGATAATAGTTTTTAAATAAGTGGATTCAACTATTTGTGAACTATATTTTGTGAAATACCAAAAATATGTATCAATTTCTACCTTTATTCTTAAAATATAGTCTAAATATTGACAATTTGAAGATAAAGAGTTGGTAGCAAGATTTAGACTATCTTCTAAACTGCTACTAATATAACTTGGTTCATAACTGTTTAAAATATAGAAAATAAATAATATAAAAAGGACTAAAGATGATATTTTAATAGTTATCTCTTTTGTAAAAATATCTAAATGCTCTTCACGAATAATATTTTTAAATAAAAGTAAAAGTTTATTGTATAAAAAAAATACAAAAGTTATAAAAATTGCTAATACCAAGTAAAAATACCATTTAAAAGATAAAACACTATAAATTATAGAAATTGTGTAAATAGTAGATAAAAAAATATAAAAAATAAAACTTAAATAAGGGCTTATTACTAGTTTTGCTAAAAAGCTTTCTTCTTTAAAATAGCAATTCTTAAAGCAAGTTTTTTCTCTCATTCGTTTTTGGAAAAAACTATATGTTAAAAATATAGTAATAAAAGTAGGGACTAATAAAAAGTAGCAACCATAATAGTAAAAAAGATTTATAAGTAATAAAATAGAGATTGGAAAAAATATAGAAAAAATAAGTTGTTTGAAAAGAGAAAGTGTTTTCACTTTATCTTTTCAACTGCTTTTTGAAGTCTTATAAATCCTTCATCAATTTCTGATTTTGATATAGTTAAAGCTGGTAAAAATCTTAAAGTATTATTTCCAGATTTAAGTACCATAACACCACAATCAAATGCAGTTTTGATTAGGTTTGCTAAGGTATCAGCATCTTTTACTCTTAATCCTCTCATAAGACCTAATCCAACATGAGCTAAGAAAATATCTCTGTTTTGTTCGTAAAGTTCATCTAATTTTTTTATGAAGTATATAATAGTTTCATCTAGTTTTCCACTATCTTTTAACTCTTCTAATATATCTAAAACTTCCAAACCTGTTGCAGTTACAAGATAGTTTCCTCCAAAAGTAGAACCATGATCACCATAAGTAAAGATGTCTTTATGTGTTGTTAAAATTGCTCCTATTGGAACTCCACCACCAAGACCTTTTGCTAAAGTGATAATATCAGGCTCTATTTCATATAAATTTGAAGCAACAAATTCCCCAGTTCTATAAACACCTGTTTGAACTTCATCAACTATCAGTAAAATATCATTTTCTTTTAAAAATTTAGCTAACTCTTGAATTTTATCTTTTGGAAATGGCAAAATACCACCTTCTCCTTGAACAAGTTCTATCATAACTGCAACTGTTTCATCATCTATTGCATTATAAACATCATCTATTGCATTAAAAGAAAATCCATCTGGATAAGGTGCAAATTTACTTTGTTGAAATGCACTTTGCCCTGTTGCTTTTACAGTTGTTATAGTTCTTCCGTGAAAAGAGTTCTCTAAAGTTATGATTTTATATCTTTTATTTTCAAATTTTGTTTCACCATAAGCTCTAGCTATTTTTATTGCACCTTCATTTGCTTCTGCACCACTATTTGCAAAAAAAGTTCTCACATCATAACCACTTAACTCTTTAACTCTTTTAGCTAAAAGTGCTTGTGGTTCTATTGCGTAAATATTTGAAGTGTGTATTAAATTTGAAGCCTGTTCAAAAATTCTTTGTGCTACTTGTTTGTTTCCATGTCCTACGCTTGTTACTCCAATTCCTGAAGTAAAATCTATATAATCTTTGTCATCTTTATCAAATAAAGTTGCATTTATACCTTTTTTGAAATGCACATAATTTCGTGCATAAGTATGAAGTACATACTCTTTATCCAATTGCTCTAATTCATTCATTTTATTTCCTATAAAATTTTTGCAAATTATAGCTATAAATGGTTAAATCTTTACTCTTTTTCTTCATTTATAGCTGTTGAATAGTATCTATTCAAATCAAATAATCCATACTCTAATGGATTTGATTTTTTGAACTCATTACTAAACCAATCAAAATGTTTCCAAAAATCTGGATTTGCTCTATTTATAGCATAATTTTTAATTGCTTGTGTTTGTTCTATTTTATGGTCATAGTTTTTTATTGTGTCAAAAAAATCTTTTAAATCACTCTCTTTTAAGACTACAAAAATACTAGGATACGAACTTACAAATCCTTGAATAAAATCTATATCATCTTTTTTAGGATTTAGTCTTGATTCTTCATCAAACATAAGTGCAACATTATCATGCCATCTATTTATAACCATTGAATAGATAAGATTTTCACCATTGTCTAAAATAATTCTAATCAAAATAACATTTGCATCTCTATCTGTAAAATATTTAGTTATGGCTACACTACTTGGCATAGCAAGAGATTTTAAAGCTTTTTCAATATCTTCTTTTGTACTATAAGAATCTTCCAAAGGTGTTGGTGTGTACCATTTCTCTATAAAGTTTATTTTATCCCTTTTTGTTTTTGTATAATCAAGAACCATATTTGCAAATTCATATTTGTAATCATTTGAATAAAAATTTATACCTGTTTCATTATTTGATGGTTTATAAACAGTTAAATATTGTGCTAACCAACCAATATACCAACTATGAAAATAATCAATTCTTGATTTTTGTGGTAAAAATTCTAAGAAATTACTCTCTCCTTCTACCCTTAACCTATCCATATGTGTTCGTACTAATAATTGATGAGCTGTATTTCCAAATACATCAAATCCAGCAACAAGTGAGTAATAAATTCTCTCTAAAAGTGGAAAATCAATAACCCATAAAGTTTTTGGAACACCACCCATTGCACCATATTGAAGTGATGCTGAATCAAAATGTCTATAAACAGTTAAAATAGAATCATTATGTTGTTTGTTGTCACTTTGTCTAATGTACTCTAATTTCATTCCATCTGGATAATACTTTTTATAAATATTTGCTCTATCTTCTTGATATTTTTTTGTTTCTTTTTCATGTCCTAAATTTTTAAATGTTTGATAAAGACTTGGATCTTCTCCCAATTGATTTGGTACTTTTAAATATTCAAAATTGTTCTTTAGAAAATCTTTATCTCTTACACTTAAATCATATTTTGGGTCTAAAAACATAACCCAAAAATGGTCTTGAATAACATTTAGTGCAACTTGACCTTTACAAACAGGACCTTTTATAAATGTATTTACAAAAAAGTATATATCTTTTAGTAAAAATTCATATCTACTTTTTGCTGGAATTTGTTCAAAAACTTCTAAAGCATTTGGTGCAATTTGGATGTGGTAAGATGGCATATAAGGAGCTTTTACCCAAAGTGGTTTGATGAAAATATCATTATAAAATATTAGCTTTTCATCATCAATTTTGTAAACCATATGAGTTTTATGTACTATTGTTCCTTCAACTTTTTGCAATCTATAATAAAATGGCTCTTTTATTTCATCATAAGGGAATCTTGTAGCTATTATTTTGGGTTCTTTTCCACTTGGAGTGATTGATCTAATAAGTTCAAAAAAGTTTCCACTATTTTCATCAAAATATATATGTGCTAAAAATAGATGTTCATAAATATATCTTGCTGTTACTTGATATTTTATTTCACTATTATTTAAAAAATCTTCAAATTTTTTTATTTGAGTTTTTTCAAAATCTGTTGGTAAATCTTTTTTTGTATCATCAATTGCTCCATTATCAAGCCAAGTCATAAGAAGATTGTATTCATATTTTGATAAAGCTGGAAAGCCATAGGGCATAGCTTTGTGTGGATTTTCATCTAAGAAGTCTTCTAACTCTTCTTGGTCTTTTACACAACTTAATTTATCTGTTTCAGGTGAATATACACCTATATTTACTGGATTTCTATCTTTTTCAAAAAGATATTGCATCATAATAGAAGCATTTGTATCTTCCATTTTTTCAGTCATAGAAGAAAAACCTTTATTTCTCCAATCTTTTGTACTTAAAGCATCTACAAAAAGTCTAGTAGGATTTACGGCTTTCATTCTTGTAGCATAAACTGCATCTTTTGAAGCTCCCCTATCAATTCCATCAAACGAACCAAGATTTAATTGGCAAGGTGAGTTATAACAAGAGTGGCAAGATACACATCTTGCATCTAAAATAGGTTTGATATCTTTTGAAAAAGATATATCTTTTTCTATTTTTTCAAATTCAACTGGGTCTAAAGGTTTTGAAGAACAGCCAAAAAATAGAAAAGATAGTATTACTATGAGAAATATTTGTAGTTTCATTTGTTCCCTTACATAAATTTAAATATATTATATTCAAAGTTTATTTTTAAAGTGCTTTTTGCTAAAATCCTAAACTAAAATAAAAGGAAAAAAATGCAACATCTTATTAGAACTTCTGATTTTACAAAAGAGGAAATTTTAGATATTTTTAGCGATGCAAGAGAGTTTTTAGAGTTTAAACCTTGTGATATTTTAAAAGGCAAAATAATTGTAACTTTGTTTTTTGAAAACTCTACACGAACAAGAAGTTCTTTTGAAATAGCAGCAAAAAGATTGGGAGCTGAAGTTGTAAATTTGGATGTTGGAACATCTTCTACTAAAAAAGGTGAAACAATGTACGATACAGTTGCAAATATAAATGCTATGAAACCAGATGCCATCATCATAAGACATAGCGAATGTGGATTACCTGAAAGTTTAATCGGTTATGTTGATTGTCCTATTATAAATGCAGGAGATGGAAGACATTCTCATCCAACACAAGCACTACTTGATTTATTTACTATTTATGAATATTTTGAAGGTAAAACAGAAGGTAAGAAAATAGCTATTGTTGGAGATGTTAGAAACTCAAGAGTTGCTGGAAGTAATAGAAGACTTCTTCCTAGATTTGGAATAGATGTAAATTTAGTTGCTCCTGATTGTTTTAAATATGAAGGTGATGAATTTAAACAATTTAGTACAATTGCTGAAGTTATAGATGATATAGATATTGTTATGAGTCTTAGAAGTCAGTTAGAAAGACATAATATTACATATTTTGAGTCGCTTCAAGAGTATGCAAGAGATTTTTGTATTACAAATGAACTAATGGAAAGAAAAGAGTTTTTATTACTTCATCCAGGACCAGTTAATAGAAATATAGATATTACAGATGAAGTTTTAAAACACGAAAGATGTAAAGTTTTAGAACAAGTTACAAATGGTGTTGCTATAAGAGCAGCAATTTTAAAGAAACTAATTTTAAAAATTAAGTGAATAAACAAAATATAAAAGAAAAATTAAATAAATTTGGCAGAGAAAAAGAGCCATTTTTATTTATCATCTCTTATGATTTTACTAAAGTTTATATAGAAAAATTAGATACTTTATCTAGCTTTATAAAATATGATATAAATTCTAAAAAGACTCTTCCAAAATCTTGCAAAATTGATTTAAAAAAATTCCCTTTAACTTTTGAAGATTACAAAAAAAAGTTTGATTTTATACAAAATGAAATAAAATCTGGAAACAGCTATCTTTTAAATCTTACAGCCAAAACAAAAATCGAAACTTCTTTTAGTTTAGATGAAATATATGAAAACATAAATAGCGATTTTAAACTAAGAGTTGATACAAAAGAAGATAATTTTGTATGTTTTAGCCCAGAAAAATTTGTCCAAATAAAAAATAATCAAATTTTTACATATCCTATGAAAGGAACAATAAAAGCAGATATTCAAAATGCACAAAAGATAATTTTAGAAAATCAAAAAGAACTAGCAGAGCATACTATGGTTGTGGACTTACTAAGAAATGATTTGGGAATAGTTGGAAAAAATATAAAGGTTGATGATTTTAGATATGTTGAAAAAGTAAATGCAGGAGAGCAAGAATTATATCAAGTTAGTTCAAAAATCAGTGCCGATTTAGAAAAAAATTGGTGTGAAAATTTGGGTGAAATTATAGTTTCTCTTTTACCAGCAGGAAGTATAACTGGAACTCCAAAGAAAAAAACAGTTGAAATTTTAAAAAATATAGAAGATTATGAAAGAGATTTTTATACAGGGATTTTTGGAATATTTGATGGAGAAAATTTTGATAGTTATGTTTTGATAAGATTTATAGAAGAAAAAGATGGTGAATTATTTTATAAAAGTGGTGGTGGTATAACTTGTGATAGCAAGGTAGAATATGAATATCAAGAGCTAATTGATAAGATATATTTACCATTTTAAAGGAAAAATATGTTTTTTGAAACAATAAAATGTGAAGATTTTGAAGTCTTTAATTTAGACTATCACAATAAAAGAGTTGCAAATACAATAGGATTGAATATAAATTTACAAGAGTATATAAATCCAATTTCATCTGCACTTTTAAGATGTAAAGTTATCTATGATGAAAATCAAATTTTAGATGTACAATATTTTCCATATAAAAAAAGAGATATAAAAAGTTTTAAAATAGTTGTTGATGATGAAATAAATTATTCAAAGAAATATTTGGATAGAACAAAATTAGATGAATTATATGAAAAAAGAGATACTTGTGATGAGGTGATAATAGTAAAAAATGGTATTGTTACGGATACAACTATTGCAAATATTGCTGTATTTTATGAAAATTTTTGGATAAGTTCTAAAAATTGTTTATTAAACGGAACTACAAGAGCTAGATTAATTCAAGAAAAAAAAATATTTGAAAAAGATATCACTTTGGATATGTTAAAAAATAGTTCAAAAATAGCACTTCTTAATGCAATGATAGATTTTGATGAAATTAAAGATTTTAATATAAAGTATTAAAAATAAATATCATTTATTGATTTTCTATAAAAAATATAAAATTATCCATTCTTCATAAGTACCAAAAAATCACACTTATAAAAGAAATTTCAAAATTTGTAAAAAATGATGTCCGTTTTTTGATATATTTTTACTCTTATATATTATAAAAGCAATTATTATAGTTGCTTTATAAAATTATTAGGAGAAAATATGACAATACTTA
>NZ_PDKB01000020.1 GCF_003316695.1 Aliarcobacter vitoriensis
GGGGGGGTACGGTATTAGATAGTTTAAATAGTGTACTAAATCCAAATGAATTAAAAGCTATTCAAGAAGATGGTGTAATATATATAATAGAAAAACCAAAATATCAAAACTTTGGTAATACTACTGTTTTAGATGAAATATCTGTTTCTAGTTCTAATTATAAAAATGGTTCTGCTAATTCAGGCTACCTAGTAGAAGAAACATCTGGAATCGGTATTTGGAATGAAAGAAAACTACAAGATACTCCTTACTCAATGAGTATAATCTCAAAAGAATTAATCGAAAATGTACAAGCAAAAGATATGAATCAAATCTTTAAGATGAATCCAACTACACAAGAATCTAGTACAAATAATTTTCAATCTGTAATTATTCGAGGTCTTAGCATACAAAATCCCATAGTAAATGGTATTCCATATTCAAGGTGGGTAACTACACTTCCTATGATGCAAGATATAGAAAGAGTGGAAATCATCAGTGGAGCAACTGGATTTTTATATGGTGGAGGAAGAGTTGGAGGAGCAGTAAACTATATCACTAAAAAACCAACAACAAAAGATTTAAGAAATGTAACTATAGGAAGTTATGGAAACGAGTCATATTATGGACATATTGATTTAGGTGGACAGTTTAATCAAGATAATACTTTTGGATATAGAGTAAATGCTTTATATCAAGATGGAGAACTTACTGATACTTCTAAAAAAGAAGAAAAAGCAATAAGTTTAGTATTTGATTGGAAACCAACAGATAACTTTTATACAGATATAAAATACTCTCATAAAGATAGTCTAACAAAAGGTGCAAATCCTTATTTTAATAGTATAGATAATCGCTCAACTATAACTAGTAATAAAGTTTCTAGTCCATATTGGGTAGAAAATCATATAAAATCAAATAAATTTGAAAATAATGTAAACTGGGAGATAAATGACACATTTACATTAAGAACGAATATTTTTTATGAACAAATAAAACTAAAAGGTGGTTCATCTGGTTTTAATTATAAAAATAACAGTGTAGAAATAACTAACAATATTTATGGCGTTGGAGCATGGCAAGAAATTGATAATTATGGAGCAAATATTTATTTAGATTCAAAATTTGATATAAAAGATACAAGTCATATGTTAACTTTAGGATATTCTTTAAATTCGAGTAAAGAATCTATTCATGCTGATAGTTGGGCTTCTTATATATTACCAAACGGTAATTATAGTTTAAGTGATTTTAGAAATTTACCTAAACCTAGCTATTGGACTGATTACCTAGGAAATCCAACAACTCTTGGTACAAAACCACTTAAACCAAGTTCTAAAATTCAATATAAGAATATTTTAATAGGTGATGACATAACTTTTAATGAGCAATGGAGTGCTTTAGTTGGTGTAAACTATGCAACAGCTATAAATAAAAGCTATACTGCAAATACAAAATATGATAAATCAGAATTAACTCCAACATTATCACTTATATATAAACCTTTTGATGATTTAACAACTTATGCAACTTATATAGAGAGTTTAGAAGCTGGGACAATAGTTGGAAGTCGTTATTCAAATGAAAATGAGATATTAGATACATATAAAAGTACACAATATGAAGTTGGAGCAAAATATAGTATGCTAGATGAAAAAGCACTTTTAACAGCATCACTTTTTAGAATAGAAAAAGCAAATAGCTATAATGATAATAGTACAATTGCAACTTTAGGAAAACCAACTTTAACACAAGATGGAGAACAAATCCATCAAGGATTTGAACTTGGATTGACTGGAAAAGTTACAGATAATCTGACACTTATGGTTGGTGGGACTTTTATGGATTTAAGTGTAGAAAAACATAGTAATAAATCTATTGAAGGAAATAAACCTACAAATGCAGCTACAAAAATGGCAAAAATTTTTGCAGAGTATCAAATACCATATATAAATGGATTATCTATAAATGCAGGAGCTTACTATACAGGTAAAAGATATGCAGATGAAGCAAATACTGATATTTTGCCTTCATATACTTTACATGATATAGGGCTTAGATATAAAACAAAACTTGATAAATATCCAACTACTTTTAATATAACTGCACAAAATCTAACAGATAAAGTTTATTGGACTAATGGTGATCAATTAGGTGACCCAAGAGCTGTTGCATTTTCTATGAAAATGGAGTTTTAATAATATTTAAAAATAAAGAGAGTTTTTGCTCTCTTTGTACTTTTAGGTGTGGGTTTCAAAGTATTTATTTAATTTTGAGATTAAAATTTCGATACAAAAAATATACTTTCCTTTTTACTTTGGAACTCATACTTAAGGGTATAAATAAAATCTTACAAATTTATTTTTATGATAGATTTTTAATCTTAGTTAAAAAGAGATATATCACTTGGGTGCTAGTTTAAAAGATTTGGGATTATAAATTAAAAAAGTTAATTTTTTACATATATTTGGATATAATCCTCAACTATGAAAAACAATAATATTATACTTATCGGATTTATGGGTGTTGGAAAAGGCACAGTTGCAAGAGCTTTAGTTAAAGAGTCAAATATGTATTCGATTGATACTGATGATTTAATAGAAAGTATGGAAAATAGAAGAATAAAAAAGATTTTCTCACAAGATGGCGAACCATATTTTAGAAACTTAGAGAAAAAAACTGCTTTATGGCTTGAAAGTAATGTTCAAAACACTATTATATCAACTGGTGGTGGATTTTACAAACAAGAAAATTTACAAAATATAGGTTTGGTAATCTATCTTAAGTCATCATTTGAAGGCATTTTAAAAAGAATAAAAAAAGCTCCAAATGCAAAAAATAAACTAAAAAAAAGACCATTATTAAAAAATAAAAAAGAGGCATTAAAACTTTATAATACTAGAAGTCCAGAGTATGAAAAAGTTGCAAATATTGTGATTGATGTTGAAAATAGAGATTTACAGATAATAGTAAAAGAGATTTTAGGAAAATTAAATGAAAATAATTAATACAAAAGATACAAATTTTAAAAGTGAATTTGAATCAATTTTAGCAAGAGCTAAAAGTGATATAAAAGGTGTTTCAAAAATCGTTTCAAATATTATAGATGAAATTGTAGAAAGTGGAAATGAAGCTTTAAAATCTCACATTGAAAAATTTGATAAATGGACTGTAGCAAAAGATGAAGATTTATTGATTTCTCAAAATGATATGAAAAAAGCTTATGAAAATATAGATGAAAACTTGAGAAACGCTCTACATACTGCTTATGATAGAATTAAAGTTTATCACGAAAAACAACTTCCAAAATCTTGGATTGATTTTGAAGAAAATGGAACAATTTTAGGACAAAAAGTAACTCCTGTTGATAGAGCAGGGCTTTATATTCCAGGTGGAAAAGCTGCATATCCAAGTTCACTTCTTATGAATGCTATTCCTGCATTGGTTGCTGGAGTTAAAGAGATAGTTGTTTGTACTCCTACTCCAAACAATGAAGTTAATGAACTACTTTTAGCTGCATGTCATTTATGTGGAGTTTCAAAGGTTTATAAAGTTGGAGGAGCTAGTGCTATTGCTGCTATGGCTTATGGAACACAAACTATACAAAAAGTTGATGTTATAACTGGACCTGGAAATATCTTTGTAGCTACAGCTAAAAAGTTGGTTTTTGGTGAAGTTAATATCGATATGATTGCAGGACCAAGTGAAATAGGGATTTTAGCAGATGAAAGTGCAAAACCACACTATTTAGCAATTGACCTTTTGTCTCAAGCAGAACACGATGAAATGGCAAGTTCTATTTTAATAACAACTGATGAAGATTTAGCAAATAAAACAAGTATCGAAGTAGAAAATTATCTAGCAAAACTTGAACGAGAAGCAATAGCTAGAAAATCAATAGAAGAAAGAGGAGTTATAATAGTAACTTCTAATATGGAAGAATCAATAGAACTTATGAATGAAATAGCTCCTGAACACTTAGAAGTTATGACAAAAAATCCTTTTGAATTATTGCCATATATCAAACATGCTGGAGCAATATTCTTAGGTGAAAATACTCCTGAACCAATTGGAGATTATATAGCTGGTCCAAATCATACATTGCCAACTGGCGGAACAGCTAAATTTTATAGCCCATTGAATGTAGAAAATTTTATGAAAAAAAGTTCTATAATAAGCTTTTCAAAAAATGCTATAAGTAAATTGGGTGAACCTTGTGCCTTATTGGCTGACACAGAAGGGCTAACTGCTCACGCAAAAAGTGTACGAGTACGATTGGAAGATAAATAATGTCAATATTTAAAGATTGGTTTACAGAAGATGAAGATGATATTTTTATGGGAAGTCCCAAATCAAAATTTTTTGATGTAACAAGAGAAGCTTCAAAAGATATAGTTGAAGATGAGATAGATAAAATTATAGAAAAATTAGCTGTTTTAGAATTGATGAAGATTGATGAAAAAGGCGATGAATTTAATATAAATGAACATATCAAAAAATATATTTTAGAAAATGAAGAACGAGTAAATGGTATGAAAAAAGGTCTTTATATCGAGTTTACTGGAGAAATTATAAGTAGATTGGATAGTTAAAAGTGGAAGTATTAGTTGAAGTAAAAAATCAAATAAAAAAATTTATAGAAGTTTGTTCTTATCCAGAAGCTTTAGAACTACTTGAAAAGTTAGCAACTGGAAAGATGTTAAGAAGTAAACTTATCTTAAAAATAGCTGGAATTAGTGAAGATAGTATAAAGCTTTGTGCTATTGTTGAGATGATACATGCAGCTTCGCTGTTACACGATGATGTTATAGATGAAGCTGATACAAGAAGAGGAAAACCTTCAATTAATGCACTTTATGACAATAAAACATCTATTATGTTTGGAGATATTTTATACTCGCGTGCCTTTACAGAGTTATCTCAAATGGACAAACAAATTGCATATCACGTATCAAATGCTGTAACGGAATTAAGTATTGGTGAAATGATGGATGTTGATTTAACAAACTCTTTTAATACTTCTTATGAAAAATATCTTACTATGATTTATAAAAAAACAGCTTCATTAATAGAAGCAAGTGCGAGAAGTGCTGCACTTTTAGTAGGACTTAATAGTGAAAAATATGCTACTTATGGAAAAAATCTTGGACTTGCTTTTCAAATGATTGATGATATTTTAGACATCACACAAGATAGTAAAACTTTGGGAAAACCTGCAATGCTTGATTTTGTAGAAGGAAAAGTAACTATTCCATATTTGTATTTATATGAAAGAGTTGAAGATAAAGAGTATTTGAAATCATTGTATAAAAAAGAGTTAAATAGTGATGAATTAAATTGGATAAAAGAACAATTTAAAAAAACAAAAGCTTTGGAAGATGCAATAAAAGAAGCAAAACAAATAGGAAATGAAGCTATCAAATCTGTAATTGATGAAGAAAATAGTGAAGATTTAGTTCAAATTATGCGTGATATGATAGAAAGAGAATTTTGATGAGTTATTTAGTAATTAGTTTTTCTCATAAAAATATTGATATACAAATGAGAGAAAAACTAGCTTTTAATAGTGATGAAGATAAAGATAGATTTATAAAACAACTTTTAGAGTTTGAAAATACAAAAGAGGTAGTTTTACTTTCTACTTGTAATAGAGTTGAGATTATTACAAAAAGTACAAATATCAAACAAAGTGCTAAAAATATTATTGAAAAGTTGGCTTTTTATTCAAAATTAGATTTTGAATTTTTATATGATAGAGCAGATATTTATGATAATGATGTAGCAGTTCACCATCTTTTTTCTGTTGCTTCAGCTTTGGATTCTTTAGTAATTGGTGAAACACAAATTGTTGGGCAGCTAAAAGATGCTTATAGATTTTCTCAAATGAAACACTACTGTGAACAAGGTATTTCAAGAGTTATGCACTATGCTTTTAAATGTGCTGCACAAGTACGAACAGCAACAAGTTTGGGTACGGGTTCTGTATCTGTTGCTTCAACAGCAGTTGCAAAAGCAAAAGAATTAGTTGGAAATACAAGTGGTGTCAAAGCTTTAGTTATTGGTGCTGGTGAGATGAGTGAACTTGCAGTAAAACATCTAATAACAGCTGGTTTTAGTGTAACAATAGTAAGTCGAGATACAAAAAAAGCACAGCTTTTAGCTTCAATATTTGAAGTAAATGTTGATGTTGAACCATATAGTAATTTGGAGTTTTTATTAGAAACATATCCAGTTATGATAACAGCAACTTCTGCTCCATATCCAATAATCACTTCTGAAAATGCTCCAAGTTCAGATATCACACGATATTGGTTTGATATTGCAGTTCCTAGAGATATTGATGAAGATATATCTATGTTTGATTTAGAAATTTATAGTGTTGATGATTTACAAGAGATTGTAAATGAAAATATGACACAAAGATCTACACAAGCAAAAGAAGCTTATGCCATTGTTGGGCGTACAACATCAGAATTTTTTGATTGGTTAAAAAGTTTAGAAATAGAACCCGTTATAAAAAATATCTATACAAAAGGGCATAATATTATCGATAAAAAGATGAAAAATGCTATAAAAAAAGGTTATGTCCCCAAAGAATATGAAGATAATATAAGAAAGCTTTGTGAAACTGTTCTTATAGAGTATTTACACGAACCATCAAGACAACTAAAAAGGTTTTCAAAAAATATGGAGTGTGATATTGTAGTAGGTACAATACAAAATATGTTTTGTGAAAATAAAACAAAATCAAATAATATAAAATGTGAACACATATCAAAAAATAAAATAGGATAAAAAATGAGATTTAGTAAACTGTTTATTCCAACAACAAAAGAGACTCCAAATGATGCAACACTTCCATCACATCAATATTTAATTAGAGGTGGATTTGTAGCACAAACAGGTGCTGGAATTTACGATTTTATGCCTTTAGGAAAAATAGTTTTAGAAAAAATTAGAAAAATAGTAAAAGAAGAGATGGATGAAGCTGGAGCAAATGAAGTTCAGTTTGGTTTTGTAACTCCACTTTCTTTATGGCAAGAATCTGGTCGTGCAAATACTATGGGAAATGAACTTTTAAGATTTAAAGATAGAAAAAATTCAGATTTTGTATTAAGTCCTACAAATGAAGAAGCAGTTGTAAATATGGTGAAAAATCGTATCACTTCTTATAAAGATTTACCACTTCACTTATATCAGATAAATACAAAATTTAGAGATGAAGCAAGACCAAGATTTGGATTGATGAGAGGAAGAGAATTTTTGATGAAAGATGGTTACTCTTTTCACTCAAATGAAGATGATTTGGTAAGAGAATTCAATCTTATGGAAGCAACTTACAAAAAAATATATACAAGACTCGGACTTGATTTTAGAGTAGTTGAAGCTGATAGTGGTGCTATTGGTGGAAGTGGCTCTAAAGAGTTTCATGTTCTTGCTAATAGTGGAGAAGATACTATTGTTGTTTGTGATTCTTGTGATTATGGTGCAAATATTGAAGCAGCTAGAAGAAAAGCAAAAACTTATAATTTTGAATTAGCAGAGCTAAAAAAAGTAGAAACTCCAAACTGTAAAACAATAGAAGAAGTTGCAAATTTTTTAAATGTTTCAAAAGAACAAACTGTAAAAGCAGTTATAAAAAAAGCAATTTTTGAAGGAAAAACTGAAATTATAGTTTTCTTTGTAAGAGGAAGTGATGAACTTGAAGAAACAAAAGCTGTAAATAGTATAAATGCTTTAGAGTTAATTGATGCTTCTGAAGATGAGATAAAAGAAGCTGGGCTTGTTGCTGGATATTGTGGATTTTTAAATTTAAATGCAAATTTTGTAGTTGATAATGAATTAAAAAATAATTTTGGACTTGTTTGTGGAGCAAATGATGAAAATCATCACTTTATAAATACAGATTTAAGAAGTTTAGAAAATGTAAAATATTTTGACTTAGTTGCAGTTCAAGAAGGGGATATTTGCTCTTGTTGTGGAGGTAAACTATCATATACAAAAGGTATTGAAGCTGGACATATTTTCCAACTTGGAGATAAATACTCTAAAGCTATGAATGCAAACTTTTTAGATGAAAATGGAAAAGCAAAACCATTTATTATGGGATGTTATGGAGTAGGTGTTTCAAGACTTGTTGCTGCTGTAATTGAACAAAATCATGATGAAAAAGGTTGTATCTGGACAAAAGCTACAACTCCATTTATGGTTGATATTATTGTTTCAAACTCTAAAAAAGAGGAAGAATCAAAAATTGGTGAAGAACTTTATGTAAAACTAAAAGAATCAAAAGTTGAAGTAATACTTGATGATAGAATCAATGCAAGATTTGGATTTAAAATGGGTGATTTTGAACTTTTAGGTTTCCCTTATGCTGTGGTAATAGGTAAAAAACTTGAAGATGGTTTTGTTGAAATAGTAAATAGAAAAACATTAGAAAAAACAGATGTAAAAGTAGATGAAGTTGTTGCTAAAATATTAGAATTAGTTAAATAAAGGTAATTTATGAGTATAGAAAAAGATATTGAAAAAGCTGTTGAACAAAATGTCGATAGTATAACAAAAGATTTAAAATCTTTAATTCCAGATAATATTATTGAGATTGTATCAAGTCATATTTTCTCACTAATTTTGGCTTTGGTTATTTTCTTTGTTGGAAAATGGTTAGTAAATAAAATAGTAAAAATCTTAGGAAAAATGCTAAGAAAAGTAGATGATATAGATGAAACTTTGGTTAAATTCTTAGAAAATATCGTTTACTATGCGTTTATAACAGTAGTTATTTTAGCTGCTTTAAATAAACTAGGAGTTGAAACAACATCATTCTTAGCTATTATTGGAGCTGCTGGACTTGCTATTGGTTTGGCTTTAAAAGACTCTTTAGGAAACTTTGCATCTGGAGTTATGATAGTTTTATTTAAGCCATTTAGAGTTGGAGATAGCGTAATTGCAGGTGGAGTTACTGGAACAGTTACAGAAGTAACTATTTTTAATACAGTGTTTTTAACAGCTGATAATCAAAAAATCATAGTACCAAATAGTTCAATTACAAGTGGAAGTATCACAAATGTAAATGTAAATGATACAAGAAGAATAGATATTGTTGTTGGAATTTCTTATGATGATAGTATCAAACAAGCAAAAGATATTTTGACAGATATTATAAATGAAAACTCAAAAATCTTAAAAGGTAAAGCAATCGGTATTTCTGTATCAGAACTTGCTACAAGTTCGGTAAATTTAACTATAAATGTTTGGGTAAAAACTCCTGATTATGGAAGTGCTAAAGCTGAATTACTAGAAAGTATCAAAACAACATTTGATGAGGCTGGGATAACTATTCCTTACCCAAAACAAGATGTTTATCAATATAACAAAAATTAATCTTCCAAAAATATTAATAAAAATCTTAACTGATTTGCAAAAAATAGGCTCAAAGCCTATTCTTGTAGGTGGTTGTGTAAGAGATAGCTTTTTAAATAAAAAAATCAAAGATTACGATATAGAGATTTTTGATTTAAACGATATAGAAATAATCCAAAAAACTTTAGAAGAATATGCTAGTGTAAAACTTGTAGGAAAATCTTTTGGTGTTTTGACTTGTAAAATAGATGAGTTTGATTTTGACTTCTCATTGCCAAGAATTGAGAAAAAAATAGGAAAATATCATCAAGATTTTGAAGTTCTTACCAATGCAAATTTATCTTTTAAAGAGGCTTCAAAAAGAAGAGATTTTACTATAAATGCAATCGGATATGATTATTTTAAAAATGAGTTTTTAGACCCATATGACGGAATAAAAGACTTGAAAAATAAGAAAATAAAACATATAGATGATAATACTTTTGTTGAAGATAGCTTAAGAGTATATAGAGCTGTTCAGTTTGCTTCAAGATTTGAGTTTGAAATCGATGAAAATACAAAAAAACTTTGTGAAAAAATAGTAAAAAATGGTGAATTAGAATTTTTACCAAAAGAGAGAATTTTTGAAGAGTTAAAAAAAATATTTTTAAAATCAAATAAGCCAAGTATAGGATTAAAACTTTTAAAAGATTTACAAATTTTTGATTTTACAAAGATAAGTAAAAATATAGATAATCTAGCTTTGATTTTGAAAGAAAAAGAATTTGATGATTTTAGAAAGCTATACCTTTTTTATAGTTGTTTGACTAAAGATTTTGATGATAAAACCTTGATAGATTTTTTAAATAGTTTGACAAGTGATAAAAAGTTTAAAAAAGAGATTTTAGCACTGCAAAATATTGTTTTAACAGATAATGAAAAAGATATAAAAAAACTCTCTTTAAGAATAAAAGTTGAAGATTTGATAGTTTTAAATAAAGCTTTTGAAAATGATACAGTTCAAAATGCTGAAAATATAGCTAAAAATCTCAATATTTTAAATACTCCTTTAAAAGCACTGGTAATAGGAAAAAATTTGATAAATCTGGGTTTTAAACCTTCAGAAAAGTTTAAAGATATTTTAGACTTTTCTCTTGATTTACAAATAGAACATAATTTCAATAAATCTCAGATTATAGAAAATATTGTTAAAAAATATAAAAATAATCAAAAATAAAACTTTTAGGACATTTTTTAGCCACTTTTTTTAATTAGAATACATCCTTTGCTACATACTAGTAGTAGTTATTATAATTATATAAAGGAAAGTATATGAGAAAGAGAATGATACCATTATCACTTTACGTGATAATGTCTTTAGGTACAACAATTTTGGCAGAAGAAACAACAGTTCTTGATGAGATTTCTGTAAATGAAAAATTATCTTCTGGAAGTGCTGAAAATGGTTATGTTACAAAAGAGATAAGTGGAGTTGGACTTTGGGATAAAAGAAGTTTACAAGACACACCTTATCAGATGAGTGTAATTTCACAAGATATGATAGAAAATAGTGCAAGTGGAGTTGATCAAATATTTAAAATGAACCCAGTTGTTCAAGTAACAAGTAGTTCAACTTCTGCACATAGTTGGAACACTACAAATATAAACATAAGAGGATTTAGTGCTTCAGGTAATCATATTCTAGATGGTATTCCTTTTTCTTGGGTAGAAGGAATTATGGCTGAAGAGCTTGAAAGAATGGAAATATTGAATGGACTATCAGGATTTTTATATGGTGTTGGTTATGTTGGTGGTTCTACTAATTATGTAACAAAAAGACCAACACAAGAAAGAGTTACAAATCTTACACTTGGAAGTACAGGAAATCAAGCATTTTATGGACATATTGATTTAGGTGGAAAGATAGATGATGATGGAAAATTTACTTATAGATTAAATGCTTTAAAACAAGATGGAGAAACTTCTATAAAAGATCAAAATATAGATAGAGAATTAATTACAGGAGCTTTAGATTGGAGAGTTACAGATAATTTGATTTTATCATTTGATGCTTCTCATAAAAAAACAAGAGTTGATAAATTAACAGCTTCTTTTAGTAGTAATCAATCTATAGGTAATTTAGATCCAAAACAAGGTTATGCACCAGATTGGACATATTCTGATGCTTCTCAAGATAGACTTGGATTTAAGTCTTTATGGCAAATTAATGATAATGTAAAACTACGAACAGGATATATTCATCTTGACCATGAAAATGATATGAATATGCCTTATGTATATGATAACTATGATGGAACATATCGACTTAACTATTATAGAACATGGCCACATACATCAACGACTCAAGGTGCTTATGTTTATACAGATATTGACTTTAATACTTTTGGAATTGAACATACTTTAACTATTGGTGGATCAGGAAATAAAACTAAAAGCAAAAGTATAGATGGTGCTTGGGAATGGGTTAAAGTTGGAGATTTTACTTTAAATCAATTAAATAGTGCATTGGAACCAATTTATAAAGGAAGCTCAAATAACAAAAGATATGTATCAGGACGTAATGAAAAAACAAATCTTATGATAGGTGATGATATTAGATTTAATGACCAATGGAGTGCTTTAGTTGGATTTAATTATGCAAAAGTTGAAGAAAAAAATTATAATCTAAGTGGAGATAGAACTGGTGGTTATGATGCAGATGAAGTAACTCCTAGTTTATCTTTAATTTTTAAACCATTTGAAGATTTAACAACTTATGCTACATATATGGAATCTTTGGAAAATGGATTAAAAGTTGAGTGTGCAAATTGCAGTAATAATGGTGAAGTTCTTGACCCTTATGTAAGTAAACAATATGAAGTTGGAGCAAAATACGCAGTTTCTGAAAACTTACTTTTAAGTTCAGCTTTATTTAGAATAGAAAAAGCAAATAGATATGATAAAAAACTTCCAAATGGAATGGATGAAGTAACGCAAGATGGTTTAGAAATTCATGAAGGTTTAGAATTAACAGCAACTGGAAGATTAACTGATAACTTAACAGTTGTTGGTGGTGGAACAATTATGAATTTAGAGATTGATAAGGCTGCAGTTAATGAAGGTAAAGAACCTACAGATACAGCTTCTAAAATGGCAAAATTATATGCAGAATACAATATACCATTTGTAAAAGGATTAACTGTAACTGGAGGAGCATACTATACAGGAAAATCATATAGGGATGGAGTAAATACAGATGTTATACCTTCTTATACAATTTATGATGCAGGTTTGAGATATAAAACTAAAATTGATAAATTTCCAACAACACTTATAGTTAATGCTACAAATTTAACAAATAAAAAATATTGGAGAACATCTACATCTTTTGGTGAACCAACGAATATTGCATTTTCTATGAAGATGGAGTTTTGATTTTTTGGGAATTGGACTTCTTTCCAATTATTAAAGGGCTGGGACTAGAGTCCCAGTTCCAAAATAACTTCATTTCCATAATATTTTTAAGCATGGGTTCTAAAGTATTTATTTAATTTTGAGATTAAAATTTCGATACAAAGAATACACTTTCCTTTTTACTTTGGAACTCATACTTAAGGGTATAAATTGTATATAAAAATAAAACTTTTTATGGTCTATACACTCTATTTTGACTTCCATTTGCTATATGAAAAATAGTAACTCCATATTTCTTTGAGTAGTATTTTAGAAGTAAATGTTGCAATGTTGGCTCAATTGATGGAGTAAACCAAGCATTATTTGAAATCATAATCATATATCTTGTATCACCTAAATTTTCATAAATTGTGTCGGTTGTTCCTTCATAGCAAATAGCATTTCTATATTTTTCACCTAAAATATTGAAATCAGTTGGTTTATCTGCTTGTGTATAATCTTCTGCTCCGTTATAAAAAATATCATTTATCAAATCAACAAAAAGCTTAGGAAGTGGGATTTTTTCTCCAAATGGTACAAGCACTACTTTTTGGGCAATTTGAACTTGTTCTTTACTATAATGATATGAAGCATTATAAATTTTGTTATCTTCTACATATAAAGCACCAGTTATAATATCTATCTCTTTTGATAATTCTAAAAGCATATTATTTATTTCTGGATAACGATTTAGAGCTACTGTAAAAGCTGTTTCTGGAAGAACAACTAAATCATATTTTTGTTCAATTGCTTCAAATATTTGATGAAAATTTTCTTTAATTAAACTATCAAAATGCTCTTTTTGCCATTTTAAATTTTGATCTACATTCATTTGAGGCATAAATATTTTTGCTTTTGTTGTATCTATAAATTCTCCATTTCCAAAGTTTAAAGTAAATAAAAGAGGAACTATTGCCAAAGCTTTTGCTCTTTTTAATTTAATAACAAAATACATAGCTAAAAGAATTAAAGCAAAAGATAGTTTTGTAGTAGATATGTATGAATCTACAAATAATAATTCAAGTTTTAACCAATTAAAACCAAAAGGAGATATAAATAAAAATGCAAAAATCATCAATATTCTAAATGATAACTTATCAATAAATGCAAATAAGAGAAAAATTATTCCAAAAACAAGACCTATACCTAACAGTAATAATGGAGCAATATAAGCTATTCCATAGTATTGAAGTGAAATTGCCATCCAATAACACCAAAAGATTCCTGTAAAAAATCCAGCATAAAAAAGAGCTTTTTTAGGAATTGTGAGTAAGAAATATATTCCAGCAAGACCTAAAATAGTATTTATTATCTTTATTTCTATTTCAAAATGTGATAAATATATAAATGTACTTAATAAAATTCCAGTAATGAAGCCTTTTATTATATAGATTTTGTTAAAATATTCAGTTTTTAATAAAAACATAATTTACTCTTAAATAAAAGGAAATTCCATGCAAGGTGATTTATTAACTTCATTGTTACCCTTAGTTGCATTATTTGCAATATTCTACTTTTTAATAATTAGACCACAACAAAAACAAGCAAAAGCTCACAAAGAGATGATTGCTAATCTTAAAAAAGGTGATAAGATTGTAACAAATGGTGGCTTAATGGTAGAAGTTGTGAAAGTAGAAGAGACATACTTTTTAGTAAAAAATAGTGATGGATCTGAAATGAAACTTGTAAAAGAGTTCGCTGCTAGACTTTTAGAAAACAACTAAATCAAATTTAAGATATGTTTAGCATATCTTAAATAGCCTTCATAAAGGAAATTATATTGAAAATTTTTAATTTTAAACTAACAATTTTTTTAATAACTGTTATATTTGGTGTTATTTTTGCAATACCATCTTTATTCCAAACTAACTATGGAAAAAAGATTAATTTAGGTTTGGATTTGCAAGGTGGATTGCATATGCTTTTAGGTGTAAATACACATGAAGCTGTATCTTCTAAAATAAAATCAATTGCAACTGCTGTGAAATATTTTAGTGATGATGAAGAGTTGCTAATCGATGGATTAACAATTCTTGAAGATAGTATCTTTTTTTCAGTTTTAGATAAAGATGAAATGCCTAAAATGGATAAAATGCTTCAAGAAATAAGTGGTTTAGATGTATCTAAAAAAGATTTAGATTATACTATTAAACTAACACAAGAAGAAGTTATAAAAACAAAAGATTACTCTGTAGCACAAGCTGTTGAAACTATACGAAATAGACTTGACCAATTTGGACTATCAGAGCCAACTGTTTTAAGACAAGGTGAGTCTGATATTGTTGTTCAATTACCTGGAATTAAAACTGCTGAAGATGAAAAAGCTGCAAGAGATTTAATATCAAAACCAGCTAATTTGGAACTTATGGCTGTTGATGAGGATAGAATGGAACAAGTATATAATATGACAAGTTCACAAGCAGCTGCTTATGGGAACTTAATACTTGAAGATACAAATGATCCAAATAGAAAATATTTGGTAAAAGAGATACCAATTTTAGATGGAAGTCAAATAGTCGATGCACAAGTTGGATTTAGTCAATCAAATCAACCAATAATCAATTTTACTCTAAACTCTGCTGGTGCTAGAATTTTTGGAGATTTTACAGCAAAAAGTGTAGGAAAAAGATTAGCTATTGTTCTTGATGGAAAAGTTTATTCAGCACCAAATATCAATGAAAGAATTGGTGGTGGAAGTGGACAAATAAGTGGTGGATTTACTGTTGTTGAAGCAGGAAATGTTGCTATTGCTTTAAGAAGTGGAGCATTACTTGCTAGTGTTACACTATTGGAAAAAAGAAGTGTT
Organism: Aliarcobacter vitoriensis; assembly: GCF_003316695.1. Taxonomy (GTDB): domain Bacteria; phylum Campylobacterota; class Campylobacteria; order Campylobacterales; family Arcobacteraceae; genus Aliarcobacter; species Aliarcobacter vitoriensis. The sequence continues at coordinate 15,581 of NZ_PDKB01000020.1, forward strand.
GGACCATCTTTAGGAGCTGATAGTATTCAAGCTTCAATGATTGCTCTTGTCTCTGGAACAGTTTTAATATTTTTCTTTATGTTGATTTATTATAGACGAGCAGGATTTATAGCTAATATTGCACTTATTTCAAATATTTTCATTCTTTTAGCAGTAATTGCTTTATTTGGTGCAACTTTAACTCTTCCTGGAATGGCAGGTATTATTTTAACGATTGGTATGGCAATTGATTCAAATGTTATTATAAACGAAAGAATAAGAGAAGTTTTAAGATCTGGTGCTAGTGCTGCAAAAGCAATAGAAGACGGATATTCAAATGCTTTAAGAGCTATTATTGATGCAAATGTTACAACACTTTTAGTTGCAATAGTATTATATGCGTATGGAAGTGGTGCTATAAAAGGATTTGCAGTTACTATTTCTATTGGAGTATTAACATCAATGCTAACAGCAATTATAGGAACTCATGGGATTTATCAAGCGATATTACCAAAAATTACAAAAGATAAAGATAATAAAAAATGGTTTGGAGTTAAATAATGGAAATTTTTAATAATGATAAAACCTATGATTTCATGGGTAAAAAAGTACCTTTTTTAGCAATATCAGGAATTTTAATTGTTGCTTCAATTGTTTTATTATTAACAAGAGGTTTAAATTATGGAATTGATTTTGTTGGTGGAACAGTTGTACAAGTAAAGTATGAACAAGAAGCACCAATAGATAAAATAAGGGAAGTACTAAAAGGGACTTCTTATGAAAACTCTACTGTTACAGAATTTGGTACAAAAGAAGAAGTAACTATACGTTTTACAGGTAGTTCTAGTGATATTACAAATGATGTTAGTGATGTGATGAATAAAATTTTAGTTCCAACTGGAGATTTTGAGATTAGAAAAATCGATATGGTTGGAGCAAAAGTTGGAGCAGAACTTAGAACAAAAGGAGTTATGGCATTAACTATGGCTTTATTAGCGATGCTTATTTACATTGCTATAAGATTTGAGTGGAGATTTGCTGTTGCTTCTATTATTGGATTAATTCACGATGTTATAATAACTTTAGGACTTATTAGTCTATTTAAAATAGATGTAAATCTTGATATGATAGCCGCTATTTTAACATTGGTTGGATATACAATAAATGATACGATAGTTGTAAATGATAGAATTAGAGAAACTTTACAAACAACAAAAGAACAAAATTTAGATTTATTAATCAATGATTCTGTAAGTAGAACTTTATCAAGAACAGTTTTAACATCATTCTCAACTTTATTCGTTGTTGTTACAATGCTTATTTTTGGTGGAGAAATCATTTATGCGTTTTCATTTACATTATTTGTTGGAATTATAATTGGAACTTATTCTTCAATTTTCATAGTATCACCATTTATTAAATTTTTAGGATTTAATACAGATGCTTATAGAAGCAAAGAAGCACAAAAAGAAGCAAATAAAAAAGAGAAAGCAAAACTAAGAGCTATGTACGAGCAAGGAAGAGTATAAGAATGAAAGAAATGAGTATTTTTAAAGTTTTAGTTCCTATTATTTTATTAATATTAGTTTTAATTGGGATTATTTTATATAACATATTAAAAAGTCCAAAACAAGAAGATATAACAAAACCAGATAAAGAGCCATCTTCTATTCAAGATAGAAGAGATGCTTTAAAAGGTATGTTTAACTAATAGAGTCTTTCTTTAAAAGCAAAAAGATGAAATATGCACCTAATAAATTTATAGGTGCATATACAAACTGATAAACCCAGTTATCTATGAAAAGATAGATAAAAGAATTCAATAAAAATAAAAAAATCAAAAACTTAAGTGAATAATTTATATATGGTTTTAAAATATTCATTTTTACTATATCTAATTTTAATAAAACTATTAGTAGAAAAAATAGATTAAATAGTAAAGATATAAATGAAAGTACGAAATTTTTAGCTATTACTACATTGTAACTTTGAGTTAAAATAGCAATAGCTAAAACAGAAATTGAACCATATTTAGCAAATTTATCTAGCTCTAAAAACTTTTTTAAGCAACATTTCTTTTTAGTGTTTTCCCAAAGGGTTCTGAATTTTTTATCTTTCATCACTCTTTCATTCTATTAAAAATATCTTCTAAGTTTTGATCATCTTCACTAATAGCATCTCCATTTGTACGAAGTTCAAATAAAACAATTCTTTTATCTGCTAATGTACTAGTTTTGTTACTTCCAAATCCACTTGAGTATAATCTTGATGGATCAATATTGTGTTTAATTAATTCTCTGATTACATTATTTGCTCTTGCAGTTGAAAGATCTAAAGCATCTTTATATCTAGAGCTTCTAACTTCACTATCTTCAGCGTAACCTTTCACATTTATCTCTGTATCACTTGGCATAGCTTGTATTAATTCAGCTAATTTACTTAAAAAATCATTTGCAAAAATAGACGTTATTTCAGCTTTCCCAACTTCAAAAGTTAGATGTGCTGGAACACTCATTAAAGAGCCATCTGGGAGTTCTATTAAATTTGCTCCCTTATTTTTATTTTGCTCTAGTTGTTCTTTATTTTCTAAAGTGTGAACAATTACTTTTCTTCCTTCATCTGGTTGTTCAGAAGGATCATCAGTCATAGATTTTTCAGTATTATCTTGTTCTTTTAACGTATCAGCTGTAGAGAAGTTATATATTTTGACAAATTCTTCTTTTAATGCTTTTTGTTTTTCAACATTTGCCGATGCTAAAGCATATAATGCAATAAATAGGGCTAAAAGAAGACTTAAAAAATCTGCATAAGGAACAGCCCATTTTTCTCCAGCTGGGCATTCACATTTACTCTTTTTTTTAGCCATTTAAAACCTTATAGTGGCATAGGAGTAATCATTTTAGTGAGTCTTAATTTAAGCTCACCTGGTGCATCACCTCTTGCCATACCTTTACAAGCTGCTAGAATAAGTTGTTGTTCTTTTACAACAAGATGTCCTTTTGCTTTTAGTTTTGCTCCCCATGGACCTAAAAAAATATATGATCCAGCAATCCCCATAACTGTAGCAGTAAAAGCTCCTGCAATACCTGCTGCCATTGCTGCTGGATTATCAAGTTGTTGTAATGCTAAAATAAGTCCAAAAACAGCCCCTACAAGTCCAATAGTAGGTGCTGTCTCTCCTGCATGCATCCAAAAATGCGAAGCTCCATGGTAATAGTGTTCGGTTTCTTCTATTACAGGCTCTAGTTGTTCTTCAATTTGTTCTTCTTTTGAACCATCTATAACCATACTTAATGCTTCTTTTAGGAAAGCATGTTCGATAGCTTGAACATCTTTTTCCAAGGCAAGAACTCCTTGTTTTTTTACAGTAATTGCATATTCAACAAGTTCATCTATCCTAGCTTCATAATTTACTGGAGATTTTTTAAATACTCCTTTTAGCTCTTTAAAAGCTGCTTTAATTAAGTGTGATTCAGTTGCTGTTACAGAAGCTAAAATTGCAGTTGGAATAACGATTATAAATGATGCAATATGAAGAACTCCTGCAGGATTACCACCCTCTAAAATAACTCCTACAGAAATAGAGGTTAAAGCTCCTATTAGTCCTATTAATACAGATAAATCCATTTATTTTCCTAAAAAAAAATTGTATTTACTATATCTAAAAAATATTAAATATTAGCTGTAGAACTTTATTCAGAAATATAAACTCAAGTATTAAAATAAGTTTTTTATCAATTTTTGGATAATATAACCGCTTAATTTAAATAATTTAAAGGAAAAAAATGGATTGGGGTAAGGTAACCTATATTTTCTTAACTTTAATGTCATTAACAACAACGGCTGGATTTTTATATGATCCATCTACAATAGCGTTATTTATTGCTGCTGGTGTTAATATTATTTCTACAATTTTAAAAATCGGTGTAAAAAATCTATTAGCGGCTGAATTATTGGCTAGTTCTTTAGTTGCTGATTTACACTTAATACCAGCATTTTTAGTAATGGTTATGACTGGAAATATGAAGCTAGTATTTGCTTTAGCAATAGGTGCTGTTATTGCAAATATTGTTTCAATGGCACTTTCATTGATAGAAAGTGCAAAAAATCAAGATAAGGATGATTATTAATGGAGTATATTTCAAAGAATATTGAAAATAAATGGCAAAAATTTTGGGATGAAAATAACTCTTTTGAACCAAGTGAAGATTTAACAAAAGATAAAAAATATATTTTAAGTATGTTTCCATATCCTAGCGGAAGAATACATATGGGACATGTTAGAAATTACTGTATAGGTGATGCTTTTGCTAGACATTTTAGAAAAAATAATTTTAATGTACTTCATCCAATAGGTTGGGATAGTTTTGGTATGCCAGCTGAAAATGCAGCGATAAAAAATAAACTTCATCCAAAAAAATGGACTTATGAAAATATTGATTATATGCGACAAGAATTAAGATCTTTGGGATTGTCTTTTAGCAAAAATCAAGAGTTTGCAACAAGTGATGAACTTTACACTAAATGGGAACAAGAGTTTATTATAAAAATGTATGAAGCTGGAACTATATATAGAAAATCAGCAACTGTAAATTGGTGTCCTCATGATCAAACAGTTTTAGCAAATGAGCAACTTGAAGATGGATGCTGTTGGAGATGTGGAACTGAGGTTGTTCAAAAAGAGATGCCAGGATATTATGTAGGAATCACAAAATATGCTCAAACTTTACTTGATGATTTAAAACTTTTAGAGAATAATTGGCCATCACAAGTTTTAACAATGCAAGAGAACTGGATAGGAAGAAGTGAAGGTTTAGAATTTAAATTTGATTTAACAAAAGAGTCAAGAGCAAAAATAGAAAGAGCATTTACAAAATATTTTGTATTCACAACAAGACCAGATACTATTTATGGAGTTACATATTCTGCTTTAGCTCCTGAACATCCAATAGTAAAATATATAGTTGAAAAAAATCTTTTACCAGAGAAAAAAATTAAAGCTATAAAAGAGATGCAAAAAATACAAGAAAGAGATAGAGCAGTTTTAGAAAAAGAAGGAATAGATTTAGAAATAGAGGCTGTTCATCCTTTAACTGGTCAAACTATTCCTATTTGGGTAGCCAATTTTGTATTGAGTTCTTATGGAGAAGGTGCTGTTATGGCAGTTCCAGCTCATGATCAAAGAGATTTTGAATTTGCTTTAAAATATAAACTGCCTATGAAACAAGTAATTGTAGGAAAAGATGGATTTATAGAAAAACCAACAGAAGCTTTTGTAGATGAAGGTACATTGATTGATAGTGAAAGTTTTTCTGGATTATCAAATAGTGATGCTAAACAAGCTATTATTTATCATTTTGAACAGAACTCTTTAGGAATAAAAAAAGTAAATTATAAATTAAGAGATTGGGGTGTTTCAAGACAAAGATATTGGGGAGCTCCAATTCCATTTGTACATTGTCCAACTTGTGGTTTAGTTCCTGAAAAAATAGAAAATCTTCCTATTTCTTTGCCAGAAGATGTAGAGATTACAGGTGAGGGAAATCCACTTGATAAGCATCCAACTTGGAAACACTGTTCTTGTCCTAAATGTGGAGAAAATGCTTTAAGAGAAACTGATACTTTAGATACTTTTGTACAATCATCTTGGTATTTTTTAAGATATGCAACAAACTATAAAAAATGGCAAAAAGAAGGAATATCAAAAGAAGATAGTAACTATTGGATGGATGTGGATCAGTATATCGGTGGAATTGAACATGCCATTTTACACCTTTTATATGCAAGATTTTTTACAAAAGTTTTAAGAGATTTGGGATATACAAATTCAACAGAGCCATTTAATAGACTTCTAACTCAAGGAATGGTTTTAAAAGATGGTGCAAAAATGTCAAAATCAAAAGGAAATGTTGTAGATCCTGATATGATAATTGAAAAATATGGAGCAGATACAGCAAGATTATTTATACTTTTTGCAGCACCACCAACTAAAGAGTTAGAATGGAATGATAGTGCAGTTGAAGGTGCATATAAATTTATAAAAAGATTTTATGAAAGATCAAATAATGTAACAAAATCTGGAGTTGAAGGTATATTTAAAATAGATCATTCAATTTTAAGTAAAGAAGAGAAAGAAGCTAGAAAAAAAGTTTATGATGCACTTGTAAAATCAAATGAAGTTTTAAATAAAACTTATGCTTTTAATACTTTAATAGCATCTTGTATGGAAGCTTTAAATGCTCTTCAAACACAAAAAAATGAGCTTATTTGGGCAGAAGCATATTATATTTTAACAAATATTTTAGAACCAGTTATCCCTCATACTTGTTGGGAAATATCAAATGAATTATTTTCACTTAAAAACTTTGAAAAAAGTTTGGAAGTAAAAGAAGAAGTATTTGAAAAAGATAGCATAATTTTAGCTGTAACTGTAAATGGAAAGAAAAGATGTGAAATTGAAGTAAGTCCAACTACAACTAAAGAAGATATACTTATTTTAGCAAAACAGCAAGCTTCAAAATGGATAGGTGAAGCTGAAATTTTAAAAGAGATTGTTGTTCCAAATAAATTAGTAAATATTGTAATCAAGGCTTAATATGAAATTTTTTAAAGTATCTATTTTTGCTATTTTTATATCTATTTTTTTAATTTCTTGTGGGTATAGACCTTCAACATATTATGCAAAACAAGAGTTAGGAAAAGATATTTTTGTAAGATTAGATGTTAGCTTATCAGATCCTAGAAACTCTGTTTTAATAAAAGATGCAGTTACAAAGATTTTGGTACAAAAAGTTGGTTCAAATCTTGTAAATAGTGATATTGAAGCCGATGTTATAATGGATTTAAAAATAAATTCTGTTAGCTTTTCAACTTTACAATATGATGCAGATGGATACAATAAATTGTATAAAGCAAGAGTTGTAATAGGAGTAAAATATCTAAATAAAGCAACACAAAAAGTAAAATCCTTTAGTGTTGATGGAGAATATGATTTCGCAGTTGATAAAGGTGCAACTATCAACGATTCTCATAGATATGAAGCTATTACAAAAGCTAGTGATCAAGCTGTAACTGAAATTTTATCAAGAATTGCAGTTGCATCTTTTAATTAAAAGAATATGAATTTAAAAAGTATAAATTTAGATGAGTTTTTGAAATATAAAACTATGTACTATGATAAAATTGATTTTAGTTTTGTAGTAAAAGCATGGACTATTTTACAAACTAAAATCAAACTTCCTTTTGTTATTCATATTGTTGGAACAAATGGAAAAGGAAGCACTGGAAGATTTTTATCTCATTATCTACACAAAAAAAAGTATAAAACTTTACATTATAGTTCACCACATATTCTAAAATTTAATGAAAGAATTTGGATAAATGGCTTTGATGTAAGTGATGAAGAACTAGAAATTGCACATAAATTTTTACAAAATATATATGATATTAAACTATTAGAAAAACTTACATATTTTGAATATACGACTCTTTTGGCTTTGTATTTATCGAATAATTTTGATTATTTAGTTTTAGAAGCTGGACTTGGTGGAGAATTTGATGCTACAAATGTAGTTAAAAATGATATATCTTTAATTACTACAATAGGATTAGATCATATATCTTTTTTAGGTGATAGCATAGAAAAGATTGCTACTACAAAAATGCGTTCAGTTGATAATAAAATGTTAATAGGTTATCAAGTGTTTGATGAAGTTTATGAAACTGCACGAAAAGTAAAAGAGCAAATTTTAAAACAAAGAGATATAAATATTGAAATTTTAAAAGTTACTGATTTTGATAAATACTCATTAAATCCTAAATTTGCTACTTATTTGAGAAGAAATTTACATTTAGTTATAGCTTGTTTAGATGAACTTAACATTTCAGTTGATTTAAAACTTTTTGATGATACACCACTTTTTGGAAGATGTCAAAAAATAGAAAACAACGTAACAATAGATGTAGGACATAATCCTCTAGCTGCTTTAGTTTTGCTTGAAGAATTTAAAAATAAAAAAGTAAATTTGATATATAACTCTTATGCTGATAAAGATTATAAAGAAGTTTTGAGTATATTAAAACCTATTATAAAAACAATCTCAATTTTAGATTTAGATGATAAAAGAGTAGTACAAAAAGATGAACTTTTAAAAGTTATTGATGAATTAGAAATAAAACAAAGTCCTAAATATGAACTCAAAGATAATGAAGAATATCTAGTATTTGGTTCTTTCTTGGTTGTTGAAAAATTTTTAAAGAATTTTTATGATAAAAACTCTTGAACAAAAACTTGAAGATTTATATTTACAAAAATCAAAACTTGAAAATGAGATTTTACTTTTAGAAAGTCAAATAAAAGAGCAAGCAACAACTATTAAAAAGAGTTTATCAAAAGATGAAAAAATAGAGCTTTTTAAAGAGTTATTTATAGCTAGAAGTGATATTTATGCAAAAAAATGGATAAGTCGTGATGGAAAAAAAGAGGGATTCTTTCCTGTAACTGCAACTTATCAAGGTGAAGATTATTTGCCTTTAACAAATAAAGAGATAGAAGAGCATTTAAGAGGAAATATTTTTTTAGCAACATATACAATTGACAATAAAAATGTGTCGAAGTTTGTTGTTTTTGAACTAAATAGTGAAGATGTTTTTAAACTTCAAAGAGTTTTAAATGAGCTAAATATAAAGGCATATTACTCTTTAAGTTCTTATAACTCTTTATTTGCTTGGATATTTTTTGATGAAGCCTTATCTTCTAAAATAGCTTATAATTTTGCTTTATTCTTACAAAAAAAAGCAAATATTAGTGCAAAAATATACCCAAACAAAGAGTTTGCTACAAAAGAGAGTTTGGGTTTTAGTTTAGAGTTACCACTTCAACTAAAATTTAGAGATAAAAACAGAACAGTTTTTATGGATATTGTTACAAATAAGATTTATGAAGATCAATGGTTCGTTTTATCAAATATAAAAAAAGTTTCAAAAAATATTGTTTATAATTTTGCTCAAACTCCAAATTTAAAAAATATAGAAAAGGATTTAAAAAATATTGAACTACCAATCAATAGTTTTGAAATAGTTCTTAATAATAGCATAGCAATCCCAACTTTTAATCTATCAAAGTCATTTATATCAAAATTAAAATCTTTTGCAACTTTTGAAAATCCACAAATAAAACTTCTTTTGTCTTTGCGAAAACCATTATACAATACTCCAAAATATATAAAAAGTTATGATGAAGATGAGAAATATTTATATCTTCCAAGAGGATTAAAAGATAAAATATTTGATTTTTGTAACTCTTTTGGAGTTAAATTTACTATAAAAGATGAAAGAATTTTTGAAAAAATAACTACAAAAGAAGTTCTTTTTAATCTTCGTCCAGAACAAGATGAAGCCATAAAAGAGATAAATAGAAAAGATTATTCTATTTGTGTTGCTCCACCTGGATTTGGTAAAACTTTAATAGGAGCAAAGATTTTTGAAAAAAGAGCTTGTAAAACTTTGATAATAGTAAATAAAAATATGCTACTTGACCAGTGGATTAGCCGTTTTGTAGAGTATTTTGGATATACAAAAAAAGATATAGGATATCTTGGAAAAGGGCAAAATAAATTAAATGGTACTTTGGATATAGCAACTATGCAAAGTTTGAATAATACACCAGATGTTATAAAAAATTACTCTTTTGTAATTGTTGATGAGTGCCATCATATCCCTGCACTTACTTTTGAGCAAGTTGTAAAAAGCTTTAGTGGAAAGTTTATTTTAGGACTTAGTGCTACACCAAATAGAAAAGATGAGTTAGAACCTATTTTATATCAGCAATTGGGTGAGATATCTTATGAATATAAAAAGAAAAAATCTAATACAAATAAACTTTTAGTGGTAAGGACTGATTTTGTAAGCAATGCCGATAACTATACAACAATAGTAAATGAGCTATGTTTAGATGAAAATCGTAATAAACAAATAGTTGAAGCTATAAAACAAAACTTACATAGAAAAATATTGCTTTTAACAGATAGAATAGAGCATATAAATATTTTAGAAACAATGTTAAAAGATGTAAATATAGAGTTTGTATCAATTCATGGAAGTCAAAATAAGAAAGAACAAGTTGAAAATATGCAAAAGATTAAAAAAAGTTCTTTGATACTTGCAACTACTTCATATTTTGGTGAAGGTATAGATTTCCCTCATTTAAATACTATTTTATTTGCTACTCCTATTTCGTATCACGGAAGGTTGATACAGTATTTAGGAAGAATTGGAAGAGGAAATCAAGAGTGTTTAGCAATAGACTTCCTTGATTCAAAAAATGCTATGCTAAACTCAAGCTATAAAAAAAGAGTCGAAGGCTATAAACAGATGTACTATAAGTAATCTTAGTTAAAAATATATCTTTGTTTTATATGTTCTTTTATTTTATCTATTTCAACTAATATAAAACCATCAACACAATCATTGAAATCTTTATCCACACTAAACTCTAAAAATCTTACACCATCATCATTTGTTAGTTCACTATATTGTTTATATAAAGCTGGAATAGAAACTCCAATGTTCAATAAAGCTGACTTTAATCTTCTAAAATCTTGTTTTTTATCATCAAATTTGAAAAATTCTCTTATATCAAAAAGGTTATTTGTATAATAATATGGGCTTTTTGCTTCAACTAATATTTTTGGTTCTTCAAAATAGTAAGTGTAATAAAACACCAATAAATCTTTTGCTAAGGATGGAAAAGTCCCAGATATAGACACAGGTCCAAACATATATTTTATATTTGGATTATTTTTTAAATATGCTCCAATACCAAACCAAAGATAGTCTAAAGCTCTTGTTCCCCAATATTTTGGTTGAACAAAACTTCTTCCTAATTCAATAGAATTTGTTAGATAGGGTTTAAATTCCTCATTGAATTGAAATAATGAATTAGAGTAAAAGCCTTTTATTCCAAACTTTTTATAAACAAAATCACAGTTTGCTATTCTATATGAACCTACAATTTCTAACTCATTTTTATCATATAATATTATGTGTTGATAGTAAACATCGTATTTATCAGTATCTCTTTTTTTATTTACACCTTCTCCAACTTTTCTAAAAGATAACTCTCTTAATCTTCCAATCTCTTTTAAAACAATAGAATCTTCAATATAATCGTATAGGTATATCTCTTTTTCATCATTTGTTTGCCCTAAAAGTTGAGATTTTTTAAGTTCATTATATAGGTCAGTTCTATTTACAGGATGTGCTATTGCACTTTGTGTTTCAAAAAAAGACTTTTTGCCTTTTTTTAGGGCATAAAGGTGTTTTTTGTATAAATTTACTAAAAAATCTTTATCTAAACCTTTTGGTGTTAAATTTTCGTTTGGTATTATTTGCCCGATTTTTATATTGATATTTTTTGATTTTTTATTAAACATCTCATTTGATAATAAAAGAGTTGAAAAAGTTTTATTTATCATAGAGATTGTATAAAATGTTTTTGAGTTTTTTGCATCTAAAAATATTGGTAATATTGGACTATTGCTATTTTTTGCAAGACTTAAAAAACCTTTACTCCAAACTTGGTCTTTTATCCCTTTTGGTGTTGCACGGCTTACTTCTCCTGCTGGAAAAATGATAACTGCTTCTTCTTTGTGTAAAGCATCATATATTTTTTTTATACTACTTTTTGATTGTACATTTGAAAAGTTATTTACACAAATAATCAATGGTTTTAATGCTTCAAAGCCTAGTAAAAAATCATTTGCCAATATTTTTACATCTTTTCTTACACTTCCAATAAGCTTTAATAAACAAAGTGCATCAAGACCACCTAAAGGATGATTTGCTATGATTACAACTTTTCCTGTTGAGGGGATGTTTTCTAAATCATTACTTGAAACTGTGTAGTCAAAATCAAAATAATCTAAAACTGCATCCACAAATTCGAAACCTTTTAAGTGTGCATTTTGTGATAAGAATTTATTTATTGAATCTTCATGAACCAATTTTTTTGCTATTTTCAATAAAGATTTTTTTAAAATATTCTCTTTTATGTTTGGAAACTTTTTTTCTATCTCTTTTTGTATATTTATCATCTTTTCTCCTAAATATTAAGTATTTTAAAAAATGTTAGTAACAAATTAGTTACAAAATGAAAATTATTTCTTTTAAAAAAGATATGATAAAATTTTGTTATTTTTTCTCAAGGATGTTTTATGAATAAGGCTGATATTACAAATTTAATTACTGTTTTAATAATGGCTTATGGATATTCAAATAGTAATGATTTAATATTTATGGTTGGACTTTTTGCTTTAAGTGGTGCTGTAACAAACACTTTGGCTATTTATATGCTTTTTGAGAAAATACCTTTTTTATATGGAAGTGGAGTAATAGAAAATAAATTTAAAGATTTTAAACTATCTATTCACAAGTTAATAATGCAAGAATTTTTTACAAAAGATAAGCTAAATAGCTTTTTTAAAGAAGATTTAGACAGTAATAAAAAAACTATTGATTTTAAAGGTATTTTAGAGAAAACAGATTTTTCTAAAGCTTTTGATAGTTTAAAAGAGTCTGTTGTTGAATCTCCTTTTGGTGGAATGTTAGGAATGTTTGGTGGAGTTAATGCTCTTGAACCACTAAAAGAACCATTTGTAAATAAACTTCGTGGTTCGATTATAGATATTTCAAATACCCAATCTTTTCAAGATATTGTAAGTAGTGCTTTGAAATCTCAAGATTTTAGCGATGATATTTATGAAAAATTAAGCCTTATGGTAGATAAAAGATTAGATGAACTAACACCAAAAATGGTAAAAGATATTATCAATAATATGATAAAAGAGCATTTGGGTTGGCTTGTACTTTGGGGAGCAGTTTTTGGTGGTTTGTTTGGACTTTTTGGAGTTTTAATTATGAAATAAATTTTACGAATAAAACTCCACAGAAGTAGCTCGATTTCTAACTGGAGTTTCATCTTGTTCTTTTAACTCTCTTTGTTTTTTATCTAAACTTGTTTTTGTGATTTGTTCATCGATTACCTTTTTTCTTTCTTGTTCTAAAAGGATTTTATTTGTCAATTTTTCTATCTCTTTTTCAAGTTTTTCTATCTCATCTAAAAGAAGGTTTTTTTCTATTACTAAACCACTATTTTCATTTTTTAATTGTCCAAAACGCTCTTTAAATAGTTTATTCTCTTTTTCTATAATTTCGTTGAATTCTTTTAAATTTTTTACTTCTTGTTCTAAAATCACATTCTTTTTTATCAATACAAGATTTTCACTCTTTAATCGTTCAGAGTCTTGCATTGCAAGGCGACTTAAAAGTTCATAATTCATAAATAATCCTTTTAATAAAGATAAATATTATATTATACTATAAAAAGATGGTAATTTGTCATAAAACTTTAATATGTTAATATTATGCTTTTTTAAAGGATTGAAAATGGTAACAATAGATGTTTTGGTTTTGCTTGAAGTTGAAGGGCTAGAAAATAAAGATATATTTGAAAAACATATAAAAAAAGAGGGTTTTTCAAAAGTTGAAAATGAAGATTTTGTATATACAGGAAATTCAACAACAACAACTTTTTCTACAAAAGCATATATTTTAGAAGTTTTTAAAAAAGGTTTACAAAAAAGTGGTTTTGATAGTGCAAATTTGATTTTTTTATTAAATGAAACACCATATCCAGCATATTATTATGATAAAGATACAAATGATTTTGAATTGGTAAAAGAAGAGAAATAGTGAAAAATATTTATGAATTTTTAAAGAGTTTACAAAATGAAAAGAGATTAAAAGAGTGCCAACTTCTAATAGTAAATGATGATGTTCAAGCACAAATTGCGAGTGATATTGTTACTTATTTAGGATTTAAACCATTTGTTTTATCAGATTTTAGAGCAAATTTTGGAGATGATTTACTCTCTTTTAGTCAAGAATTACAAGAAATAACAAAAAATTTAAGTGATTATTATAAATACAAAAAAGAGAATAAAATACTTATCTCTCCTATAAGAACTATTAGTTTCCCTTTACCAAAAGAGAGATGTTTTGATGAATTTACGATAAATTTTGCTGATAATATAAATATTGAAGAGTTTAAAAGTAAGCTTTATAATTGGGGATATTATTTTGTAGATATTGTTACAAGTGAAGGTGAAATATCAATAAGAGGTGATATTATCGATATTTGTCCTTTAGGAAGTGAATTAGGATATAGAGTAAGTTTATTTGATGATGAGGTTGAAAGTATCAGAAAGTTTGATATAGAAGACCAAAAATCTCAAAAAGAAGAGATTGAAAGTTTCTCTATAAACCCAGCTTTTTTAGCACTAGATGAGCAAACTTTTGAAGATATAAATGAAAAAGTACAAACAATTTCAAGTGATGCTTTTGTAAAAGATATTCACTCTTTAGGGTTTTGGTATTTAGGCGATTTAGCACAATATTTACCACAAAATCTAAACTCTTTTATCACTCAAGAAGCTTTAAGTGAACTTGATGAAGTTTATGTTTTTGAAGAAAAAAGAGTAAATAAAGATAAGTTTTTATTAACTCCACAAATTTATAGTAGTAAAAACTATCAAGAGATAAATCCTGCAAATATCAAAGAGTTTATATCTTTTCATAAAGATAAAAAAATAACTATTATTTCAAACTCTGAAGCAAAGGTAAAATCAGTTGATTTGGATTTGAATGATAAAAATATAAAGTATATTTTTGAAAATTTGATATTGAATTTAATAGGTGATGATGAAGTTATAATCTCACTAAATAAAGAGATAAAAAAAAGAAGAAAGAAAAAAGTAAAACTTGTCCTTGATGAACTACAATACAATGATTTTGTAGTGCATGAAAAACATGGAATTGGTCAATATAAAGGAATAGAACCTGTTGTTGTAATGGGAGCAAAAAGAGATTTTGTGATTTTACAATATCAAGGAGAAGATAAACTTTTAATTCCTGTTGAAAACTTAGATACCATTGATAGATATGTTGCGGATGGAAGTTCTTATGCCATTGTTGATAAACTCGGTCGAGGAAGTTTTGCAAAATTAAAAGAGAAAGTAAAAGATAGGCTTTTTGAAATAGCAAATGATATTATAAGACTTGCAGCTGCAAGAGAGCTTGTAAATGGAATCAAAATAGATATAAATAAAGATTTAATATCAACTTTTCAAAAAACTTCAGGCTTTGCTTATACAAAAGATCAAACTAGAAGTATAAATGAGATTTTTTCTGATTTAAGTAGTGGAAAAGTTATGGATAGACTTTTAAGTGGAGATGTAGGTTTTGGTAAAACAGAAGTTGCTATGAATGCACTACTTGCTGTTATTTCTAGTGGATATCAAGCAATTTTTGTATGTCCTACTACACTTTTAGCTACTCAACATTTTCATAGTATTCAAAAAAGATTTGAAAAATTTGATATAAATATAGCAAAATTAGATGG
Organism: Aliarcobacter vitoriensis; assembly: GCF_003316695.1. GTDB lineage: Bacteria > Campylobacterota > Campylobacteria > Campylobacterales > Arcobacteraceae > Aliarcobacter > Aliarcobacter vitoriensis. The sequence goes on from NZ_PDKB01000020.1 coordinate 31,017, forward strand.
TAAAACTAGTGCAAAAGAAAAAACTAGTATCAAAAAATCATTTGAAAATGGTAGTTTAAAGATGATAATAGGAACTCACTCACTTTTAGATATAAAATCAGATGATTTAGCACTTGTAATCATAGATGAAGAGCATAAATTTGGAGTAAAACAAAAAGAGAAACTAAAATCTTTAAGAGAAGATGTGCATATTTTTTCTATGAGTGCTACACCAATTCCAAGAACTTTAAATTTAGCCCTATCAAAATTAAAAGGTATGAGTAGTCTTTTAACACCACCTAGTGAAAGATTGGGTGTTCGTACTTTTGTAAAAGAGTATAACGATAAACTTATCAAAGAGATAATTTTAAGAGAAAAAAGAAGAGGTGGACAACTTTTTTATGTTCATAACAATATAGCTTCAATTGAAGCAAAGAAAAAAGATATAGAAGATATTGTTCCAAATATCAAAGTAGATATTATACATTCACAAATCAAACCAGATAAAGCTGAAAAGATAATTGAAGCTTTTGAAAACAAAGAGTTTGATATTTTACTTGCTACTTCAATAGTAGAATCAGGAATTCACTTGCCAAATGCAAACTCAATTATCATTGATGGAGCAGATAGATTTGGTATTGCAGATTTACATCAACTTAGAGGTAGAGTTGGAAGAAGCAACAAAGAAGGGTATTGTTACTATGTAGTTGAAGATAAAAAATCTATAACGCAAGATGCAGTAAAAAGACTTGTTGCTTTAGAATCAAACTCTTATTTAGGAAGTGGAACAGCTCTTGCTCACCAAGATTTAGAGATTCGAGGTGGTGGAAATATAGTTGGGGTTGATCAAAGTGGACATATAAAACAAATAGGTTATGGTTTATATTTAAAAATGCTTGAAGATACTTTGGCAACTTTAAGTGGTGAAAAAACACAAGATAAAAAAACAGTTGATATAAAACTTGCTATTTCAGCTTATATTAGTCAAGAGTATATAAGTGAAGATAGAGTAAGACTTGAACTTTATAGAAGACTTAGTAAAGTTACTTCTAAAGAAGAACTTTATACTATTGAAGAAGAGATGGAGGATAGATTTGGTAAACCAGATATTTCTACAAAACAGTTTATAGAACTTATTTTGATAAAGATTTTAGCAACACAAAAAAATATTCAAACAATAAGTTCTTATGAGATGAATATTACTTTTGTTAAAGAAAATGATACAAAAGAGAGTATAAAATCATCTAGTAAAGATGATGACGATATTATAAGTGCAACTTTGGGATATCTAAGGAGATAGTAATTGCTAAATATAGAGTTTTTTAAATGCGATATAAACTTTTAATAATAATTCTTTTATCTTTAAACTCTTTTTCAAAAGAGATTAGAACTATCGATTTTGATGGAGATATAGATTTAGTATTAGGAGATTTTTCAAAATCAACTTTAGAAAAAGTTTGTGATATTTCATATCCAAGTTTTTATAAATTTTGGAAAGAAAACCCTATGTTTAGTGAAAATGACATAAAACTTTGCAGAGATTTAATCGAAAATTATTCCCAAAGTATAGGATTTTATAACTCTTTAATATCTTATAAAATAGATGAAGAAAAAGCTACATTTAGTATCAAAAAAAATGAACAAATAAAAATATCTTCAATAACAATAGAGGATGAATATAAAAACTTAATTGAACTAAAAGTTGATGATGGATTTGAATCATCAACTTTTACAAATTCTAAAAAAAATATTTTAAAATATCTTGGTGAAAAAGGTTATCCAAAAGCAAAACTAGATGCAAAAGCTTATGTAGATATTGATGACTACAAAGTTGATATAGAATATAAAATCACAAAGAATGCTATTCAATATTTTGGAGATGTAAAGATAGATAATAATGCAAAAATTGATACTTCACTTTTAGAGAAAAATCTTGAATTTCACAAAGGAGAGCAATATAACTCAAAACTTATAGATAAAACTTATGAAAACTTATATAATTTTGGTATTTACAAATATATTTCAGTTGAACCAGATATAACTAAAGAGGGTGATATTGTTCCTGTTGATATAAAACTTATTCAAGGCGATTATAGAGAAACTATGTATGGTTTTGGTTATGATACGGATACAAAATTTAGATTTAAAGCTCAATATAAAAATGAAAACTTTTTAGGAAATTTAAAGCAATTTACAATAGGAACAAAAGTAAATAGTGATGGATACAATATTTACAATAACCTTTATAATCCATATTTTATAAGAGATGATATCTCTTTTAACAATGATATTTCGTATGAAGATATGGATTATAAAAGCTATTCACAAAAGAAAATAGAAGAGAAATTATCTTTTTCAAAAGATTTCTTTGGTTTATCTAACACAGCTGGAATTTTACTAGAACACTCTACAATAAAATCAGATTTACAAGAATATAAAAGTGGAAGTTATCTTCTAAACTCATTTTTTTATGAAATAATTTTAGATAGAAGAGATGATGTTCTAAATCCAAAAAATGGCTATTATTTATCTTTTTATATTGAAAATGGTAGCAAACTATTGGCTAGTGAAATTGACTATATTAAGACTTTAAGCCAGTTTAGATATATAAAAACTTTTGATAAAGTTACAAGTTCATTTAAAACAAGTGTAGGAACACTTAACAAAGATTTACCTATTTTCAAACACTTTTTTGCTGGTGGTGATTATAGTAACCGTGGATACTCTTATCAAAAAGTTGGACTTAAAGATTATGAAGATAAGCCTTATGGTGGGCTTTCTATGATTGATAGTAGCTTAGAATTTGAGTATGCCTTAAATAAAGATTTAGGAGTAGTGACTTTTTTTGACTCTACAATGTTAAGCTTGCAAGAGAATAAATTTAACGATAAATTCTATAACTCTTATGGAGTTGGAGCTAGATATTATACTCCTATTGGACCACTAAGAGTTGATGTAGGTTTTCCTATTGATGAGGGTGGTTTTGTATTTCACATAGGAATAGGGCAAGTATTTTGAAAATCTTAAATATTTTAAAATATCTATTTTTTACAATAATTGCAATATTTTTTGTAGGATTTTTGTATTTGATAACTTCAAAAGAAGTAACACAAAAAATATTTTATTATGTAAGTTTGGAAGTTCCTTTAACATATAGTAAAGTTGAAGGAAGTTTATATTCAGGTATAAAAATAGAAGATTTAAATTATGATGATATGGTAAAAGCAAAAAGCTTTTATATAAAACCTAGCCTTTTATCACTTTTAATAAAAGAGATTTATATCTATGATTTAAAAATAGAAAATATAATTTTAGAAGATAAACTATTTATAAATGAACCTAAAGATGAAGAGCAAAATAGTAGTTTTGATATACCATTTTCATTGTTTATCAAAAACTTTGAAGCAAATTTAAATGATTTTATTTATGAAGACAAAAAAATTGATGAGGTAAATTTAAAAACAAAAAATCTCAGTTCCAATTTAAAAGATAGTCTAAATGCAGATATTTTTACAACTATTAAATCAAATTTAGCTTTTATTGAAGCTTCTATAAACTTAGATAAAAACAACTATAAATTAAATTCAAAAATAGAGTTAAAAGAGTATATAAATGCAAATTTTCTACTAAAAGCAAATGGAAATTTAGAAAAAGTAGATTTTGATTTAAGTAGTGGATATTTAAAACTAAAAGATATTGATGAAAAATTGAATATTCAAAGTTTAAGTTTAAGTGGAAACTACGATATAAAAAATGCAAATCTTGAAATTTCTAGCTTAAACTCAAATCTAAAATATGACAAAATAGACTCAAATATACAAGCAAAAGCAAAATTATTAAACAATGATTTGGATAGTTTAGATTTTGATATAAATCTACAAACTACTATAAAAAAGAGTGTTTTTGAAGCATTACATAAAGATATAAATATAAATTCAAATTTTAATGGAAATCTAAAAGAGATAAAATTTACAAATCATTTAGAATCAAATCAAGTAAAAATTGATAAAGAGATTGTAAAAATAGATGCTACAAATTTGGATGGAGTTTTAAAAATAGATGGAAAAGATATTGATATTATTGCAAATACAAATTTAAAAAATTTTGGAAATATAAAGCTAAATAGTTCATATAAAAAAGATAGTTTAAAACTAGATTTAAACTCTAAAATTGCAAATTTAAAGCTAGATAGTAAAGATTTAAAAAAGTTTATTTTTGATGTAGATATAAAAAATCTCAATCCAAATGATTTTTATAAACTAGATGAAATGATAAAAATAGATAAAATTGCTGGAAAAATAAAAGGTGAATTTGAAGAAAATCTTTTTTTAGAGGCAAATTTATATTTAAATGATACATTTACTTTAAATTCAAACTTTAAAACAAAAAAAGATGATTTTGAAGCAGTAGTAAAAAATAGTGTTTTTCAAGCAAATATAGATAAAAATGCTGAAAACATAGACATAAAAGCAAATATAAAAGAACTTAAAAATCTTGAAAAAGAACTAACTAAGATCTTAGAAATCCCAGCTTTAAATCTAAGTGGACTTATAGATACAAAGATAAAAATATCTTCAAAAGATATAGATTTTGAGTTAAATAGCCCAAAAATATCACTAGAAAATGAAAGTTTTGAAAAAATAGATGTAAAAGGAAAATTTAAAGATGAGAATATTATCTTAGATAGATTAGATTTTAGTATAGGAAAAATTTATGATATAAATTTATCAAAAAATTTTACTCTTTTAAAACCAGCCTTTTTCAATATTTCTAATTTTGATGGGAATATTGAATTTGAGAATCTTACATTAAAAACTTCAAAGGAAGATAAAAATATAGTATTGCATATAGCTACAAATGAACTTGCTTTAGAGCATAGTTCTTATGCAAGTTTAGTTTTAAACTCTAAATTAAATATAAATATAGATGAAGATAATAAAATTTTTGTTTTTGGGAATATAAAAGCAAACAACCTAAAAGCTTTTTACAATATTCCAGCTCTAAGTATCAGCAAGGATAGAGATATTATAATCGTTTCAAAAAAAGATACTATCATACAAAAAGATTTTTTTGTAGAAAATATAGCTTTGGAACTTTTAATTATTTCTGATGATATAAAATATAGTGTTAAAAATATTGATTTAAAAACAAAAGCAAATTTGAATATAAAAAAAGAGTTCAATCAAGCAATTAAGATATTTGGTTCTGTTCAAGGAGTTGAAGGTACTTTTACTGAACTTGGAAAAACGTATGAAATAAAAGATTCAAATATCAATTTTAGAGGGCTTGAACCTGTAAATCCTATTTTGGATATAAAAGCTTCTACAAAAGTTGATAATATAGAAATATCTATTGTGATAAGTGGAACTTTGGAAAATCCAAGAATCAATCTAAGTTCAAACCCAATGATGAGTCAAAAAGATATTTTATCTTATCTGATTTTTGGAACAAATTTTTCAGGTGAATCAAAAAATACTCAAAGTAAACAATCTCAAGCATCTTTGTTTTTATTAAATGAACTTTCAAAAGATTATGCAAAAGAGTTGGGTGTGGATATGATATATTTTCAATATGACCCAACAACTCAATATATAGAAACAAGTATTGGAAAAAATATAGGTGAAAAAAATAAAGTTGTATTGAAAAACAAATCACAATCAGGACAATTGATATTTATGAGAGAACTTACAAAACTTTGGAATATTGAGCTAGGGTTTGAAGAAAAAACTCAAAGTATAGATTTGATTTATAAAAGAAGATATTAGTACAGTTTTATATATAAATTTAAATAAATAATCAAAAATAAAACTTTTAGGACATTTTTTAGCCACTTTTTTTTATTACAATACTACTTTCTACTACATACTAGTAGTAGTTATTATAATTATATAAAGGAAGAAATATGAAAATAAGACTAGCTATGTCTGTTGCTGCAATATTGACTTGCGGGGGGGGGTAACCTATTAAGTGCTAATGAAACTACAAGATTAGATGAAATATCTGTTTCTAGTTTTAATTATAAAAATGGTTCAGCTGATTCAGGTTACCTAGTAGAAGAAACATCTGGAATAGGTATTTGGAATGAACGAAGCCTACAAGACACTCCATACTCAATGAGTATAATCTCAAAAGACTTAATCGAAAATGTACAAGCAAAAGATATGCAACAAATCTTTAAGATGAACCCAACAACACAATTATCTGGAAATAATGGAACTAACTCTGGAGATATACAATGGCCAACAATGAGAGGATTTAATGTAAGAAATCCAATAATAAATGGTATCTCTTATTCCAATAATACTTCAAGTTCACCAATGATGCAAGATATAGAAAGAGTTGAAATCATCAGTGGAGCAACAGGATTTTATATGGTGGCGGAAGAGTTGGAGGAGCTATAAACTATATAACTAAAAAACCAACTACAAAAGATTTAAGAAATATAACTATGGGAAGTTATGGAAATGAATCATACTATGGAACTATAGATTTAGGTGGACAGTTTGATGAAAACAATATTTTTGGATATAGGGTAAATGCTTTATATCAAAATGGAGAACTTCCAAATGAATCTGAGAAAGATCAAAAAGCTATTAGTTTAGTATTTGATTATAAACCAACTGATAAATTTTATACAGATATAAAATATTTTTTTAAAGATACTTTAACAAAAGGTGCAAATACTTATTTTATAACTTGGAATAGTGGTTTTGATAGAAGTAGTATCAAAAAAAATAAAAATTATAATCCAAATTGGATAGAAAGTGATATAAAATCAAATAAATTTGAAAATAATATAAAATGGGATATTAATGATATCTTTACTTTAAGAACAAATATTTTTTATGAAAAAATAAAACATAAAGGGGATGATTCAAGGATATTATATCAAGATAATAAATTAGTAATTGACCCATCAACATCTTGGAATACTTCACTTTTTTATAAAGGAGCTTGGCAAGAAACAAAAAACTATGGTGCAAATCTATTTTTAGATTCAAAATTTGATACAGGAAATGTAAATCATATATTAAGTATGGGATATACTTATAGTTCGAGTAAAAACTTTACCCATTCTGATGGTTGGTCTTATTATATACCAAGTAATGATATGAGTTTAGATGAATTTAAAAACTTTAAAGAACCAGATAGTTCTCTTTGGAGTAGTACTTTAGGAACGCAACCTTTAAAACCTAGTTCTAAAATACAATATAAAAATATCCTAATAGGTGATGATATAGTTTTTAATGACCAATGGAGTGCACTAGTTGGAGTAAACTATGCAACTACTATAAATAAAAGCTATATGGCAAATACAAAATATGATAAATCAGAGCTAACTCCTACATTATCTTTAGTCTATAAACCTTTTGAAAATTTAACAACTTATACTACATATATAGAAAGCTTGGAAGCTGGAACAATAGTTGGAAGTAGATTTGCTAATGAAAATGAGATATTAGACCCATATAAAAGTACTCAATATGAGATAGGTGTAAAATATAGTATGCTAGATGAAAGAGCTTTATTAACTGCTTCACTATTTAGAATAGAAAAAGCAAATTCTTATGAAGATACAAGTAGTGTAGCAAGTTTAGGTAAACCAACTTTAACTCAAGATGGAGAACAAATACATCAAGGAATTGAGCTTGGAGTTACTGGAAAAATTACAGATAATCTTACACTTATGGGTGGATTAACTTTGATGGATTTAAGTTTAAAAAAGCATACAAACCCTAACTTAGAAGGCAAAAAACCAACTGAAGCTTCTACAAAAATGGGGAAATTATATGCAGAGTATAATATTCCATATATTCAAGGTTTAACAATAACTGGTGGAGCATATTATACTGGAAAAAGATATTATAATAGTCTAAATACAGATATTATGCCATCATATACACTTTATGATGCAGGTTTAAGATATAAAACAAAAATTGATAAATATCCAACTACTTTTAATCTAAATGTACAAAATATAACTGATGAAGTTTATTGGATAGAGGGAACTATGCTTGGAGATCCAAGAAGTGTTGCATTTTCTATGAAAATGGAGTTTTAAGGAACTATCTATAAAGAGAGTTTTTACTCTCTTTGTACTTTTAGGTGTGGGTTTCAAAGTATTTATTTAATTTTGAGATTAAAATTTCGATACAAAAATATACTTTCCTTTTTACTTTGGAACTCATACTTAAGGGTATAAATAAAATCTTACAAAATGTAATATTCTTTATAC
>NZ_PDKB01000021.1 GCF_003316695.1 Aliarcobacter vitoriensis
TTACCAAGATGTAACAAATGTACCAGCACCAACAGATTTAAGTTCAACAAATAACTCAAAATTTGAAAAATTAAATCCAGTAAATAATGCAACAGCAAAAGAGTTTGCAGATCATGTAGATACAACAACAGTAAAAATCACAGCGATTGAAACAACAGAAAAAGTAATTACAACAGATAACCTACAAAATAATCAAGGATTTACAGTAACAGCAAAAGATCCTTATGGAAATGCTGCAAAGATTTCTACACATACAGGTCCATCAGGCTTTGGTGTAGAAAGTATAGCTGAAACAAATTCAGGTAAATTAGGTCAAACTGATCAAGTATATAGTGGACATACAAGTGAAATTGGAGTTGTAAAAGATCAAGAAACAGGAAAATATCTAAGTGAAAGTATAGAAGTAGAATTTAAAAATCCTATTCAAACACTTGATGTTGCATTTGCTTGGAGACACAACGGCGAAACAGCTAAAGTAGATTTTTATAATGGAAATGACAAAGTAGGATATGCGATAGTTAGTGGTGGAGGAAATGATACAGAAGCAACAGTTAAATACTATGACCAATATGGCAATCTTAAAGAAACAGTAAAAACTCAAGGTGGTACAGATAATGTAGATTTAGTATATACATTTAAACCAGCAGGTGATGTAACATTTACAAAAGCAGTATTTAGTGCAGATGGTGCAGGAAGTGATTATTTAATACATTCTATTAAATATAAAGAAGTAGTTGATGGTGATAGTACAACTATTGTAGGAAGCAGTGAAGTGGCATTTAAAATAGAAACTTCAAATATACCAGATCCATCTAAATATGATTTCAAAACTACTTTTCCAACAGCACATGTAAAAATAGTAGATGGTGCAAATAACATAGTATTTGAAGGTAATGTAAATTTAGATAAAGATGGAAAAGCAATAGTATCTGTACGAACAGATGGTACAACAGATTTAACAGCTACAGTTTCTGATGTACAAGGAAATTTTGAAAAAGTTGATTATAGTAGTGCATCTACAACGATAGTATCATCTTTAAGCCCACAAGCTGGAAATGATAGTATAACAATACTTGAAGATACATCTTATACTTTAAAATCTACAGATTTTGGAGATAACAACCAAAATGTTGCAAAAATAAAATTCACTGAACTACCAGAGAATGGGAAAATATATGTATTAAAATCAGAATATACTGGTTCTATAAATGATAGAGCAGAATATACAAGTAGTGAAAATAAAATATATGTAGAAATAAAAGTATCAGATATTGTAGATATTTCACAAATAAATAAAGGTAATGTGATCTTTGTACCAAATAAAGATACAGATGATGATGGAAACTTTAAATTTAGTGTAAGTAATGGAAATGGAAACTTTAGTGGGAATTATACAACAGATATCATTGTAAAAGCAGTTGCTGATGCCCCAATTACAAGTATAAATGTGACTAAACTTGGAGAAACAACAATAGGTATCAATGGAAATACAAATGGTGGAAATAGTGGAAGCAATTCTATTATTAAAGAATTAAAATTATTAACTACTGAAAAAGCAGTAAATGATTGGGGAAGTAACTCTCAGGATATTAACAAAGATCTAGTATTTAATAATGGAAATATTGATAAGACATTCCAAAACTTTAATAATGGAAGTGTAACAACTGGTGATGGTAATGATACACTAAGATTTGCAAGTGTGAATAATGGTAAAGTTATAAATACTGGTTTAGGAAATGATAAAGTTATTTTTAACCAAGATTCAAATGTAGCATTAAATCTTGGAAATGGAAATAATGAGGCAGATTTTGTTGGTGGATTTAAAGGAACTCTTGCTTCTGCTGAAGGTAATGACAAAGTTATAGTAAACCAAAGTGCAGAAGGTTCAATTAACTTAGGAGCAGGAAATAATACTATTAGTGTAGGTGGAGTATTATCTGGTAGTGTCGCAACTGGAAGTGGAGATGATATTCTTATTGTAGGACAAAATGTACAAAATAAATCAAGTATTGACTTAGGAGATGGAAATAATACTATTAGCATTGGTGGAACTTTCGAAGGAAGTATTGTTACAGGAACAGGCTCTGATAAAATAATCATTAATGGGAATATTAATGGTAGTAATAATAGTATTTCAACGGGTGCAGGAAATGATTTTGTGCAAATTCATGGAGAAATCAATAATCAATTTGCAAAAGTAGACCTTGGAGAAGGAGATGATGGATTTAGATATGAGCCAACAAATTGGAATGCAGGAAATCAAAATGCAATAGATGGTGGAAAAGGATTTGACACTTTATATCTAAAAGGAAACTCTACAGATTATTATGTATATACTAAAGATGAAAATATAGGAAAACAATACGGGACAATACATATTAATGGTGGCGGTATATATATGATTTCTTGGGAAACATTTGCAAAATTAAATGAAGATAGTGAAGGATTTGCACAAAAAGAATTTTATATAACTAAGGATTATTATAATACGAATATGGCACTTAAGGTAACAAATTTTGAACAAGTTTCATTTGATGATAAAACATTTGGTGAAAAAGATGAATCAATATTGGCTTATGAATATAAAGTTGATATTGGTGCTTCACTTACTGATAGAGATGGAAGTGAAACTTTAACTGTAGTTATCAAAAATGTGCCAGAAACTGCTACATTAGAAAGTAGTACATATGAAGTATCAAAAAATAGTGATGGAAGTTATACAGTAAAAGTTCCAGCTGGTATAAAAGATATTTCAGATTCTCTTACTATGAAAGTTCCACAAAGTTATAAAGGAGATATCAATCTTCAAATAGAAGCAAAAGCAACTGAGACTAGAGATAATGAAGATGGACAAAATTTCAAAGTTACAACAGCAAGTGATGCAACAGTAACTACAGTTGATGAAACAAGTAATATAACTGTAAACAAAGGTGAAAAAACAAATTTAGTCCTTACTGTAGATATTTCAGGTTCTATGGCTGTATACGGAGATGGTGCTATTATAGACAAAGAAAAAGGTATTACTAGATTAGATGTAGTAAAACAGTCTTTAATTTCAACTATTGAAACATATAAAGCAGCTGGAAATACTATGGTTAATATAACTTTATTTGCAAATGGAGCTTTAAATAAGGGATGGATGAGTGCTGATAAAGCTATAGAATATATTAAGAGCTTATCAATAGACAAAAATTTCAATATTTATGAAGGCACAACTAAAATATCATTAAAAGCTGATTCTACAGATTATGCAAAAGCTTTAGAAACAACTGGAAAAGTTAATATATCAGGAAGTGGACAAGCTGATGCGAAAACTGTTGGTTACTTTATATCAGATGGTCAACCTCAAACTACTTCTCAACAAAAAGCAGTTGATAGCGATAGTGATACGGCAATTGTAAATTGGAAAACATTTATAAATAAAAATAATATAGATTTAAAAGTTATAGGTGTTGGAACAGCTGAGAATAATGCAGATGCACTTAAATATTTAAAATCAGTACAAGTAATGTCTCATGATGAAGTAATTGTAATTAATGAGCCATCTTCTATTGAAACTGTTATGTTAAGTACGGTTGAAGGTACAGTATTTGGAGATGTAACAGATAATTTCTCTGGTGGAGATGGTAAAGTTACTATTGATAGTATAGAAGTTGGAAATCAAATTTATACTAAAGATACAATGCCAATAGGTGGAATAAAACTTGATGGAGAAGGTAAACTTTTATTTGATTTTACAACAGGAAAATATGCTTATAATGGAAATGGTATAGATATTAAAGAAGATGCAACAAAATCATTTAAAGTAAATGTTTCAGATGAAGATGGAGATAAAGGTTCTATTAGTGTTAACTTTGAATTAAATAAGGATCAAATCAAAGATGGAATTATAAACTTCAAAGAAGATGGAGATATAAATTTCTCAAATCTAAAAAATATTACAGAGATAAATTTAGATAATGGAAAAGAAAATAAACTAAGTTTAACTTTAGATGATGTTTTAAAAATGAGTGGAGATGACAATACTATCAAGATTTCTGGAGATGCTTTCGATAAGGTTGCATTAAAAGGTGAAAATGATTGGACAAAATCTCAATCTACTATAACTGAAGATAATAAAATATTTGATGTTTATAGTGGAAGTGTTGGAGATCAAACTGTTCAAGTTAAAGTTGAACAACCAATTTCAGATGGTATTACAAACTAATATTATCTTGAAATTTGCAAATAAAAAGGTAGGGAGTTTTTCCTTACCTTTTTTATATAGATACAAAATATCGTAGTAAAGATATAAAAATTTTATAAATTTTACTTGACAAAATAGGTAATTTTTTTATATACTCAACAACTTTACTAAAAATAAAAGGGAAATGTATGAATATAAGGAAAAGTTTTTTATCTATTGTAATATTTTCTTCCGTATTTACAGGCTGTGCCACAACTTCAAGTCAAAAAAATGTAGATGCTTCAAATTTTCAAAACAACACATATAACTCAAATCAAGAACAACAAACACATCTTAAAAAACATACATTTTTAGAAGATGTTACATATTCAAACTATATGTCTAAAGACAAAAAGATAAATGATAAATTATTTAGCTTTTACGATGAGTGGAAAGGCACAAAATATAGAATAGGTGGATATAGCAAAAAAGGGATTGATTGTTCTGGTTTTGTACAAATAGCACTAGCAGAGAAGTTTAATTTACAACTACCAAGAGATACAAGATCACAAGTTCAAGTAGGAAAAACTGTTAAAAAAAGCGATTTACAGATGGGTGATTTGGTATTTTTTCATACTGGAAAGACAAAGCACGTAGGAATATATATTGAAGATGGTAAGTTTATGCACTCTTCTACAAAAATTGGAGTAACTATTTCTGAACTGGATAATGTTTATTTTAAAAATAGATATTGGACAGCAAAAAGAGTTTTAAAATAAACTCTTTTAACTCTTAAATTCCCAAAAATTTAGACAATACAAAAAGAAAAATCACACAAACAACATACATTTTTAAAGCATAGAAGATATTTAGTTTAAAAATCTCTTTTGCACTACAAGAGTATCTTGAACTCATAGTAAGATTTAATCCTGATATTGGAGAAGTTGAAACTGTTGTTGCCCAAGACATTAAAAAAGTCATAGCCAATAAAGTATGATTTGCATTGGTAAAAAAATCTCCTAAAATTGATATAGAAATAATAGGGTGAATTCCTACAAATGATAGGGCTATAAATATAAAAAGTAGTATTGAAGCTACTTTATAATCAAAAATTTCAAAAGGTAGAGTAAAATTAAGACCTATTAATATTGAACCAACAGATATTCCAAATAATCCAGCAACTAAAAACAAAGATATTTCACTTTTCATTTTTGGTAATTCATCTATTATGTAAAATTTTAAGATTTTTATACTTTCAAAAAAACCTTTTTTTAGTGGAAGTATAAAAAGAGTCATTAAAAAGGCAAAACTAGATATTAAAACTATGATTTTTAAATCTTCATAAAAAGAGTGAGTTAAAAGTACAAAAAATGCTAATATCAGTGGTAAATACAAAGTTTGCAAAGACAATGGATATCCATAAAAATTATCTAAATCAAACTTTCTTTTATTGTTTATTTCAAAATATGTTATTAAAAATGAAAAGAATGCTAGAAATAATCCAAAAGATATTATGGTATATGTTTGTAGATTTGGAGCATAAGTAATAGCAGCTGCAAAGGCTACAAAAAATGGTGACCAGTAAGCATCACTAGCAAAAGAACGAGTTAATAAAACTATTTGAGAAGAACTCAAAGGAGCTTTTTTGTACATCTTATCTGCAACTAAAAGCAAAGATGATAGATTTATAACTGAACCAAAAAGATGAACACTCAAATATGTTTTTAAAAAAGAGCTTTTTCCTCTTGGTAAATCACTATTTTTCTCTTTTCTTGGAGTTGCTATAAGCTTTAAAAATCCAACAGCGATAAGTAAAGTTAGAAGATATTGATTTACACTAAAAGCTTTGTAAAAGTCGATATAAAAGCCATTTAAATAACTATATAAAAAGGATATAAAGCTAAGAGATAAAAGAATATATATAAGGTTTCTTTTTTTTAGAGTAAAAAAAAGTATAGTTGAAGCTATCCAAATAAATATGATGGCAAATAATAAAATGTTTTCTTGAAAAAAATATGCATAAATTGTAAATATAAATGATAAAAATATCAAAACTCCTGAAACTCTTTGGACGACTTGCATTATAAATCCTAATAAAATATTAAAATCGTATTATATAAAAACTTAGTATAATTGCGATAAAAAAGGATAAATTTTGATAAGACTTGGTTCAAACTCTCCTACACGAGCAAAAATATTAAAAGATTTTGGAATAGATTTTGTACAAAACGGTGGAAGTTTTGATGAAGATAGTATAACAACACAAAATCCAAAAGAGTTTTGTTATATTGCTACAAAAGGAAAATTTGATGAACTTTTTAAACAATATGGAGTTGATGATATGCCTTTGTTGGTTGCTGATAGTGTAGTTACTTGCGATGGAAAACTCTTACGAAAAGCAAAAGATTATGACGATGCAAAATCTATGTTAAAACTTCAAAGTGGAAATAAAACAAGTGTAATATCTTGTATGATTTACAAATCAAAAAATATAGAACTTATTGATATGTCAATTACTACATATGAATTTGCTAAATTTGATGAACTAGATATGAAAAACTATCTTGTTAGTGGCGAATGCTTTGGAAAAGCAGGAGCTATAATGGTTGAAGGATTTTGTAAACCTTATATAAAAAGTGTTAAAGGATATGAGAGTACAGCTATGGGATTGAGTATAGAAAAGCTTTTGGCTTTTTTATAGATTATTTACTCAAGTTTTCTATTTGAAGAGTAAATCTTGCTCCATTTTCTACATTTAAAACAGATAATTTTCCTTGGAGTTTTTCTTCAACTAAAATTTTAGCTATCGATAAACCTATACCTCTATTTTTATCTTGATATGAACTCACTTCAAGTTCAAAAATAGATTCTATTGGTTTTTGTTTAATTCCACCACAATTATCTTGAAAATGAATAAATGTATGATGTGAATTTTCTTCATAAAAAATTGATAATGTTGGTGAAGAAATATTTTCTCTTTTTGAAATATCTAAAATATTTTCAATCAAAATCAAAACAATATGTGCAAAAGATTTTGGATTTCCATTTAATTGAAGATTTACCAAATCGGTATTATAGTTTATTTCTAAATTTTGTAAATTTATCTTTTCAGTTAGCATAGTTTTTATATTGAAAATCTCTTCTATTGGGTTAAAAATAGTTCTTTTTTCATCTTTAGAGTAAAATTGAGTAAATTCTACAATAGTACTTTCCATAAAATTAATATTACTTCTCATAGATTTTATGATGTTATTTATCTTTTGGTCAAATATTTTATGATTAAACAAAATTGATTCTATTTCAGTAATCAAAGTTCCAAGTCGTACTGCTGGAACTTTCCATTGGTGAGCTATATTTTTTAACATTTGACCAATAGAGCTAAAATGAGATTGGCTAAGTATGAGTTTCTCCCCTTTTTGCTTCATATCAACTATATATTTTAATCGAATAAAAATTGCAAATGTAAATAAAATCATCTCTAAAAATAAAAAAAAGCTAAAAAATTTTTGACTACTTGTTGTAACAGGGATTTTTTGAAAAGCAGATAAAAATATTAAAATATAACCTACAAAAATACTTATTTGTCCCAACAAAATATAAAAAGTTTGTATAGTCCTAGTTTTATAAATCTCAATAGAAGTTAAAACAATCAAAATTACCATAGAAACAAAGGTAAGGATAAAATAAATAGAGTCATATTTATATATGGCTGGAGAAAATATTATTACCCAACTGCTAAAAGCAATAAAAATATAGTAAACATACATAGGTTTTAATATATAAGAATAAATTCTTTTTTGTCTAAATTTCATATATTCATCTAAAAATGTCATATATACCAAAAAAATAGCATAAGCACTTAAATGTGATAAAATCAGATTATATATACCATTTTCAAGTAGTAAAGCTAAATAGCCATTATTTACAAAAAAATAAATCCAAACCATAAAAATATAGATAATATAGCTTATAAAACTTTTGTTTTTTATAGTAAAAAAGAATAATATATGTAAAATAAGTAGTAAAAACATACCACCTAAAATAACTCCCCAAATAAAATAATCTAAAAATAAAAACTTATTAAAACCTTCTTCACTCATAGCAATCCACTCTATTTGAGTGCTATTTTTATTGTTATCTACTTTTGTAACAATCTCATATAAAGAGTTTGGTTCTAAAATAAGTTTTATATTTGTAAATCTACACCATTTGTTGTAGTCATCTATCTTCTCTAATAAACCACTTGAATATTCATACAACAACTCTTTATTTTTATAGATATAGGTTTGTATAGATTCAGATAGAGGAAGAGGGTTTATTAAATATATAGGTAATTGTGAATTTGTTGGATTTTGAATTTGTACTTTTGTCCAAATTGGTTTATCAAAAACTAATCCTAAATTTGGAGAAACAACTCTCTTTGTTTCTTTAGAGTTTAAAATATCAAAAGCAGTTGTTAAATCATCTGTTTCATAAAAATATACCATTTTTTGAGATAGATTTAATTCGTCATTTTTACTAAAATCTATTATAAGACTATCATTTGCTTCAAGAGATAATAAATAGATTAGAAGTAAAAATATATATCTCATTTAGTTTAATATATAACCTATTTTTGATAAGTTTTGTATAGAGTTGTTGCCTATTTTTTTTCTAAGCTTGTATATTATATTTTTTAAAGCAACTTCTGAAATATTCTCTCCTAAAATATGAGCAAATTCTACATAGCTGATGAGTTTATTTCTTCTTTGTAAAAATATTTCTATCACATCTATTTCAGATTTTGTTAAAGTAATATATTCTCCATTTGAAATTAACTGTTTTGATAAAAAATCATAAAAGGCATTTTCTCCTAAATTATTTTTTATCAAATATTTACTATCTATTCTTGATAAACATCTAATAAGAGTATTTAGTAATTCTTCAAAACTAAAAGGTTTTTTTATATAATCAACTAAATCGAGTTTGATGGCTTCAAGTACATCTTCTACATCTGTATAGCTTGATACCAAAAAAATAGGAATTTTACTATCTATGGCACGGATATATTTTGCAACATCAATACCACTCATATTTTTCATCTTTATATCTAACATCAAAATATGTATATGGCTTTTATTGTAAATTTCTATGGCTTCTTCGCCATCTTTAGCGACAAAAACATTTTCAAAAAGAGTTGATAATATATTTTGTGTAGAATTTCTAAGAATTTCATCATCATCAACATATAAAATAGATAAGTGTTTCAAGTTTTCTAAATTCATATAAATATTATAATATATTTTTGTCGCTAAATTTTCGTTATTAAAATTTAATTTTGAAAAAATAGCGAAAGTTTAGTGAAATTTTTTGTCTATTTTTTAGATGATATTTCAAGATAACGGAAGATGATCTTATGAAGCAGGAATAGGATATAAATAAAACAAATGATATAAATATCTCATACGATTACAAAGCACAAGCAAGTCAATTTTCAAGCAATATAATCTTTGCTAAATATGTACTAAAATTCTAAAAATTTAAAATCTCAAGATTTATTTATGGGTATTATTTCCAAGCTTAGGCTTGGAAATAAAGTTTATTAATCAAAAGTTGGTTTTGGAGTTTTATCAGTAGAAGCTGGTAATTTTGGATACGTAATATCTGGTTTTTTACCTTCTAAAGATTTTAGGAAAGTTACTATTTTTGAAGCTTCAGCATCGCTAATATTGATTCCTAATTGAACAGAACCCATCTCTTTAACTGCTTCATTTAATGACCAAATTTGACCATTATGAAAATATGGAGCTGTTTCAGTGATATTTCTTAAAGATGGAGTTTTTACCATACCATTTTCATCACCTGAAAAATCACCTACATTTATAAATGTATATTGTTTTGCAATTTGGAATGGTTGCATAGTTCCACCAAGAGCAATTCCTGTATGACATGCTGTACAGCCTTTATTTAAGAATATATTTAATCCTTCTTGTTCATCTTTTGTAAGAGCTTTGTCATTTCCTTCTAAAAATTCATCAAATCTTGATGGAGTTACAAGAACTTTTTCAAATAATGCAATAGTTGAAGTAATAGTTTCAAAATCAACTTTTACATCCTTACCATATGCAGTTTTGAATTCTTGCACATAAGCTGGAATAGAGTTAATTCTTTCTTCTACAAGTGCTGGAGGTGCAGCCATTTCTGGACCTGCTTGAATTGGACCTTGAGCTTGATCAGCTAAGTGTGGACTTCTTCCATCCCAAAATTGTGCTTTAAAGAATACAGAGTTATAAACTGTTGGAGAGTTTAAATGGTGAGGGTTTGCTGTCCAACCATGACCAATAGCTGCTGGAACTCCATCTGCTCCACCTAAAGCCAAGTTATGACATGTATTACATGAGATTAAATTACTTCTTGAAAGTCTTGGATCAAAATATAGTTTTTTACCAAGTTCAATTTTTGCATCTGTTATTGGGTTGTTTTTATCAGTATCAACCAACTTCATCCATTCTTTTTTATCAGTTGGAATAGCTTCTAAACCACTATTTTTTGCTTTTTGAATTAAAGCTTGATTTGCAAATAATGTACTTGCACCTAAAAGTAATGCCAAAGAAATTTTTAGTTTCATAGTTAAAATCCTCCTAAATGATTTAATAAATCATAGGATAATTTTTATTAAATGAAAGTTAAAATTATATATTTTTTGGAATAAAATTATAAATTTAACTTATAATACAAGATACTTTTTGTCCTATTTAATCACTTGTTTTACTAATTGTGATGGCAAAAGACCCAAAGACTCTTCAACTTTATTTGTATCTCCATGTTCAATAAAACTATCTTCATATTCAAAAGATTTAATACTAATATTTTTAATATTCTCTTGATTCAATATTTCTAAGATAGCACTAGCAACTCCAGCTTGTTTTTGAGAATCACTAAAAATATACCAACTATTGTATTTTGTAGATAAATTAATCAAAGTATCGATATCTAAAGGTTTTACAAATCTTAAATCTAAGATTGCTATATCTTCATTGTGTAGTTTTTCAACATCTATAGCTTTTGAAACTCCATTTCCATAAGCTACAAAAAGTTTATTTGAAGTACCAGATTTTAAAAGTTCTGATTTACCTAATTCAAAAGGTGAAGCTTGATATTCTAACTCTTTAAAAGAACCCCTTGGATATCTAATAGCACATGGTTTATTTAAAGTATATGCAAAATCAAGGGCTAATTCTAAAGTTTCATTATCTCTTGGAGCAAATAAAATCATATTTGGTATAAATCTTAGGAAATTTATATCAAAAGCTCCTTGATGAGTTTCACCATCATTTCCTACTATTCCTGCTCTATCCATAGTAAAAACTACTGGTAGAGCCATAATACAGACATCGTGAATTATTTGGTCAAATCCTCTTTGTAAAAAAGTAGAATAAATAGTAACAAACGGTTTAAAGCCTTCTTTTGCCATAGCTGCCATTGAAGTAACGGCGTGTTGTTCAGCTATTGCAACATCCCAAAATCTATTTGGGAATTCAGATATTAGTTTATCCATTCCTGTTCCACTTGGCATTGCAGCAGTTATTCCAACAACATTTTCGTGTTTTTTTGCAAGGTTTAGTAAAGCATCTGAAAAAACAGCAGTGGCACTTTTTTGTGAAGATTTTTTGATGAATTCACCATCTTCTACATTAAAAGGTCCTACGCCATGCCAATGTTCGTGATGCCCTTCAGCTATCTTATATCCTTTACCTTTTATTGTTCTTGCGTGAACGATAACTGGTTTACCCATATCTTTAGCAATTTGTAAAGTTTCTATAATCTCTTCTATATCATGCCCATCTATTGGACCTATATAATCTATTCCCATTTCTTCAAATAATATTCCAGGAGTTATAAGCTTTAAAGAACCTTCAACTCTTTTAGCTAAATATGTTGTACCTTCTGGCATATTGTTTTTTATAAATTTATCAACTTTTGATTTAAAACCTTGATAAAATTTTCCAGCTAAAAGTTTTGAAAGATATTTTGATATTGCACCTATTGGTTTTGCTATACTCATTTCATTATCATTTAGTATTATTACAACAGGAAGTTTTAAATCTCCAAGTTCATTTAGCGCTTCATATACCATTCCAGCACTCATAGAACCATCTCCTATCATAACAACTGGAACTTTTTTTTCACCTTTTAGCTTAATAGCCTTTGCTGCTCCAACAGCTAGAGAAATAGAAGTAGAACTATGACCAGCTACAAAATAGTCAGCTTTATGCTCATTTGGTTTTGTAAAACCACAAAGTCCACCAAACTGTCGAATTGTCTCAAATTCTTCCCAACGATCAGTGATAAGTTTATGTGGATAACACTGATGAGAAACATCAAAAATAAAAGGCTCACTATTTGAGTCAAAAATATAATGCATACCAATAGTTAATTCAACTGCACCAAGAGTTGATGAAAAATGCCCACCTTTTCGTGATACAACATCAATAATTCTATCTCTAATATCTTGGGATATTTGTTCTAATTCTTTTAGTGATTTACCTTTTATTTCCATAATTAAACTCTATTTTAACTCTTCTAAAACTTTATCTAATAGTTTGAATAGTTTAGTGTTTTGTTCATTTGTTCCAATTGTAACTCTTATTGCATTCAAACCATAACCTGTTAAATCTCTTACAATCATTCCAAGTTCGAGTAGTTTTTGAGCAACAACTTTAGATATAAATTTATCACCAAGTTTTATAGTAATAAAGTTTGTATATGAAGGAATATACTCAAAGTTTTTGTTTGTTACATACTCTTCATATCTTTTCATCTCGATAAAATTTTTTTCTATACAATCATTTACAAATTTTTCATCTTTTAAAGCTTCAATAGCTGCTGCTAAACTTAAAGTTGTGATATTAAAAGGTGCTCTAATTTTGTAAAAAGTTGATATGATATTCTCTTTTGCTAATCCATAACCAACTCTCATTCCACCAAGTGCATAAGCCTTTGAAAAAGTTCCTAAATATACACAATTTGGAAAAGTATTTATCAAATCTTTTGGGCAAATTCTTTTTTTCTCATCTTTAAAAGCAGCATATTCTTGGTATGCTCCATCGACTACAACTAGAGTATCTTGGTCTATTGTTTTTAAAAATTCATAAACTTCATCTTTATTTAAACACTCTCCTAAAGGATTGTTTGGTATACATAAAAAGATTACATCTGCTCCATTTTCTTTGTACAATTTACTAAACTCTTCTAAATTATGTTGGCTACTTTGAGTTTTTAAGATATTTGCTCCAACATGCTTTGCATAAATTTCATACATAGCAAATGTTGTTTTTGCCATAATAACATTTGAGTTTGATTTACATTTTGCATGGATACAAAACTCTAAAATTTGGTCACTTCCAGACCCTATGATGATATTTGAACTATCTAAATTATATTTTTTTGCTAAAGCATCTTTTAATTCAAACATAGAATCATCTGGATATAAATACATATTTTTAGCTAATTCTTCAATTTTAGCAACAACTTTTGGACTTGTACCATAAGGATTCTCATTTGAAGCTAGCTTTACTACCTCTTTTGGGTCTATTCCATACTCTCTTACAACTAATTCTATTGGTTTTCCAGCTTCATATGTTGAAACATTGTCTAATAATTTATTAAATTGCATTTTATTTTTCCTTTTAAATATCACTTATTTCTTTTACATAAGATCCTAAAACTTTAATGCTACTTTTATGTTTTTCAAGAACTTTTTTAACATTATCATCATCTTTATGTCCATCAAAATCTATAAAAAATATAGAATTTCCTTCTACAATATGTGATTTTATTTTTGTTAAGTTTATTCCAGAATTATTAAAATCATTCAAAAATCTTACTAAAACTCCTTGTTCATCAGGAAGATTTACTAAAATTGATGTTTTGTCATTTCCACTTTGTGCATTTTCAAAATCACTTAAAATAAAAAATCTTGTTTTGTTATTGTCTTTATCTTCAATATTTTCAAATAAAATAGGAAGATTATAAAGTTTTGCAGCAACATGAGCACAAATAGCAGCACTATTTGGTTCATTTGCAGCCAATTTTGCTGCTTTTGTTGTTGATTCAACTGGTATTAAATCTACTTCATCAAGCCCAAAATTTGTTAAAAACCTTCTACATTGATCAAAAGCTATATCTTTTGAGTAAATCTTTTTTATATCAGATATCTTATCACAAGTTGTTGCTAGTGTATGATGGATATTTAGTAAAACTTCAGCAACAATTTTTGAATCATAGTTTGTAAAACCATTAATTGTATCGTTTACTATTCCATTTGAAGAGTTTTCTATTGGAACTACACCAAATTTTATTTTTTTAGATGCTAATTCTTTAAAGATTCCTTTTATAGAACTTATAGAAATATATGAACTCATAGCTCCAAATCTACTCTCTGCAGCTTGGTGAGTAAAGCTTCCTTGAGGTCCAAGATAACCTATATTTTCAGGTAATTCAATATTTCTTGATATTGCAAAAATTTCTAAAAATAATGCTTCTATTGCACTTCTATTTAAAAGCCCAGATTGTGCTTGATTTATTTTATCTAGTCTATCAATAATAGCTTTTTCTCTATCAGGACGATATATTGCTCCACCACTTTTTGCTTTTAAAGAGCCAACTTTATGAACTATATTCATCCTTTCATTTAGTAACTCAAGAAGTTTATTATCTATATTGTCAAGTTGGTTTCTAAGTTCCAATAATCCATCTTCATTTGTCATAAACTGCCTTTATTTTATGAACTCTTCTTCTAAAGCGATTAAATCTTCAAAAGTTTCTCTTCTTCTAATCAATCTATCTTGACCATTAAGAACAGCTATCTCTGCTACTCTTCCTCTTGTATTGTAGTTACTTGCCATTGTAAACCCATAAGCTCCAGCACTATAAATAGCTACTAAATCGTTATGATTTGTTTGTGGTAGTTGAATATTTTTTGCAAAGAAATCTCCACTTTCACAAACTGGACCTACAAGATTACAATCACTTAAGTTTTTGTTGTCATTTAGAACTTCTATTTTATGATAAGCATTGTATAAAGCAGGTCTTATCAAGTCATTCATAGCTCCATCAACAATAACAAATCTTTTATTTCCATTTACTTTTTCGTATAAAACTTTTGTTACAAAAACCCCAGAATTTCCTACTATGAATCTACCTGGTTCGCACACAACTGTCACATCAAGTCCAAACATAGCATCTAAAATAGATTGAGAATATTCGTAAGTATCTATTAATTTCTCATTATCATAGATAATCCCCAATCCTCCACCAACATCCATAAATGATAAATCAATTTTTATAGCTTTTAGATTTTTTACCAATTCAGCCACTATTTTTACTGCATCTTTTATTGGTTGCAGTTGAGTTAATTGTGAACCAATATGACAATGAATTCCAGTTGGTTCTAAAAATTCGCTATTTTTACATTGGATATACATTCTTTTTGCTGTATCTATATCAACTCCAAATTTATTTTCATGAAGTCCAGTTGAAATATAAGGGTGAGTTTTTGGGTCTATATTTGGATTTACTCTTATTGAAATTCTTGCAATTTTTCCTAAATTTTTTGCTATATCTTCAACTCTGTTTAACTCTGCTGCACTTTCAACATTTATCATTAAAATATCAAGCTCTAGTGCTTGTGTTATCTCATCATCACTTTTCCCAACACCAGAAAAAATAATTTTATATGAAGGAATACCAACCTTTAAAGCTCTTTTTACTTCGCCAATACTTACACAATCTGCTCCAGCTCCAAGGTCTGCTAAGTGTTTTATTACACTTAAATTTGAATTAGCTTTTACTGCATAAGCGATTAATGATTTTCTAGCTCTAAATGAACTTTTTAATTCTTCATACTGTTTTGTAATATGATCAAAATCATATACATAGTATGGTGTTTGATATTTTTCTGCCAATGTCTTAAAATCTATATTCATCTTTATTCCTTTATAAAATTATTAAAATTTAAATCTTTTAAAAACTATATTTTTTTAAAAGAATTAATCTATTTGTCTGTACCATTCCAAGCTATTCTTGGTTTTCCACCTTCTTCAAACTCAACTGCAGGCATTCCCATAATATTAAATCCACTATCAACATAATGTATTTCACCTGTAACTGCACTACTTAAATCACTTAATAAGTACATTCCAGAGTTTCCAACTTCATCAATAGAAACATTTTTCTTTAAAGGTGAATGTGCTTCATTCCATTTAAGCATAAATCTAAAATCACCAATACCTGCAGCCGCAAGAGTTCTAATAGGTCCTGCACTAATAGCATTTACTCTTATTCCGTCTTTTCCCAAATCTTCTGCTAAATATTTTGTAGTCATCTCTAAAGCTGCTTTTGCAACTCCCATAAGATTATAGTTTGGAATATATTTTGCTCCACCATAATATGTTAAAGTTAAAATTGAAGAGTTGTTTGATAAAAGTGGTTTTAACTCTTTTGTAACTTCTATTAAAGAGAATACTGATATATCCATTGCTATGTCAAATGCTTCTTTTGTAATATTATGAAATCTTCCACTAAGTCCTTCTTTTGGTGCGAAAGCAATAGAGTGAACAATGAAATCTATCTCTCCTAAATCTTTTTCTAAAGCAATTCTTAAATCTTTTATCTCTTGTGGATTTGAAACATCGCAAGGATAAACTAAAGCTTCACTCCCAAATTCAGCTGCGATTGGTTCAACTCTTTTTTTCAAAGAGTCGTTTAAGTATGTAAAAGCTATTTTAGCTCCTTGAGCAGCACATGCTTTTGCTATACCATAAGCAATTGATTTATCATTTGCAACACCTAAAATTACACCTTTTTTACCCTTCATTAACATCTTATAAATCCTTTGTATTTTCTATTATTTGTATAAAATCTTCAATAACCCATGAAGCAGTACCTATCAATGCTCCATCAACATTTTCAATTTCGCAAATCTCTTTTACATTTTCTACTTTAACACTTCCACCATATAAAAGAGGTTTGTTTATCTTCTTTTTTATTGCTGTATGAACATTTTTGATATCATCATTTGTAGCAGTAACTCCTGTTCCAATAGCCCAAACTGGTTCGTAAGCAAGGATTAAATTTTCATAATTTGTGTCAATTCCATCAAATTGTTCATAAATATACTCTAAAGTTTTTTCTAAACCTTGTTTTTTTACCTCTAAAGGTTCACCAATACAGTAAATTATCTTATAACCTAAACTTTTATAAAACTCATATTTTTTAGCTATTTGGCTTTGTGTTTCACTTAAAATATGTCTTCTTTCACTATGTCCTATTAAAATAGTTTTAATCTCAAATTCATTTAATTGAAAAGTTCCTATTTCTCCTGTAAATGAACCACTTGAAGTGGCATAAGCATTTTGAACACCAATTTGTAGATTTGAAATTGTATTAAATTTATCTAGTGAAGTTGAAGTAGGGAATACAAATACTTCATTTTTTATACTGTTTTGTAAAAGATAGTTATTTAATTTTTCAATAAATAAAGCAGTTGATTTTCTAGTATGGTTTGTTTTAAAATTACTAGCAATTATTGTCATTAGTTATCTTCCTCGATAACTAATGCTTTAACTCCTGGTAAAATTTTCCCTTCAATTAACTCTAAAGAAGCTCCACCACCAGTAGAGATAAAAGTCATATCATCTTCATCTCCAGTAATTCTTACTAAATCAGCAGTATCTCCACCACCAACAACCGTTGTTGCATATGAACTAGCTACAGCATGAGATATTTTTGTACTACCTTTTGCAAATTTTTCCATCTCATAAACACCCATTGGACCATTCCATAAAATAGTATTTGCATCTGCTAATGCTTCATTAAATAAAAGTGCTGTTGCAGGACCAATATCTAGCCCCATCCAAGATTTTGGCATCTCTTGTATAGTTACAATTTTAGCTATTGCTTCTGCGTCAAAAGCTTCAGCTGCAACAATATCAACTGGTAAATATAATTTTGTATCTTTTTGTTTCGCAAGTTCCATGATTTTTAAAGCTTCAGGTATTAAATCTTCTTCAACTAGAGATTTACCAATTTCATACCCTAATGCTTTTAAAAATGTAAATGCCATTCCTCCACCAATGATAATTTTATCAACTTTTGGAACAAGATTATATAAAGCTTCAAGTTTTCCAGACACCTTTGAACCACCAACTATTGAAACAAATGGTCTTTTTGGGTTTTCAACTATATGATGAAAAAATTTAATCTCTTTTGCTAGTAAAAATCCAGCTGCTTTACTATCCATATCAAAATATTTTGCTATTCCTTCAACAGAAGAGTGAGCTCTATGAGAAACTCCAAAAGCATCATTTATATAAATTTCAGCCATAGAAGCCAATTTTTTTGAAAGTTCTTCATCATTTTTTGTTTCACCAGCTTCAAATCTCATATTTTCTAACAGTAATATTTCACCTGTTTTTAACTCTTTTGCCATTTTTAAAGTTTCATCACAAACCACATTTGGAGATAATTTAATCTCTTGTTTTAGTAAAATATGAAGTCTTTTTGCTATTGGAGCAAGAGAATATTTTTCTTCAAATCCACCTTTTGGTCTTCCAAAATGTGAAGCTAAAATAACTGAACAATCATTGTCAATGCAGTATCTAATTGTATTTAAAGCACTTCTGATTCTTCTATCATCTGTGATATTGTTATCTTCATCAACAGGAACATTAAAATCACATCTTATAAATACTTTTTTGCCACTAATATCTATATTTTTAATCTCTTGTAGTTTCATCTTTTCCCTTACTTATTTGCTACATAAACAGCTAAATCTACAAGTCTAGCTGAATATCCCCATTCATTGTCATACCAACTCATAACTTTTATCATATTTCCACCAATTACTTGAGTTAAATCAGAGGCAATAATTGTAGAATTAGTATTTCCAATAATATCACTAGATACTAACATATCATTATCAACACTTACAACTCCAGCTAATTCTTTTGATTTTTGAGTAAATAAAGCATTTATTTCTTCTTTTGTTGTATCTTTTTTTACTAAGAAATTTACATCAACCATTGAAACATTTGGAGTTGGAACTCTTACACTTTGACCGTGAAGTTTTCCTTCAAGCTGAGGCATAATAAGCTTCATGGCCTTAGCTGCTCCTGTACTTGTAGGTATCATATTTTGTGCACCTGCTCTTGCTCTTCTTTTGTCTGATTTATGTTTTACATCTAAGATATTTTGATCATTTGTATATGAGTGAATAGTTGTCATCAAACCTTTTTCTATTCCAAAAGCATCATCAATAATTTTAGCTATTGGACCTAAGCAGTTTGTTGTACAAGAAGCATTTGATACTATTTTCTCACCATCATAAGTTGATTCATTTACACCTATTACATAAGTTTTTGTATCATCTTTAGCAGGTGCACTCATAACAACTTTTTTAGCCCCATTATCTATATGAACTTGGCATTTTTCTTTTGTTAAATAAGCTCCTGTACACTCTAAAACAACTTCTGCACCACACTCTTTTGTAAAAGTTAATTCACTTGCATCTCTTGTTGAATAAAGCTTTGCATTGATTTTTCCCATTTTTAGGTAACCATTTTCAACTTTTACATTACCATCAAAAGTTCCGTGAACTGTATCATATTTTGTAATATATTCTAGCATATCAGGTGTTGCTGTGTCATTTATAGCAACTAATTCTATATCGTTTCTGTTAGCTATGATTCTAGCTACACATCTTCCTATTCTTCCAAAACCATTTATTGCAACTTTAATAGCCATTTTTACCCTTTGTTAAAAATCTAAACGATAGATATTTTATCCAAAAATTGCTATAATATTATTTAATTACAAATTAGAAGGTTTTAAATAATTGAAAATTGCAATTTTTGGTGGTAGTTTTGACCCAGTACATATAGCACATGAAACTATCGTTGAGGTTGCTTTAAAAAATTTAGATATTGATAAATTAATAGTTGTTCCAACGTATTTAAATCCATTTAAAACTAGTTTTTATTTAGAACCTAAATTTAGATTTGAACTATTAAAGAAAGTTTTTTTACCATATCCAAATGTAGAAATTTGTGATTATGAAATAAAAAATGATAAAGTAAGCTATACGTATGAAACTGTTAGCTACATAAAATCTTTGTATAAGCCTTCTAAAGTATATTTTATAATTGGTGAAGATAATGTAAGAAATCTTCATAAATGGTATAAAATAGAAGAGTTAAAAAGAGAAGTTGAGTTTGTTGTTGCAACAAGAGTTGGATTTAATCAAAATATTGAAGATTTTAAAATCTTAGATATAAATATTGATATTAGTTCAACAAATTTAAGAGAACAAATTGATTTAAAATTTGTTCCAAAAGCAATACAAGAAGATATATTAAATTTACAAAAAGGTAGAAAAATTGAGTAGTAGAGTAGAAAATATTAAAAATATTTTAGATGATAAAAAAGCAGTAGATATAGATGTTTTTGATTTAACTGACAAAGAATATTTGGTTGATTATGTTGTTATTGCAACAACGCTAAATCCAAGACATGGTGCAGCACTTTTAGACAATCTCAAAATAGAACTAAAACCAAAAGGTGAAGAGTTTTTAAGAGTTGATGAAGATGAAAATTGGACTGTTATAGATTTAGGTGATATTTTTATACATCTAATGAGTGAAAAATATAGAGAAAAATACAACATAGAAGACTTCTTGAAAGATTTTCAAAGACCTAAAAACTAAAAGCTTTGGAAATTAGACTTTAGCAAATCATAATTTATGATTATACTAAAGTTTTGTTTCCTAAGATTACATAATCTCTTTTGCTTTTATTCCAAGTAGTTCTAATCCTACATTTAGGCTTAGTTTTACCATACTTAAAACTTTTAAGTATGCTTTTTCATCATCACTTCCTATGATTTTGTGTTCATTGTAAAATTTATGTACACTTGAAGCTAAGTTATATAAATATTCAGTGATTTTTTGCATATCTCTTTTATTAAAACTTTCAACTAAAATTGATTGTAAAAGTAGGGCTTCATATACTAAATTTAAAGCATCACTATTTAAGTTTTCAAAATTTATATTTTTTATATCATCACTTGAGATACCAGATTTTACAAAAACCTGATTTATTCTAGCATGTGCATAGTTTATATAAAAAATTGGATTTGAAGAGTCTTGATTCTTTAACATATCAATATCAAACTCCAAGTGAGTATCACTTTTTTTAGTTAAAAATACAAATCTTAAAGCGTCACTACCAATTTCTTCAAGTACATCCGACATAAGAATTACATTTCCTGCTCTTTTACTCATTTTATAAGGTTCACCACCTTTTAAAAGTTGTACCATTTGAGATAAAATAACTTCTAGTTTTGAAGAGTCATTTCCTAAAAATTCAATAGCAGCTTTTACTCTTGTGATATATCCGTGGTGATCAGCACCCCAAATATTTATATATTTGTCAAAATTTCTATCAAATTTATTTTTATGGTAGATTATATCTCCTGCAAGATATGTAGGAATTCCATTTTCTCTTACAACAACTCTATCGCTATCATCACCATATTTTGTTGATTGAAGATATACTTTTTCATCTTTTGTATAAAGTGAGCCATTTTTTTCTAAAACATTTTTTGTACTATTCCAAGAACTATATAAAGATTTTTCAGATACAAAATTTTCAAATTCAACACCTAAATCTTTTAAATCTTTAACAATGATTTGCATTACAATATCTTTAGCGAATAGTGCTAATTCTTTAAATCTATTTTCATCATATATGATATCTTTTCCAAATTTTTCAATAATTTGTTGTGCAATATCAACTAAATATTCTCCACGATAGTAGCTTTCAGGGTATTCTACAACTTCATTAAATATAAAATCTCTTGCAGCTAAACTTACTGAAATTCCAAGTAAGTCCATCTGTGCTCCAGCATCATTTATATAATACTCTGTTGTTATATCATATCCTAAATATTTTCCAACTCTAGCTAAACTATCACCAAAAATAGCTCCTCTTGCATGTCCTATATGCAATGGTCCTGTTGGATTTGCTGAAACATATTCAAGTAAGATTTTTTCATTTTTTTTATCTTCTTTAGCAAAAGAATTACCATTTTTTAGTGCAGTATCAACTAAAGATTGTAAAAACTTTCTTGATAAAGTAAAGTTAATAAATCCTTTAATAGATTCAATTTTTTCAAATAAATCTTTGTTTTCAAGTTTTACAACTAATTCATCAGCAATTTGCATAGGAGATTTTTTTAACTCTTTTGCTAAACCAAATGCAACAGGAGTTGCATAGTGTCCCAAAGAAATATCTTTAGGCTTTTCTAAAACAATATTTGTTTGTAAAATATTTTCTATATACTCTTTAACTAAATTTTGCAATGTTTTACTCTTATGCTTCTTTTTTTGGTTCTGTTGTAGATTGAGTTGAAGTTGTTTTTGCTTCAGCCTTTTTTTCTACTTCTTCTACTTTTGTAGCTGTAGCAACTTCTTCTTCATCTTCTTTTACAGCTTTTTTAAAGTTTTTTATTCCACTACCTAAACCTTTAGCTAGTTCTGGTATTTTTTTACCACCAAATAAAATTAATACGATTAAAACAATTACCAACAATTGCATTCCACTTGGCATACCCATAAATTATCCTTTTTTTTGATATAACAAATATTATAACTTGATATTGCTTAAAATTTTTTCTATTTGAAGATAATTTGTGCTAATTTAACACCTATTAAAACAGCAAAAATTGAACCAAATAAGTTACTTAAAATATTTAATATTGTAAGGCTAAATGAAGTTTGATATAGTAAATAATTATCTAAAGCAAATGTAGAAAAAGTAGTTAATCCACCTAAAAATCCAGTGATTAAAAGAAATCTTATATTATCTGAAATAATATAAGATTGAAAGTATATATACAAAAAACCAATCATTAATGAACCAATTAAATTCACAACTAGAATTCCTAAAGGAAAATCAGCTGGATAGTATTTTTGCTGAAAAAAAACTGTAAAATATCTTAAAATTGAACCTAAAGCTCCACCAACTCCAACAGCAAGAATTACTTGGTAATTAGGAAACATAGTTTTTATACTCTTTTTCAAACACCTCTTTCATATGTTTTTGAGTATCTTCATACCAAGAAGTATCTTTACTTGCTTGAACTGGTTCTAGGTATACAACTTTTACAACTCCAGGAGAAGCTTCCATTTTTTGTGAATTTATAATATTTCTTGTATTAAACATTACAACTGGTTGAACTTTTAAATTGTATTTATTTCCAACCATTTTAGCTCCAGCTTTAAATTCTCCAATAAAAGTTCCATCACTTCTTGTACCTTCTGGAAACATAGCAATTGGACGACCTTTTTGTAATCTATCTTTTACTTCACCTAAAAGATGAATAAGCCCAGCTTTATTCTCTCTATCTACACTTATCATTTTTGGAGCTTTTATAATATGTCCGAAAAAGAAAAGGTCTGTTATCTCTTTTTTTGCAACCCACGCAATATGCCTACTATGAATATGTTCCATTACAATAATATCTAACATCGATTGATGATTGATGATTATTAAATTACAACTTTCATCTAGTTTCCCCTCTTGTTCTAGTTTTATTCCCAAAAAATACATTTGAACACTCATCCATATTTTTATAACTTTATGAGCATGATTTCTAAATAGATACATAAAAAATACAACAATAGCAACACTTATTGAAAATTGAATAAATACTATTAAGCCTCTAATTTTTCTCAAAACTTTCCTCCTTTATCCAACCAATAAAGCCATTTTCAGTACATAAAACTTTTATAAAATGCTCTTTTTTCTCTAAAATTTCTACTTTCATATCCTTTTCTGCTTTAAAAAAAACAGTTGAATTTTTTGTAGGTAAAATGTATACTAAAGAATCTTGTTTTATTATTCCTTCTTGATGAGGTAAATTATAAATAATAGCAACAATCAATGAAATAAGTGTTAAAACTAATAAAACTTTCCATCTTTTCCATATAAATAAAATTAAAAATAAAACAAAAACAACAATTGCTGCTATTTTTTTATATTTCTCAAAAGTTGAATCATTTGGATTCAAATCAGTTTGTGTACTTACTAATTCATTTTGTAGTATAAGAGGTATTTTTATCTCTTTAAAACTATTTGAATTTGAGTTAAAATATGTAAAAACAAGGTTTTTTTGATAAATAGGAGTTACAAAATAATAAACAAGATTTTCAATATTTTCCCACTCTTTCAAACTCGAAATTCCTTGTTCTTCAATCTCTTTTAGAGAAAAATCAGACAAGTTTGAATTTATCGCATCAATATCTATTATTGTAAGAGCATCATTATTATTGTATTGTCTTGTCTTGTATGCTTTCACAATAACATTCTCAGCAATTATATTTGCATATCTTTCATCACTTTTACCAATATTTGCAAATTTAATATTTGGAATTTCAAGTGTACTAGTATCTATAATATTATTTGCATTTACTAAGCTTATATCAAATGTAGGCAATGAAAATTTAGACGATTTTACTTTAAAATAGTAGCTATTTGTATATGTATCATTTGAAATTGCTTTCCACTTTGAATCAGGATTTAAAATCTCAATATTTGAAGAATTAGAAAAACTTGTTTTCAAGTCAGTAAAATTATTTGTAGTAACTAATGCTTCGATTTTAATTTCAAATTTTTGATTTTTGTGAATATTTGTTGGGACTTTAGTAGATGATAGATATAGATTTTTTGCCCCAAATAAATTTATTGCAAATATAGAAAAAAAAGTTAAAATTAAAAATATCTTTTTCATAATTAATTAAAATAGAGATTCTCCCTATTTTAAAAAACCTCTCAACATATTTACACCATCTGTTGAACCTAAAATATCTTCTATAGCTCGTTCGGGGTGAGGCATAAGTCCAAAAACATTTCTCTCTTTATTACAAATTCCAGCAATATTTGAAACTGAACCATTCATATTTGATAAATTTCCATTTGAATCACAATATTTTAATAGTATTTGGTTGTTTTCTTCTAAATCTTTTAGTCCATTCTCATCTATAAAATAATTTCCGTCATGATGAGCAACAGGTATATTTACAACATCATTTACATTCAATAGCTGTAAAAATGTATTGTTATTGTTTACTACTTTTAAATTATGATGTTTAGAAATAAAGTGTAAAGTATCATTTCTTTTCATAGCTCCTGGTAATAATCCAGCTTCTAATAATATTTGAAAACCATTACAAATACCTAAAACTTTTCCACCATTTTGTGCAAATTTTTTTACATCTTCCATAATATTTGCAAATCTAGCAATAGCACCACTTCTTAAATAATCTCCATAAGAAAATCCACCTGGAACTACAACTAAATCAGTATTCTCTGGAAGTTTTGTTTCTTTATGCCAAATTACATTAACTTCACAACCTAATTTTTCAAAAGCATATTTTGCATCAAATTCACAGTTTGTCCCTGGAAATTGTAGAACTGCTACTTTCATAATTAACCTACTATTTCTATTGTGTAATCTTCAATCACCGTATTTGCTAAAAGTTTTTCACACATTTTTGTAACTTCAATTTTTGCACTATTTTCATCATCTGAATTTAGTTCAATTATTATTTGTTTTCCAACTCTAACATCAGAGATTAAATCTTTAAATCCAAGTGTTCCTAAAGCATGATTTATTGCTTTCCCTTGATCATCTAAAACACCTTTTTTTAAACCTACATTCACTATTGCTTTCATTTTATTATTACCTTTTAAGTTGTTTTTTTGGATTATATCCAATTTTTTATTTGCTTAATCTTTCTAAAATTGTGCTATAACCACTCAAAATTTTATCTTTTATCTCTTTTGGAACATTAACTTCAAGTTTTTCACCAGTTTTCAATGATTTAGCTTGTTCTTTCCAATTACTTGCTTTTCCAAAGTCTCTTAAGATTTGTTTATCCATAGAAGTAAAATTTTCTTCTTCAAAATCTTCTCTTGCTATAAATCTTGAACTTTCTGGAGTTAAAACTTCATCTCCTAAAACCCATTCACCAGCACTATTTACAAAAATCTCAAACTTTGTATCAACTACAACAATACCTCTTTCATAAGCAAAAGTAGTAAAATCTTTAAATAGTTTTTCTAAGCTAGAGATTATTTCAGGAAAAGTATCTTTTACTTTTTGTGAATTTAAAGGAATATCTTTAACTCCTTTTGTAGTAGGTGTAAATAGTGGAGTTTCAAATTTATGCCATTGTTTTAAATTTGAAGGAAGATTTAATCCATAAGGATCTATACCATTTTGACATGCATCTAATAAAGAACCAGTTAGATAATTCCTAAAAATTAATTCAAACTGAACAACCTCATTATCAATGTTTGCTTCCAATGGTTTACAAAGTTCCATCAATTGACATCTTGGATAAACTTTTAAAGCTTTATCAACAGTTTGTGATAATATAGCAGTTCTTATCCCAGATTTTTTAGCAAAATCTGCTCCAAAATTTGAAATTGAAGTTTGGATTATACCTTTTCCTTCTATTTCTAAATTTAAAGGAATATCAAAAACAGAAGTTCTATCACTTCTTACAAGTAGAGTTTTTGCCTCATCACCTGGGCAACTATATAAATCAGCATTCTTACCTATATAAAATAGATTGTAACCAATACTTTCTAGCTCATCTATCCCTTTTTTATTTGTAGTTTTTTTTGATTCTGGCCAAAGACCAAGTTTTTTAATCTCTTCTATTCTCATAAAACTTCCTATTTATTCATTATAATTAAACTTTTTAATATCGCTAATGATGTATTTAATTGATTATCTTCAAGTAAATCTTCTTTTGATATTGTTGTTTTGCTTTCATCTTTTATAGCTTTTTCTTCTTTTTTTAGTGCTTCATCTTTTTTATCAACAACTTTTTCTAGTTCACCTTCAAGATGCTTTTTCAAATCAGCCTCTTTTATTTTTAAAGAGTTATCATCATTTTGTACAACTTTTCCAGCACTTACTATAATATCAGGAGTTACTCCTAATGCTTGAATTGTTCTTCCACTTGGTAAGTAATACTTTGCAATAGTTAATTTTATATTTTCTGTTCTTTCGTTATCTATTGGTAATACTGCTTGAACTGAACCTTTACCAAAAGTTTTTTCTCCAATAACAACTGCTCTTTTGTGATCTTGTAAAGAACCACTAACAATTTCTGAAGCTGAAGCTGAACCTTCATTTACTAGAACAACTAAAGGTAAATCTGTTTTCGTACCAAATTTTGTAGCTTCAAATTTCTCTTCATCTGAAGCATCTCTTCCTTTTTGTGAAACAATCACACCACTTTTTACAAACATATCAACAACACCGATAGCTTGATTTAATAATCCACCAGGATTATTTCTTAAATCTAAAATAATTCCTTTTGCATTTTTATTTTCTTTTATAGCTTTTTCTAGTTCTGTTGAAACTTTTGTATCAAAACTTGAGATTCTGAGGTATAAAATATCTTCATCTTCTATTTTTTTAGCAAAAACAGATTGAACTTTGATAATATCCCTTTGAAGTTTAAACTCTAATGGTTTCAATTCACCTTTTCTTACAACAGTTATCGCTATGTCAGTTTTTGGTTCACCTCTCATCATATTTACAGCTTCGTCTAAAGTCATTCCAATAGTAGAAGTTTCATTTATTTTTAAAATAATATCAAGAGATTTAATACCTGCTTTATATGCTGGAGTATCATCTATTGGAGATATAACAGTTAAAGCTCCATCTCTCATACCTACAGTTATTCCAAGTCCACCAAACTCTCCTTGAGTTTGAATACTCATCTCTTTACTTGCTTTTTTATCTAAATAGCTAGAGTGTGCATCAAGCTCTTGCATCAATCCTTTTAATGTTTTATCAACAATTTCTTGTAATTTTATATCATCAACATAATATTTTTCAACAGTACCTATTACCTTTGTTAATTTTGATAAAGATTCAAATCTTGTTTGTTCATTTTCTTTTGGTTTTGTGTCTTTTGCAAATATATTTTGAGATAGTACAAATGCAATAGTAGAAGCTATTAATAGTTTATTCATCTTATAATAATCCTTAAAATTTATAGGTGGCAATTATACAAAAAAGATTATAAAAGTAATATTTTATTAAAAATTTTGTAATATATCAACTACTTTTCAAAAAGGTTAGAGATATGAGTATAAAAGATGATGTGAATTACATCAAAAATGAATTAAGCAATGAAGAAAAGTTTTTAGAGAGCTTTGTAAAAACTGAGAGATTTTTTAAAAAATACAAAAATATTATTTTTGTTTTAGTTTTAGTGCTTATTATTGGAACTATTGGGTATTTTATAAAAAATGGTGTTGATAAATCTAATTTATATGATGCAAATGTTGCTTTAAATAAATATTTAGAGACTAATGATAAACAAGCTTTGGAAATTTTAAAAGATAAAAATAAAAATCTATATGAAATTGCTCTATATTTAGATGCTAAAAAAGAACAAAAAAACAGTGATATATCATTAAAATATCTTAAAGATATACTTGATTATCAAGTTGCAGTTATAAATTCTAATTCAAATGAATTAGATGTATTATCAAAAAAAAGTGATTTTTTATTAAAAGATTATGCAATTTTTAATAGAGCCTTGATTTTAGTAAATGATCAAAAATATGTAGAAGCAAAAGAGCTATTAGAACAAATATCTAAAGATTCAAGAGCATCTGAGTTAGCAAATCTTTTAAAACACTATTTAGTTACAAAATAAGGAATAAAAATGAAGTCTATTATATTTGCCATTTTTGCAGTTGCTCTTTTTACAGCTTGTTCTGGTAAAAAATATTATGAGCCAGAAGAAACTAGTAATAATATTGAGTTGAATAAAAAATCAATGTCATCTTCTATAAAATCTATGAACAGAGTTGGTGCGACACTAAATGATAATGAAATCATTACAAAACAAGGAGTTTCTCAAATTAAACTTCCAGAAGGTTTTGAATTTATAAATTTTACTGAAAATGGTGAAGTAATTGCTACAAACTATATAGATAAAATTTTAATTGGTGAAAATGAAAGAGTGGTTAGTGATGTTGTTGTTGCTGCTTCAAAGCAAGGTGATAAATTAGCATTATTATATTCTAATAATTCAGTTGAATTAATAGATGAAAGTTCTTCTAAAACTTTATTTAAAGAATATTCAACAATATCATTAGCAAATGATACAAGAATTGCAAATCCAGTTTTTATGGGTAGTTTAGTTTTATTTCCAACTTTAAATGGAAAAGTAATAATTGTATCTTTGGTTACAAATGAAGCAGTAAGAAATGTAGCTGTCGATCCAGACAATGAATTTAATAATGTTATAAATTTAGAAGTAGAAAAAGATAGTGAAACATTGATTATTGCTAGCCCAAATAAGTTGATTTCTGTTTCAGTAAGAGAGATTTCGAGTAAAGATTATGAGTTAAGAGATGTTATTGTAAAAAATGGTTATGTGTATGTAGCAACAGTTGATGGACATATTATAAAACTTAATACGAAATTGGAAGAACTTGCAAAAAGAAAATATAAATATGCAAAATTTCATGCTTTAGCATATAGTGATTCTTTATATGCAGTTGAATCTCAAGGCTTTTTAATAAATATATCTGATGATTTTATGAGTGATACTGTATATGAATTTAGCTTTGATAATGAAAAAAGACTTATTGCAATAGATAATAAAATATATTTTGACTCAGATTATATAACTTTACCTTAGTAATTAATAGAGAGATTAAAATCTTTCTATTAAGATAAATTTCTATTAGCTAAAAATTCTATTAAAACTGTAGCATAAGAACCTTTTGGTAAAACAAAATCTAGGCTACAAATTTTTGTTTCTTTATTGTATTTGCAAGTAATATATTTTGGAAAAACAATAGCTTCTCTTCTATAGCCTTTTTCATATATTTCGCTGTCATCATATTTTTGTTCTATTTTAAGAGCTTTATCTCTTGCTTTAAATACATCTCTTCCAGGTAAAAGACCAGTTGGAGTTATATTTTGTTGTTTAAAATCGCTTAGAATTTTCTCATTTATTGTTTTTGAAGTAAAGTATTTTTGATTTTTTATTTCAAAAAATATATCACCATCTAATAATTTAAAGCCATTTTTATCAAGTTTTAGTCTTTCGACTAACCAAGCATTAAAAAATGAGCTTTGATAAGCTAAGATTAACATTTTTGCAAGTTTTTTATCTTTTATTTTTGATTCACCAAATAATAACTCTTTTGCTTTTAAAAGATTTTCTTTTATCTCTTTTCCAAATCTTTGATAACCAAAATAGTTTGGCATACCATCTTTTGATATAAGTTTAAAAATTTTTTCTATATGAAATAGTTCTTGTAACTCAACTTCATGTAGATTTATCTTAAATCTATTTGCTTCTAAATCACCAATATTTAGTTTTTTATTGTGTAAATAAGTATTTAAGATTTCTATTTTTTTTGATTTAAAATTACTAATTTCTTTTGAGTATTTTTTTGGGATAGTTATATATTGAGTTGTTGTTGCTCGTTTATCTTTTAATCCAGCATAACCTATTTCATTTGAGTAAATACCCAAAAATTTAGATAATCTATCAATTAATTCCCAAGTATCACAATTTCTTTTTTTAACTTTTAGAACCAAAAAATTCCCATGAT
Source organism: Aliarcobacter vitoriensis (assembly GCF_003316695.1). Classification (GTDB taxonomy): domain Bacteria; phylum Campylobacterota; class Campylobacteria; order Campylobacterales; family Arcobacteraceae; genus Aliarcobacter; species Aliarcobacter vitoriensis. Next base: position 30,869 of record NZ_PDKB01000021.1, read on the forward strand.
TTGAGAATTTTATAGGTTCTTCTTCTACTATAAAATCTTCTTCGTTCTGTAAAAATCTAAACTTTAGAGTTTTATCATTTAGTGGATAAACTCTTTTTATCAATATGCTACTCTTTTTAGTTGTTCTTGTTCATAAACAGTTCTACATTCTGTACAAAATTTTGCAAATGGTTTCGCTTTTAGTCTTCCAATAGGAATATTTATTCCACACATGTCACAAATTCCATATGTCCCTGCATTTATTTTTTTTAATGCTTCTTCTATTTGATTTAATTCGTCTAATTGATGATTCGCAATCATTCCTTCAGTAAAAGAATCACTTACAAAATCAGCATAATCAAGTTCATCATTCAAGTCTTGATCTTTTAGTTGGTCTATATTTTCCCTGCTATTTCTAACATTGTTTAAAATAGTCTCTTTTCTATTTAAAAGAGTAATTTTTAATTCATCTATTTGAGTTTTATTTGCCATATTCTCTCCTTATGTAAATTGGAGATTATATCTATTTTTAACAATTAATTAACTTAAAAGTTTATTTATAATATTTTGTAAGAAATGTAAAATCCGTAATTTTACGGATTTACATTTTGAAGATTATTTTTTTTCGTGGTTTAAGTGGTTGTTTACTGCTTCTTTAGCATCTTCAATAGTATCTTTTACTTCTTCTTTAGTTTCATTTATACTATCTTTTGCTTCATCAATTTTTTCTGAAGCTTTATCTTGTAGTTCTTCAGCAGTTTCTTTGATTGAATCTTTTGTTTCTTCAGTAGCTGTTTTAACTTCGTCTTTTACAGCGTCAACAGTTTTTGTAACTTCAGTTTTTGGAGCCTCTGTTTGAGTTTCAGGTTTTTTATCTTCATTACACCCAGTAAATAGTGCTAATGCTACAGTTGTTGCTAATAATACTTTTTTCATTCTAAATCCTTTTTTTAATAAATTTCGGAATATTACCAAAATTACTGTGAAATAATTGTGTATTAAAGAGATTTATTTAAAACTTTTTTGAAATATATAAGAAATTGAGAAGTGGAGGAGCTAGTCGGACTCGAACCAACGCATGTCGGATTTGCAATCCGAGGCATTACCAACTTTGCTATAGCTCCATAAAAGAACAAATATGTTATGATTTGTGTTGATAGATTTAAAAACAACAGAGAGTGAGGGATTCGAACCCTCGGAGGCTTGCACCTCGCCGGTTTTCAAAACCGGTACATTCGACCAACTCTGTCAACTCTCTATAAATAAAAATGGTGCGAATGGTGAGAATCGAACTCACACTCCGAAACCGGAACGGGATTTTAAGTCCCGCGCGTCTACCTATTCCGCCACACTCGCACAAAATTTTAGAACTCAATTTTAAGCTTCTACTTAAAATGGACTGGAATTATAATAGGTTTTTTTTTATTTGTCAAGGGTTTTTTGAAAAAATTTTATAATTTGTAAAAAAATATCATTTTTAATGAAATTTGAAAAGGAATATTTGTATAATCAAGGCATATTTTTATAAGGATAAATATGAGAAGTGATGAGATAAAAAAGGGGTTTGATAGAACTCCACATAGATCGTTATTAAGAGCAACAGGATTAAAAGATGAAGATTTTAATAAACCATTCATTGGTGTTGCTAATTCATTTATAGAGTTAATACCTGGACATTTTTTCTTAGATAAAGTATCAGCTATTATAAAAGATGAAATTAGAAAAAATGGTTGTGTTCCTTTTGAATTTAATACTATTGGGGTTGATGATGGTATTGCGATGGGACATGACGGAATGCTTTTTTCTCTTCCATCAAGAGAATTAATAGCAAATTCTATAGAAACAGTAATGAATGCACATAAACTTGATGCTATGATAGCTATTCCAAATTGCGATAAAATAGTTCCTGGTATGATAATGGGAGCTTTAAGAGTAAATGTTCCAACAGTTTTTGTAAGTGGAGGAGCGATGCAAAAGGGGTATACAAAAGATGGAACACCTATTGATTTAGCAACTGCTTTTGAAGCTGTAGGAAAGTTTGAAACAGGAGATATAACTGAAGAAGAGTTAAAAGATATTGAGTGTAATGCCTGTCCAAGTGGTGGTTCATGTTCTGGAATGTTTACTGCAAATTCTATGAATACTCTTATGGAGGCTATGGGAATAGCATTGCCTGGAAATGGAACAATTTTAGCATTAACTAAGGAAAGAGAAGAGTTATATAGAAAAGCAGCAAAAAGAATTTGTGAAATTGCACTTGATAAAGCTTCAATAGAAAAATTTAAACTACGAAATATTTTAAATGAAAAGGCTGTAAGAAATGCTTTTGCAGTTGATATGGCTATGGGTGGAAGTTCAAATACAGTTTTACATATGTTAGCAATTGCAAAAGAAGCTGGAGTAAATTTTGAATTAAAAGATATAAATGCTATTTCAAAAAGAGTTTCTCATATTGCAAAAATTTCTCCATCTTTAACAACTGTACATATGGAAGATATAAATAAAGCTGGTGGTGTAAGTGCTGTTATGAAAGAGATGACAAAAAGAGGTGATGACATATTGTTAGACAATCTTACGGTTACTGGAGATACTCTTCTTGAAAGAATAAAAGATGCTACTATAAAAGATACAAATATTATTCATACTATTGATAATCCATATTCACAAGTTGGTGGATTGGCTATTTTATATGGAAATTTAGCACTACAGGGAGCAGTTATAAAAACTGCTGGTATTACTGGTGCTAGAACATTAACAGGGAAAGCTGTTTGTTTTAATGGACAAGCTGAAGCTATCAAAGGAATTGTTGGTGGAAAAGTAAAAGCTGGAGATGTTGTTGTAATAAGATATGAAGGACCAAAAGGTGGTCCAGGTATGCAAGAGATGCTTGCTCCTACTTCACTTATTATGGGAATGGGACTTGGGGATAAGGTTGCACTTATAACTGATGGAAGATTTAGTGGAGCTACAAGAGGAGCTAGTATTGGACATGTAAGTCCAGAAGCTGCTGAAGGTGGAATGATAGGATTACTTAAAGATGGAGATGAAATACATATAGATGTTGATAAATATATTTTGTCTGTAAATTTAAGTGATGATGAAATAGAGAATAGAAAAGCAAATTTTAAACCTATTAAAAAACCTATTACATCATCTTGGCTTGGTCAATATAGAAGCCTTGTAACAAATGCAAGTAGTGGAGCTGTATTAAAAACAGATTTATATTAAAATTGAAAGCCTTGATTAAGAAAGGCTTTTAATTTAAGCAAATATTAACTTTGTATTAACCTTATATTGGAAAATAGTTTACATAAAATAGATATTGTTTTGGAATAAAAAACTCATAAAAAAGGACTAAAAGTGAATAAAAAACTTTTATTGATTTTTGTATTAAGTGCAAATTTAATATTTGCTAAGAGTATTGATTTTGAAGAAATGGATAAAAATCCAGAGAGAGTTATTCCAAATTCTACAAATCAAGTGTTGTCTTTTAACAATAGTCTTAAATCTTCAATAAATTCGATTGTAAATATTTCTGCAAAAAGAAATGTAAATACAAATATGAATAATCTTCCTTTACAGATGTTCGATGATCCATTTTTCAAAAGATTTTTTGGAGAGGATCTTACAAATCAGTTTAAACAAAGTAGAGTTCAAAGATCATTAGGCTCAGGAGTGATTGTTACAAAAGATGGATATATAGTTACAAATAATCATGTTATTGAAAATGCAGAAGAGATAACTGTGACTATTGGTGATGATCCAACAGAGTATAGTGCGAAATTAATAGGGAAGGATAGCGATAGTGACATTGCTGTTATTAAAATAGATTCTAGTAAAGCACTTATACCAATAAAACTTGGAGATTCAAATGCTCTTTTGATTGGTGATGTAACTTTTGCAATTGGAAATCCTTTTGGAGTTGGAAATACTGTGACTATGGGTATAATTTCTGCACTAAATAAAAATAAAGTTGGTATAAATAAATACGAAAACTATATTCAAACTGATGCTTCTATAAATCCTGGAAATTCAGGAGGAGCATTGGTAGATAGTCGTGGAGCATTAATAGGAATAAATACTGCAATATTGTCAAGAAGTGGAGGAAATGATGGTATTGGATTTGCAATTCCAGTTGAAATGGTAAAAGATGTTGTAGGGAAACTTGTAAGTGATGGAAAAGTTGTAAGAGGTTATTTAGGTGTTGTAATAGCTGATTTAGATAAAGATTCAAAACAAGTTTATAAAAGAAAAGATGGAGCAATAGTATTAGATATTTCAACTGATACACCAGCTTTTAAATATGGTTTAAAAAGAGGGGATTTAATCTATAAAATCAATGGAAAAGATATAAAAGATAGAACTGCTTTAATGAATGCTATTGCTTCATTTAAACCAAATGATAAGATAAAAGTAGAATTAGAAAGAGATAAAAAAGATATTACTTTAGAGATAGTTTTAGGTGATAGAAGTTCTATTTTAGGAGCAGAAGCAGAGAATCAAACAATTTTAGGTGGATTAAAAGTAAGTTCTATTAATAATGAAGTTATAACGCAATATAGACTACCATTGGATGCAACAGGAATTTTAATAACTTCTGTTGAACCAAAATCAAAAGCTGAAAAATCTGGATTCCAACCAGGCGATGTTATCATTCAAATAGAAGATACTGAAATAAAAAGTTTTTCAAATATTGAAACAGCTTTAAAAAAGTATAATAATGAACATAAAAGAATATATGTAAATAGATATGGACAAACTATAATGTTTGTAATTCAATAAAAAGGATATCCCATTATTAAGATACTTATGATTGAAGATGATTTAGAGTTAGCTCAAATCATCAGTGATTATTTAAAATCATTTGATATAGAAGTTACAACAACAGATAGTCCATATAATGGACTATCTATGTTGAATTTAAGTAAAGATTATCAGCTAATTATTTTAGATTTAACTTTACCAGAAATAGATGGATTAGAGTTAATTCCAAAAATTAGAGAAAAATCTCAAATTCCTATAATTATTAGTTCGGCAAGAGATGATATTTTAGATAAAGTTATGGGATTAGAAAGAGGTGCTGATGATTATCTTCCAAAACCATACAATCCAAGAGAGCTTCAAGCAAGAATAAAAACAATTCTAAAAAGAGTTGATAACCAAAATGAAGCTAAAAAAGATCAATCAGAAAATATTTTTGAAGTAAGAGAGAGCGATATTCAAATATTGTTTAAAGGTGTTTCTCTTGTTTTAACTTTAGCAGAGTATGATATTTTAAAACTACTAATTCAAAGAAATCATGGCGTTGTTTCACGAGAAGATTTTATATATACAAGTGATAATATTGAAGATGATTCATCACTTAAAAATATTGATGTAATTATTTCTAGAATTAGAACAAAGCTAACAAAAATTGATGATAGTAGACAATATATAAAATCAGTTAGAGGTATTGGTTATCAATTAATATGATAAAAAATATCTCTATATCTACTTTTGTAAATATTATATTCTTTTTTGCTTTTTTAGGTATTTTTTTAACATTTGCAACTTTTATTAGTTATGACAAGCAAAGACATGAGTTGAATATACAAAATAGATATGAACTTATTGCTGAAAACTTTTTGATACTTTTTCAAGATCATCCTACTCCTACTAGGTTGGTTGAACTATATAAGAAATTTAGTGTAAAACCAATAGATGATAGAGATAGAAGATTAGAAATTATAAAATATGCCCAAGAACTTACAATTACACAAAATTATTTAGGAACTTATAGGGTTTATAAATATGATGAATCTTATTATATTTATGTACAACAATATGGCTACAATATTATGCTAAGAGATACAAAATCACACAATTATAATATGGCATTTATTGTAGCTGGTTTTATTGTAGCATTATCAACTTTTTTACTTTTATATGAAATTTTAAATCGTAAATTAAGACCTCTAAAAATTTTGAATAGGCAAATTATAGAATTCTCAAATGGAAATAAAGATATAAAATTAAACTATAAAAGTCGTGATGAGGTAGGAACAATAGCAAGAAACTTTAATGAAGCTATAAATATAATAAATAATCAGTCAAAATCAAAAGATTTATTTATGAGAAATATGATGCACGAACTCAAAACACCTATTACGAAAGCTATGTTTATTGCTGAAACTTTGGAAGATGAAAAAGCAAGAGATAATCTTCAAAGGGCATTTAAAAGAATGGATGATATTATCAAAGAACTTGCAACTGTAGAAAAACTAACTTCAAAAAATACGATGATTTATAAAGAAAAAGTAGATTTTTCAACTATTTTTGATAAAACAATTGATTTGATGATGATAAATAATCAAAATGTAGAATCAAGAATTGAAGATTTTAGTTTTGATGTTGATATTTATATGATGTCAATAGCTTTAAAAAACTTAATAGATAATGCAATAAAATTTAGTAAGGATAAAAAAGCAAGTGTGCAAGCAGATAAAAGTTCGATTAAAATTGGTTCTACTGGAGAACCTCTTAAAAATGAACTATCGTTTTATACAGATGCTTTTTACCAAGAAGAAAAACGAAGTAATGGTTTTGGTTTGGGGCTTTATATTGTAAATACTATTGTGAACTTACATAAATTTACTCTTGTTTATGAACATAAAGATGGAAAGAATTACTTTAATATAAATTTAACTAATTAGATAAAATAACTTAATATAGAAATTACTTATATTTTTGAAAATAAAATTTTGTAAAAAAATAGTATAATTATGAATATTCAGATTTAAAGGAAACAATATGAAGAATCTAAATTTTGGTACAAAATTATTGATAATTTTGCTAAGTACAGTTATTTTATCATTAGGGACAATGATATTTTTTACTACTAAGATTCAGTATACTAGTGCGGAAGAACAAGCTAAAAATTATATAAAAGCTACTGTTGAAGCTCATGCAGCTGAACAAAAAGCTATTTTTGATAATACTATAACTGCTGTTGAATCTATGGTAAATAGAATAGAAACTGCTATAAAAACAGATGAACTTATCACAAAAAGTGGAATGGTAGAATTTCAAAAAAATATTTTGAAAAATAATGATTTTTTATTTACTACTTGGATAGGTTTTGAAGATGATTCATATTTATTTAGTAGAAATGATGGAACTGATAAAAATCCATACTATACTCCAAAAGGTGTTTTTCAACCTTTAGTTACAAATAATGGTGGAAAATTTGATGTAGAGTTTTTACCAGAGTTTAACAAAGATGATGTATACATAAAATCTGCTTTGGAAAATAAAAAACTAGGGATAACTGAACCTTACGAATATGAAATGAGTGATGGAAAAAAAGTTTTAATGGCTACAATTTCAGCACCTATTATGGTTGATGATAAAGTTATTGGAGTTGTTGGAGTTGATTTTACTCTTGAATCTATTAATAAAAAAATATCATCAATAACTTTATTTGATACTGGTTACTTAATATTTATAGAACCACATGGTACGATAATCTCTCATGCAGATGGTAAGAGAGTTGGTAAAAACTATGCTGGAACTACGAATGGTGATGTAGATAGAATGAAAATTTTAGAAAATCAAAAAGAGGGAAAACCTTATGAATTTTATTCTATTGCAAAAGCAACTGGTAAAACATCATACTTTTATACACATACTTTTGAATTTGGAAATACAAACGATTACTTTGTATTGATTAGTGCATCTCCTCAATCAGAATATATGGCTAGTGCAAATGAAGTTAGAAACTTTTCTTTGATATTTGCTTTGGTTGTTTTAGGACTTATTATAGCGATAGTTGTATTTAATATGCGAACGTTGAGTAAGAACTTAACAATAATATCAAATGGATTGTTGGGATTTTTTGCATTTTTAAATAAAGAATCAAAAAGTACAACAGAGATAAAAATAGATAGCGAAGATGAATT
>NZ_PDKB01000022.1 GCF_003316695.1 Aliarcobacter vitoriensis
ATCATCAGGAGCGAATGCATTAGCAGCAAAAATAGTAGCTTCAAGAGCAGAGAATAAAGGTAAAGTAATAGTTACAATTCTTTGTGATACTGGTGAAAGATATCTAAGCTCTGGGCTTTATGAGTATGAAGAAGAGTAAAAACTCTTTTTCATATTTTTAGGAAATTAAATGCACGAAAAACCTTATCGTTCAGTAGTAAAAGCAGTGTCATGGAGAACAGTTGGAACTTTAGATACGATGATAGTTTCATACTTTGTAACTGGAAACTTAATAATGGCAGCTTCAATTGGTACAATTGAAGTGATTACTAAAATGGTTTTATATTATTTTCACGAAAGAGCTTGGAACAAACTATCTTTTGGAAAAGTAAAAGAAACATCAAATGATTATCAAATTTAGGTTAATAAATGAGCAAAATAGAAGATTTAGAAAATATTAATAAAAAACTTGAAAATACTTCAACGACGGAAGTAGTAGCTTATTTTTTAGATAATTTTAAAAATGTTGCTTTAAGTTCAAGTTTAGCAGCTGAAGATCAAGTATTAACAGATATTCTACTTAAAAAAAATAAAAATGCATCTATTTTTACACTTGATACAGGAAGATTACATCCAGAAACTTATGATGTAATGGATGCTACAAATTTAAAATATGGTATAAAAATTGATGTATTTTTCCCAAATAATGAAAATGTACAAAATCTATATCACACGCAAGGGATAAATGGTCATTTTGAAAGTATAGAAAATAGAAAAAATTGCTGTAATATTAGAAAAATAGAGCCTTTAATAAGGGCATTAAAGGATGTTGAAGTTTGGATAACTGGGCTTAGAGCATCTCAAAGTGTAACAAGAACAAATATGCCTTTAGTTGAATGGGATGAAAATTTCCAAGTTATTAAAGTCAATCCACTTATAAATTGGAGTGAAGAAGAAGTTTGGGAATATATCAAATCAAATAGAGTTCCTTATAATAAGCTTCACGATAGAGGATTTCCAAGCATTGGCTGTGCACCCTGTACCAGAGCCATTAAGGATGGTGAAGATATAAGAGCTGGTAGATGGTGGTGGGAAAATCCTGAACACAAAGAGTGTGGTTTACATAAAAAATAAAATTCAAAAAAGATAAAGACAAACTCAAACTTTCAATTTGAACTAGTCAAAAAATTGATGGAAAGAAAAATGCAAATAGATACAAAACAATTAACACATTTAAAACAGCTTGAAGCTGAGTCAATTCATATAATAAGAGAAGTTGTTGCAGAATTTGATAATCCTGTTATGATGTATAGTGTTGGAAAAGATTCAGCCGTTATGCTTCATTTAGCACTTAAGGCTTTTGCACCTGCAAAGTTACCATTTCCACTACTTCATGTAGATACTTTATGGAAATTTAAAGAGATGATAGCTTTTAGAGATAAAAGAGCGAAAGAAGAAGGATTTGAACTATTAGTTCATACAAACCCTGAAGGTATTGCTATGAATATTAGCCCTTTTACTCATGGTTCAGCTGTTCACACAGATATTATGAAAACTCAAGGTTTAAAACAAGCACTAAATAAATATAAATTTGATGCTGTTTTTGGAGGTGCACGAAGAGATGAAGAAAAATCAAGAGCAAAAGAGAGAATTTACTCTTTTAGAGATAAAAATCACAGATGGGACCCAAAAAATCAAAGACCAGAACTTTGGAATATTTACAATGGTAGAGTTCATAAAGATGAAAGCATTAGAGTTTTCCCACTTTCAAACTGGACAGAACTTGATATTTGGCAATATATCTATTTAGAGCAAATTCCTATTGTTCCTTTATACTTTGCAGCTAAACGACCTGTTGTTGAAAAAGATGGTGTAAAAATAATGGTTGATGATGACAGAATGCCAATAGGTAAAGACGATGTTATAAAAGAAGAATCTGTAAGATTTAGAACTCTAGGTTGTTATCCTCTAACAGGTGCTGTAAGCTCTAATGCGACTACTTTGCCAGAGATTATTCAAGAAATGCTTTTAACAAAAACAAGTGAAAGACAAGGAAGAGTAATAGATAGCGACCAAGCTGGTTCAATGGAAAAGAAAAAAATAGAAGGATACTTTTAAGATGTCACAAATAGAACAAAAAATAGCAAATGATATAGAAAGCTACTTAAAAGAGCATGAAAATAAACAGTTACTAAGATTTATAACTTGTGGAAATGTTGATGATGGAAAATCTACTTTAATTGGAAGATTATTACATGATTCAAAAATGATTTTTGAAGATCAACTAGCAGCAATTAAAAAAGATAGTAAAAAAACAAATACAACTGATGGTGAATTTGATTTATCTTTATTGGTTGATGGTCTTCAAAGTGAAAGAGAACAAGGTATAACTATCGATGTTGCTTATAGATATTTCACAACAGATAAAAGAAAATTTATTATAGCTGATACTCCAGGTCACGAGCAGTATACAAGAAATATGGCGACTGGAGCTTCAACAGCTGATTTAGCAATTATTCTAATAGACGCAAGATATGGAGTGCAAACACAAACGAGAAGACACTCTTTTATAAATAAACTTTTAGGAATAAATCACATAGTTATTGCTATAAATAAAATGGATTTAATGGATTTTAGAGAAGATATTTTTGAAAATATAAAAACTGATTATCTAAAATTTGCAAAAGAATTAGGACTTACGAGTAATATAACTTTAATTCCTATTTCTGCACTAAATGGTGATAACATAGTAAATAGAAGTGAAAAATCTCCTTGGTATAAAGGTGAAACTCTAATTGAGCACTTAGAAAATGTGAAAATTGATAACGATAGAGATTTAACACATTTTAGGTTCCCAGTTCAATATGTAAATAGACCAAATCTAAATTTTAGAGGGTTTTGTGGAACTATTGCGAGTGGAGTTATAAAAGTTGGAGATAGTATTACAGTTTTACCATCACTTAAAAGTTCAACGATAAAAGAAATTGTAACTTATGATGGAAATTTAGAATATGCTTATGCTGATCAAGCTATAACTATTACTTTAAATGATGAAATAGATATTAGCCGTGGAGATATAATAGTAAAAAGCGATGAACAACCAGATATTGCAAATAACTTTGATGTTGATATTGTATGGATGAATGAAGAACCTTTAACAAAAGGAAAACAATATTTTATAAAAAGAGCAACAACTACAACTGTTGGTACAATTAGCCAATTTTACTATAAAACGGATGTAAATACTTTAGAAAAACAAGAAGCAAATGTTTTAAATCTAAATGAAATTGCAAGAGCAAAACTTGATTTAGAGCAAACATTAGCCTTTGATTCTTATGATAAAATAAAAACTATGGGTAGTTTTATAATTATTGATAGAGTTACAAATAATACTGTTGGTGCTGGAATGATAAGAAATAAATCAGCTAATCAAAGTAAAAAAGATAGTCAATATAGTGCTTTTGAAATAGAGTTCAATGCACTTGTAAGAAAACATTTTCCACATTGGGAATGTAAAGAGATTTTATAAGGTTAAAAAATGTCATCAAATATAAACTTAGAAAAGCTAAAAAAAGAGAAGAGTAATTTAGATATCTTAGGAGATATCTATTTTTATGCTGTTTTCGCAGAATTAATACCAGAAGAAGATTTAGAAAGATTTAAATGGTATGGAATTTATGCCCAAGATGAAAAGCAAACACTTTTTACTCTTAGAATTCCTCTTGCTTTGGGAGAGTTAAATATAGAACAACTAAAAGCTATAAGTTTAATCTCTAAAAAGTTTAGTGATGATAATTTAAATTTTTTAAAAGAACAAAAAATAGAGTTTAAAAACCTAAAAATAAGCTCTTTACCAGAAATTTTTAATATATTAAAAGATATTAAGTTAAATAGTTTTTTTGAAACAGGTCATACAATAAGAAGAGTTTTAACTTGTCCTGTAAATGGAGTTGATCCTAGTCAAATATTTGATGTTGAAGAGTTAGCAAAAAAATTAAATGAAACTTTTGTAGGAAATAGAAATTTTGCAAACCTTCCAAATAAACTTCAAATAGCATTAAGTGGTTATGAAGAGGGTTGTGATGTAGGTTTCTTACCCGATTTAAGTTTTAATGCAGCTCAATTTTCTAAAGATAAAATAATATTTTCTGTAAATATTTTAGGTAAGCATATAGGATTTATAAACTCTTCACAAATTATAAATACAACTAGAGCTGTAGCAAATATTTATAAAGATTATGGAAACAGAGAAGAGCTAGAAAAAAGTACTTTTGAATATTTTGTAAAAGATTTAGGATTAGGAACTTTTTGTGATATTTTAGAATCAATGTGTGATTATAAACTACAATCAAATAATCAATTAGCACAAAATACGAACCCTAGAAAACCTAGGTTAGGAATAAATAAAAGTGCAACAAAAGATTTTTCATTTATTGGTTGTAAAATTGAGCACAAAAGTTTAAATAGCACAATATTGGATAATTTAATAAATATTTTGGAAAGTTTTGAAGCAAAAAGAGTTAAAATAACTCATAAAGCAAATATCATAATACTTGATGTACCTACAAAAAATGCTTCGATTTTAGCAAAAGAGTTAGAAAATATAGGTTTCAACTCAAATATTTAAAAGCTTGATATTATTCAAGCTTTTATTTCAAATAAAAAAGTTTTTCATAAAAATTAATCTATTGGATAGTTTTCTACCATAAAATCAATATCTTTATCCCCTCTTCCACTCAAACTTACTAAAATAGCTTCATTACTGTGTTCTTTTGCATATTTCATAGCAAAAGCAACAGCATGAGCAGATTCAAGTGCGGGAATGATACCTTCAAGCCTTGAAAGATTATAAAATGCTTCAACAGCTTCTTTATCACTACAAAGTCCAATTTTTGTTCTTCCTATACTATGTAAATAAGCATGTTCTGGACCAATAGATGGATAATCAATTCCACTTCCAATAGAATGTACAGGTGCAGGATTTCCTTGTTCATCTCTTAACATAATAGAATTAAACCCGTGCATAACTCCCTCTTCCCCATAAGTCAAACTTGCACTATGTTCACCTATTTTATCACCTTTTCCTGATGGTTCAACAGCATATAGTTTTACACTTTCATCAATAAATGCACTAAAAATCCCCATAGCATTACTTCCTCCACCAACACAAGCAGTAACCATATCAGGAAGTTTTCCAGTCATTTCAAAGAATTGTTCTTTTGCTTCAAAACCTATTACACTTTGGAAATCTCTAACCATCTTTGGAAAAGGATGTGGTCCAACAACTGAACCAATAGCAAATAGTGAATTTTCTGTATCTTTTAAATAAGCTTCAAAAGCACTATCAACAGCCTCTTTTAAAGTTTTTAGTCCATGCGTTGCAGGAACTATTTTTGCACCTAATATTTGCATTCTTGTAACATTTGGATACTCTTTTTTTATATCAACTTCACCCATATGAATTTCACATTCTAATCCAAAATAAGCAGCTGCTGTTGCAAGAGCAACTCCGTGTTGTCCAGCACCAGTTTCAGCTATTAACTTCTTTTTCCCTAAATATTTTGCCAATAATGCTTCAGCCATACAGTGATTTAATTTATGAGCACCTGTATGATTTAAATCTTCCCTTTTTAAATATATATTTCCATTAACTTTAGAAGATAAATTTTTTGCAAAATATATAGGAGTTGGTCTTCCTTGGTAATGTTTTCTTATACTTTTTAACTCATTTAAAAAATTAAAATCTTTTGATAGTTTGTTATAAGCTTCATTGATTTGTAAAAATGGTTTTTCAAGTTCTGGTGGGATAAAAGAACCTCCAAATTTACCAAAATACCCATTATTATCAGGAAAACTATCTAAATAAGTTTTTTGTTTTTGCATATTAAGTACCTTTGAAATAAAATAAAGGATGTTATCATATTTTATATAATTATTGAGGTTAATATGAAAGTAGTATTTTTTGGTGTAGGGGCAGTTTGTAGTGTAATTGCAAGAGTTTTATATGAATTAAATATTAAAACTTCAAATAATAATTTGGAATTTTTATTCATAGTACGAGATATTAAAAAGTCAAAAGATTTCTTTTTTAAAAACAAAGAAATTTTAGAAAATTCAAATTTTTTAGAGTTAAATAATTTTGAGGATATATTTAAAAATCCAAAAGATTATGAAAAATATCTAAAAAAATCAACTATCTTTATAAATAGTTCAATACCTCTTTATAATATTGATATAATGAAATTAGCTTTAGAATTTAAAACTAATTACGCTGATTTGGCAAGTGATATTTACAATGATAAAGTTATATCATCTTTACAATTTGAACAACAAACTTTAAATAAAGAGTTTGAAGATAACAATCTTTTAGCACTTATAAATTTAGGTATTTCTCCAGGAATTACAAACTTTTTAATAGGTGAAAGATTATACTCTTTATCAAATCTACCATATAAAACAAAAGTAAAAAAAATTGAGATAAATCTGCTAGAAGAGATACAATCAAAACAGTTAGTATTCTCATGGTCACCAAATGTTGCAATAGAAGAAATATCATATCCACCTCTATACTTTAAGAAAAATAGTTTAAAAAAGCTTGAACCTTTTTCAAAATCAAAAACATATAAATTCCCATATTTCAAAAATTTTGTAGAACTTTATCCTGTATTCCAAGAAGAATTAATCTCTTTGAAACAAAGTTTTGATGATGTTGCAGATATAAAAATGTTTGTCGGAGGAAATGAAATAGAATTGATGAAAAATCTATATCAACTCAATCTTCTATCAAATAAATATTGCTATGGATATAAAGACTCACAAATTTCTATAAATAGTATTATAAAAGATGTTATACCAAAGATGAAATCTCCTCAAACAATTGAAGAATATATCAAAAATAAAATTATAAAATATGCTGAATTTTCAGCTGTTGCAGATATAGAAATGGAGATATCTTATCCACAAAATTCAAAAAAAATAAAAAGTACAGAATCTATTGGAATATCTTTCAATAAATATACAAATTTGATAAAAACACACTATTCTGGTTCAACTTATGTATCATATCCTACTGGAATTGGTGCAGGAATACTAATATTTTACTCTTTACTAAACAAAAAACAAAGTAAATTAAAAGGTGTTTTGGTATCAGAAAAACTCCCTTGGCTACTTGGAGCCGTAACAAATGATATTATAAAAAGAGAATTAACTTCTTATAAAATCAATCTTATCAATTCTATAAAATGAAACTAAACAATAATAAGATAAAATTATCTCTTATATAAATTTTAATAATTTTAAAGAGATAATTTATGCAAAAAGATATTTTTAGACCTTTTTTAAATGAAAATGTAGATAAATTGAACTTTATCAAGTACAACACAATAGGAAAAAATAAAAAAGAGTATTTTGACTATACAGCTTCTGGTTTGGCTTTTAGGCAAATAGAAAATAGAATTCACGATGTACTTGAAACTTATGCGAATACACATTCAAAAGAGGCTTCAAATGCTGATATGACAACAAACTATTATGAAGAAGCAAGAACAAATCTAAAAAAACATTTAGAACTAAGTGATGATTTTGAAGTACTTGCTAGTGGCTGTGGTTCAACTGCTGCAATAAAGCATTTTCAAGAACTTATGGGACTTTATATTCCACCTGCAACAAAAAAACGATATGACTTTAAAGCAAATAGCAAAAAAAAACCTTTAGTTATTGTTGGTCCTTATGAACATCACTCAAATGAAGTATCTTTTAGAGAAGCTTTATGTAAAATCAAAAGAGTAAAACTTACATCTGATGGTCTAGTTGATATAAAACATCTAAAAAAAATATTAGAAAAAAATAAAAAAAGTGAAATTATCGCATCTTTTTGTATTGCTTCAAATGTTACAGGTATCATAACTCCTTATGAAAAAATATCTAAGATTTTAAGAAAATACAATGCCATTGTATGTTTTGATGCAGCTGCAAGTAGCCCTTATATGAATATTCCTTCACATCTTTTTGATGTTATGTTTTTATCTTCTCATAAACTTTTAGGAGGACCAGCAAGTTGTGGATTGTTGGTTATAAAAAAATCATTGATTGATACTTCTATTGCACCAACATTTAGTGGGGGAGGAACAGTTTTATATGTAAATAAACAAACACAAATTTATCAAAAAGAGATAAAAGAGAGAGAAGATGCAGGAACACCACCTATTATTCAACTCATTCGTGCAAGTTTAGCATATCAACTAAGAAATGAAGTAGGTTTTGATTTTATAAAAAAACAAAAAGACGAACTTGTAGAATATCTCCTAAATGAATTAAAAGAAATACCAAATTGTGTTATTTATGGAAATATAGATGTTAGAAATATAGGAATTATATCTTTTAATATCAAAGGTGAAAATCCTTATACACTTTGTAATAAGATTTCAAAAGATGGTAATTTTCAAACAAGAGCTGGTTGCTCTTGTGCTGGACCTTATGGACATGATTTATTGGGATTAAAAAAACTGGATATGACAAATCGTCCAGGATGGATTAGGATTTCTATACACTTTTCACATACAAAAGAAGAGATAAAAAATTTAGTTAATAGTATAAAAAATAGTATAAATATCAATGATTAATCATCTATTTAGTAACTATTAACCAACAATCTCTATAATTTCTTTATGAGTTTTATGATTTTTTTTCTTGTTTATTTATTACTTTTCTCTTTTCAAACTTATGTTATAAAAAAGAGATTTATAAATAAACTGGATTTTAATTATAAAACTAGAAAGTATTTTAGCTTTGCATTATATTTAACATTTTTTGGTGCTTTACTGTACCCATTTGCTAGATACTTTCCCCTAGTGCCTAACTGGCTCTATTTTCTCCTTTCCTTGCCGATTGGGATGATTTTTTTAACATTTACTATTACTTTATTTCACGAAATCATCTCTTTTGGTATCAAAAAAACAAAATATACAAAAAACCGACGAGATTTCTTTAAAAAATCACTTGATATCACAACTACATCTTTAATTTTAGCAACAAATGCAAAAGCTATGGACAATGCAAAACATATAGAACTTGAAGTTGTAGATGTAAAAATCAAAAATCTTTCAAAGCCTTATACAATAATACAAATTAGTGATGTTCATATTGGTGGACTTATAACAAAAGAGTTTATAAAAGAACTTGTAAACAAAATAAATCTTTTAAATGCTGATATTGTAGTTATAACTGGTGATTTAGTAGATACAAAACTGGAATTCGCAAAACCAGCACTTGATGAATTAAAAAATATAAATTCAAAGTATGGAACATATTTTATAGTTGGGAACCACGAATATTTTCATGGTGTACAACCTATTATTAACTATGTAACCTCTTTGGGAATTAAAACTTTAGAAAATGAAAATGTTTATATAGGTGAAAATGAAAAAGGCTTTTATTTAGCTGGTGTTTATGATAGATTTGGTTTTAGATATGGATCATATATCCCAGATATAAATAAAGCTTTAGAAAATTGTGAAAATAGCCCAACCATTCTTTTAGCACATCAACCAAAATATTTAAAAGATTTAGAAAATACACAAAATATTGATTTAGTTCTTTGTGGACATACTCATGGTGGACAAATTTTTCCATTTAATTTTCTAGTAAAACTTGAACAACCTTATGTAAAAGGACTTCATCAACACAATGAGTTTACACAAGTTTATGTAAATAAAGGTACAGGATTTTGGGGACCACCTATGCGACTTGGTGCTAGTAGTGAGATAACTATTTTAAGATTATCATAAATATATGTAATTTATATAAGAACAGTAGACCTATTCTTATATATTATTTTTTATTGTCCAATACATAATCTATTTTTGTTGAAAGATATACAGAAAATATACCTAATATAGCAAAAAGATAAATAGCATTATCATAACCATACTTTCCTGCAATAAATATAGCAAGTGATGAAAAAATAATTGTTGATAGAACAAAAATTCCACTTTGCATAGCTATTTGAAAAGCTGGTGAATCATTTGAAGATAAATCCATTATTAATGTATTTATTAATACAAATGCTGGAATTTGTATTATAAAGATTAAACTTACAATAAATATTACTATAAATATATTATTATGGCTAAACAAAATTAATAGCAATAAGATAACTATTATTTGCCCAAAACTTGCAGATATTAAAATGGTCTTCTTACCAAATTTTTGTATTAAATATGATGCCCCAAAAGATGATACTATTCCAAAACTATATCCAATCATATAAACTATAACTCCAATATCATCTAAAGACCAGTTTAAATCTACAAGAATAGGGGTAAGTATTCCAAAAGTAGCACTAATTGTAGAACTATATACTAAAAGTAGTAGTAACCAAACCATTTTCCTTTTTGTATTCCAAAAAGTAAAGAACTGTTTATAATCAATCATCTTTTTCAAATAATCATTTTTTAAAGGTTCTTTATAAAAAAATATTAGTAATAAAGATAAACTTGTAATTATTCCTAAAAATAAAATTGTATATTGCCAATCAATTTTATTGTAAATAATAAGCCCCAAACCTCCACCTAAAACCATACCAATAAGCCCGCTAGCACCTTTAATAGCACTTATAGTTGAATAATCTTTTTGAAAAGATATTTTATAAACGAATGCATCTAAAGAGACATTTAAAAAACTTGAACAAAAAGTAAATATAAATACTAAAATAACTATAATGTTTAAATTTGTAGAAATATTTAAAGTGGATATAAAAAAAAGAACTATTGTCATTAAAAATTGTGAGATAATAATCCAAATTTTATAATGTCCAAATTGACCAAAATTAAATCTATCTATAATTGGTGCCCATAATAACTTAAATACTCCAAATAACCCAATCATATATACTAAACTAATAAACTCTAAAGAAGCACCATTTTTTCTTAAAATTGCGATAAATGCTTCAATGAAAAAACCAATACTTATAAAATATGTTATATACAAACTTGTTATTAGAAATATTATTCTTTTATTCAATTTTTCTTTCAATTGGTACCTCTATTTATATTCCAATTCTTTACTCTTTGTTGTGCTTCCCACATAGCAAAATATTTACCTTTATTAGAAACTAACTTATCATGAGTTCCACTTTCAAGCAAACTTCCATTTTCAATAACCAAGATATTATTTGCATCTTTAATAGTTGATAATCTATGAGCAATTACAATCACAGTTTTATCAATTATCAGTTTTTCAATAGCTTTTTGAACTGCACCTTCACTTTGTGTATCAAGAGCAGCTGTTGGCTCATCAAGTATTACTATTGGAGTATTTTTTAGAATTGCTCTTGCTATACTTATTCTTTGTCGTTCCCCTCCACTTAAACTTCCACCAATATCGCCAATCTTTGTATCATATCCATTTGGTAAATTAGTTATAAATTCGTGTGCATAAGCACTTTTTGCTGCATTTTCTACATCTTGTTTTGATGCAGATGGATTTGCCATTTTTATATTATTTAAAATTGTATCATCAAATAAATATACATCTTGAAATACAACTGATATATTTTTCATCAAATCTTCATATTTCATATTTTTTATATTTACTCCACCAATTTTTATAGTTCCTTTTTGAATATCTGAATATCTCATAATAAGTTTTGTAAGTGTAGTTTTTCCACAACCAGAATCTCCAACTATTGCTGTCATAGTTTTATTTGGTAGATAAAAACTTATATTATTGATAGCTCTTTTTTCTTGATTTGTATATATAAATTCTACATCTTTAAACTCTATATCAAAGCTTTTTGGTGCTTGTATTGGTTCATAAGTTTTAATCTCTTCTATATCCAATAGTTCTTTGATTCTTTTATAAGCTGTTTGTATAAAATCAAACATTCCAATAAAACTTAGAGTAGACGCTAAAGGCTCCGTTAATCTACTAAATACAACTATACAACCTCCCAAAGTTACAAGTGCTAAACTATCATTTGCTACAAAATATACTCCAAAAAATAGTAAAGACAAAAGTGTCAGTTCTACCATAATCCCCATAATTGTTGGAGGAAGTTTATCTTTATAAGCTGATTGTTCTTGAACTTCTTTTACATATTTTATAGATGCTTGTAAATTTTTTGCATTTATTCCTACTTGATTTATAGCTTTTAGTATCGGTAAACCTTGAATATACTCTATAAAACTAGATTCTAGTTTGGCATTTGCACTAAAATACTCTTTTAGCACTTTAGTTGAACCTCTTTTTTTCCAAGAGTTTAAAGGTATCATTAAAGGAAACATAACAAGCATAATCAAAGCTAGTCTATAATCTACAAAAAAAGTAACTGATATAATCACAAAAGGAACTATAAGTATTTGTAAAATCAAAGAACTAGCAAGTCCAATAAGCAAAACAGACTCATCGATATTACTAGAAAATGTAGAGTTTAACTCTCCTGTTTTGTAAGAGGAAAGTTTTTCTAAAGGCATTGTTCTTAACTTTGCTCCCAACTCTTCTCTTAGTTTATGAGTAATATCAATCATAACTCCATCATAATCAAAATCTTGTGCTTTCCACCTTGAAAAAATAGCTATAAAACTAAACAATACTATCAAAGAAAAATATAACCAAACTTCATTTATCATAAAATTTTCACTAAATAGTGCTTTTAAAAATGGATAAAACATAGCAAAAGCTAAACCTTGAAATATATAAGAAATAGTATGTAAAACTAAACTCTTCTTAAAACTATTTGCATAATCTCCAGCAAAAATCAAAGTCATTTTATAAACTTCATAAATAGATGAAAATATTTTTTTCATTTTACATCTCCTTTTATATGCAAATCCCAATTTTGTGAATTTTCATAGTTATTCCAAAGTTTGCTATAAACTCCAAAATTCTTTAAAAGTTCATCATGTTTTCCTATTTCAATTATTTTTCCATTATCAAAAACTACTATTTGTTCTACATCTTTTATGGTTGTTAGTCTATGAGCTATTACAATCACAGTTTTATTTTTCATAAGATTTGATAAAGCTTTTACAATTTCTTCTTCATTTTCAGGATCTGCAAAAGCTGTTGCTTCATCAAGAACTACTATTGGAGTATCTCGTAAAATTGCTCTTGCAATAGTAATTCTTTGTTTTTGTCCACCAGATAGATTTGCTCCTCTATCACCTGCAATTGTTTCATAACCTTTGGGTAAAGTTTCTATAAAATCATTAATTTGTGCTGTTTTACAAGCATTTATAATATCTTCTTTTGAAGCATTTGGATTTGCCATTTTTATATTATTTAAAATTGTATCGTTAAATAAAAAAGTATCTTGGAATACAAAAGAAACTGTATTCATCAAAGTTTCATTACTTATATCTTTTATATCAACTCCACCAATTTTTATAGCCCCAGAACTTACATCCCAAAATCTAGGAATTAGTTTTGCAACTGTACTTTTCCCTGCTCCACTAAATCCAACAAGTGCTGTTGTACTATTTTCTTTTACTTCAAAACTTATATTTTTTAGTGCATAATCATCTCTATTTTCATATTTAAAAGATACATTTTCAAAAGTAATATTGAAGTTTTCAAGTTTTTTATCATCCTCTTTATAGTTTAAAATTGGAAGTTCTAAAATCTCTTGTATTCTAAATGCTGAAGCACTAGATTTTTTTATAAAGTTACTAACCCACATCAAAGGAAGTAAAGCATCAACTAAGCCTGTACTTATAAGTAAAGTTGCTAAAAAAGTAGCAAACTCTAAAGTTCCATTTGCCATAAAATATATTCCAACAAGACAAATAGCAAGTATTGTAGGAATAGGACTAAAAATAATCATAGAAATTTTACTTGATATTTTTGTGGAACTAAACCACTCTTTTAAGTGAATTCTATACTCATCTAAAGAGTTATTGTATCTTTTAAATGAAGTTGTTCCATCATCAAAAGTTCTTACAACCATCATAGCTTGGACAAACTCTATAACAGATTTATTTATATCTGATTGGTTTTGTTCATACTTTACTCTATTTTCATTTGTATTTTTCATAGCAAAACTCATCAATAAAATACCGACAACTAAAACACAAATAGCAACTATTGCAAATCTATAATCTATGATTATTAAAGCAAGAAGTGAAGCTATTGGAGTTGCTATACTTCGTCCAATCATAGGAATACTATCTGCAACAAAAGCGTGAAGATTTTTTACATCATCAAGTAAAACTTTTTTTAAAGCACCAGTTCCAGTAGTTATGATATATCCTAAATGAACTTTTGCTAAATGAGTTGTAAGTTGTGTTCTAAGTATTGCCTCAAGTTTAAAAGCTCCTAAATGAGATATAGTAGAAGGATAATATCCTAATAAAAAAGAGAGTAAAACTACAAAAACTAAAGTTATAAATGCTTCATTAAAAGAGAATTTTAAACTAAAGAGTTCAACCTCTCCACCAAGACTTAAAGATAATACAAAAGCTAATAAAACATAGGATATTACAGAAGTAACTCCACCTAAAATAGATAATCCAATAGAAAACTTAACATAATTATTTATGGGCTTTATAATAGCCCATAAACCTTTTTTTTTATTCATAAAATAATTCCTTAAAATTTATAGATAGCACCAATACCAAATTGTCTTGGTTCATTTAATAGTATTGTAGAAGTTGTTCCATAAGATGAATAATAATCTATGTAATCTTCATTTGTTAAATTTTTAGCAAATGCATAAATATCAAAATCTCCTACTTTATAACCAACTTTAACATTTGTTATAAAAGCTCCATTAGTTTCAACCATCTTAGTATTTGCATTATCAAAGAAGTTTGTTTTACCTCTTGCATTAAAATCTACTCTTCCATATATTCCACTATCAGCTAAATATGATATTCCTAAATTTGCAGTATATTTTGGTGTATTTTGTATTTTCTGACCATCATATTTAGCCCTACCATCACTATATTCATCGTATTTTGCTTGAATTAGTCCAACAGCACCTGAAATACTCCAATTATCAGTTATAAAATATGTTCCATCTATTTCTATACCTTGAGAATGAGATTTTTTTGCATTATCTGTTATAGTTTCATTAGTAGGTAAATAATAGAAAACTTGAGTATCTTTTATATCCATTCTAAAAATAGCTGCATTAAGTGCAAAATTATTTCCTATATATTTTGCTCCAACTTCATAGTTTGTAGATTTTTGTGGTTCAAACATATTTTCATTTGTACTTCCAAATTGTGCGGCTGTGTTAAATCCACCTGATATATAACCTTTTGAAAATGAAATATAAGTTGATAAATTATCATTTATTTTATATGTCAGTGCAGCTTTTGGTAAAAAACTATTCCAAGTTTTTTCATCTGAATAATTAAAAGATGGTAAATTCATTCCCATCATAGAAGTATTTGATATTAAATCAATATCACTTTTAATTTTTTGGTATCTTCCACCTAAAGTAAGTTCAAAACTTTTTCCTAAAGGAATCATAGTTTGCCCAAAAAATGCATAAGTTTTATCAGTTGTTGATGATGGAGATTTCATAGTAAAGAAATCAGAATCTGCTCCCATATTTGTATCTCTATCTTGTTTATCAACATATATACCTGTTAACCATTTTATATCTTGATTTTTACTAGATAATCTAAATTCTTGAGTATATGTTTCTGTGTCAGTAGAGTTATATGAATATGATTTATCATCTGTATTAATATCAAGGTCATATTGAGAGTTCATCTCATTCTTTTTATGTGTCGTTATTGACTCAAATTTTAATTTTTCAAGTTCATAAGTAAAATTTAATGCTTGAGATTTTGATTCCATTTGTTGATAAGATGGAACATCATAATTTGCATTTTTCCCATCATCTCTTGATATACTATTTACAGATTTTGATAAAGGTACTTGAAAAGTGCTATCATAAAATTTATTATAATCATCTGCTACTGTTAATTTAGCCGATAAATTATCTGTTGGTTTATATAGTAAAAATCCACTAGTTTTTCTATCATTGGATTTATTTGCATGTTTGTCAATATCAGCATAATGATTTTCTATCCAACCATCTGTATGATTAAATGAACCATTTATTCCTGCAAATAGTTTGTTATCTATTATTGCTCCACTTGTATTTAATTTTGCATTAAAAGTATTATCATTCCCATATTCTGTTTGTATAATTCCTTTCCATTCATTTGTTGGTGATTTTGTAATTATGTTTATAACTCCACCTATAGCATCTTTACCATATAGTGTCCCTTGAGCTCCTCTTAAAACTTCTATTTGTTCAACATTTGCGATAGATGCATTAAAATCATACATTGAGTAATAAGGAACTCCATCAAGATAGATTACAACTGGATTATTAGTTGTGAGATTAGAAATATTTAACCCTCTAAATGAAACTTGATTTATCCCATCTATATGCATATTAGGAATTTCATTTATTACATCTTTTATATTTTTAAAGCCTTTTTGTTCTATATCTTCTTTAGATATTACAGAGATACTTTGCGGAACATCTTGGATATTTTCCTCCATTTTATTTGCACTAACTGTTATTTCTTCTAGTTTTGTAGTTTCTTCTGCAAATAATAAAGAACTTGTAACTAAAGATAAAAATAAGATTTTCTTACTTTTCAACATTTTATTTTCCTTTTATATGATTTTAAATAGCTTAGTATTATAATGATAAGTATTGTTGATTTCAAGTGTAGTCTTCCTAAATGGGGATTTATTTTTAGGAATAAAGGATAAAAATGTCATATTCAATAAATTTAAAAAGCTTTCAAAAAGATTTTTCTCAACAATTATCTAAATGTAGCTTATTAGAACTCCAAAATGGTATAGATTATATAGAATATGAAACAGCTAATATTACAGAAGAAATTTATATTCGTAAAGCTAGTAACATAATAAAAAATAGTATTAATATAGAATCTACTCAGACAGTTGATGGCTTTATTTGTATAGGAATTTTACTAAATGGAGAAATATCATACAAAGATAATTTTTTAAATAAATATGAAACTATAAAAAAAAATAATATTAAAATAGAATATATTAATGCATATGATATGACAACTAACTTATATACTAATTCTTCTAGTATAGGAATAATTATAAAAGATAATTTTATAGAAAATAACTTCTCTAAACTTCTTGATATTCACTCAAAAGATTTTTCTTCACTTCCTAGTGTAACTTTGAAAAATCAAATTTCAAAAAATATTCCATTGGCAACAGAACTTTACAACTGCCCTTTTACAGGTGAATTACAAAATATATATCTACAAAGTAAAGTTTTGGAACTAATCTATCATGAGTTTTTAGATATTTTAAATCCAAATGAACAAAATCATCAAAAAAAAGTAAAACTAACAAATGATGATATAGAAAGATTGCATTTTGCAAAAGATATTATTATAAATGAAAAATCTTTCCCAGATTTGATGACTTTATCAAAAAGATGTGCTATAAATGAATTCAAATTAAAATATGGTTTCAAAGAGCTTTTTAATACAACTATTTATCAATTAGTTTTAGAACAAAAGATGACTTATGCAAAATATTTACTTGAAACTAGTGAGTTTTCTATTGCTGAAATATCAAATTTTGTTGGCTATGCACATCAACAAAGTTTTACAAATGCTTTTGTAAAATTCTTTGGATTTCCACCAAAAGATATTATGGTAAAAAGAAAGTATTATTTTTAAAGTAAATTTTCTAAAACTTTTTTTATTTTGTTTGGATTAGAAAAATGGTTTATTTTTTCTACAAATTTTCCATCTTTATCAAAAATATAAATATAAGAAGTATGTGCGACAGAGTATTCCATAGCTGAATTCTCTAAAGTAACCATTTCATAATAAGAGTCATATCTTTTCACAATATCATCAATATTCTCTTTTGATGAACTTGCTCCAATAAAACTTTTATGAAAATATTTTGCATACTCTTTTAAGTTAGAAAGAGTATCTCTTTTTGGATCAACACTAATAAAAAGCCCTACAAAATTATCAACTTGTTTACTATCAAAACTATTTAAAGCTTGAGATAAAGAGCTTAATGAAGTAGGACAAACATCAGGACAAAATGTGTATCCAAAATATATAGCTAAAACTTTTCCTTTAAAATCATCTTTTGATATTTTTCCATCTACTGTATCAAGTGTAAAATCATATTTATTTACATCTTTATACTCTGCTACAAAAGGTTTTAAAAGTAGTATTAAACCAATAGATATTAAACACACTACTACTATTTTAAAAATATTTTTCATTACATATCCGTTTCAAATTGAAATCTTGCACCAATATCTTGTGTTGTTTGTACTACTTTTATATCTGCATTCCATTGCATCTTACCAACTGGACAAGTAGGAAGAGTTCCTATTGCTTCATAATTACCATTTCCCAAGTTTTTGATTGGTAAATTAAATTCTCCCATAAACATATTTGTTGCATAGATATTTAAAGTTAAATTCTCTAAATTATCTTTATTACTTTTTATAGAAAAAGTTAAAGGTTCCATCAAAGGTATATTCTTTGGTTCAATACTCAATACAAACTTCGTTCCATCTTGAATTACTATTTCACAAGAACTTTTATGTAAATCACACCCTTTATCTTGAACAACATAGTTTACATCACCTTTAAATGATTGATAAACTAAATTGAAATCTATAAAAAAATATCCAATCACAATAGTAAAAATAGCCACTAAAGGTAATATTATAGTTGTTAGAGTGCTTTTATTTTCTTTATTCATAACTATTTTAGTGTTTCATACCATGCATTACATTTTTAACTTCAGCTGTAACTTTTTGTGTTTCACCATTTGAAAACTCCAAAGTTAAATCTACTTTTTCACCATTTTCTAAAGATTTATTCAAATCTATAAACATAATATGAAATCCAGATGGTTGTAAAACAGTATTACTATTTGCCAAAATATCAATTTTTTCAACTTCATACATTGACATAACACCATTTTTCATATCATGAGTATGTAATTCTACAAATTTAGCAACATCAGAACTAGCTTTTATTAAAGATATATTTTTATCTGTTTTATTTTCCAAAGTCATAAAAGACGCTGTATTCTTCATATTTGGTGGAGTTGCTCTTACATAAGGCTCTTTTACTTCAATACTCGAAGCACTCAATATTGCAAAATTTCCCAATAAAAATAGAAATAATATCTTCTTCATAAATCTTCCTTTTTATTGGAATTATAAACAATAAGTGTTAATTTAATGTTAATTTTACATCATACCACAAGGACTCATACCCGTTTTAAAAAATCTTGCAGTTACAGTATCCATAGAACGAATATGATTTATCAACCAATTTATAACATCAAATTCTATATAATTTTTTAATTCTTCAATATTTTTACTATGTTCAAAACTATCCCAAACTGCTCTAATTTCAGCTAGATTATTATCGTGTTCACCTTTGTGAAATGGATAAGCAAAAAAACCTCTTTTTACCATCTCTTCTTCTTCCGTTGCAAAGTGGTTTACAGTATGGTTTACCCAATCTTTATATTTTGATTTTAATTTCTCAAAATTTTCATCAGAAGCTTCTTTTTCAAAATCTTCAATATTAATAAAAAGTTCATTCAATAAATCAACATCTTCAAAATGTGTTTCATTCATAAAATCCATATCAACCAATGGTAGATTATCTTTATTAAGTAGCATTTTCTCTCCTAATCTTTTAAGAGATTTTATTTGATTTTTTTTTAAATTGAATTGATTAAAATCAACTCAATCTATCATAAATCTATATTTCTTGCTTTTATACTATCTTTTCCTTCAAAAATCTTACTATCTGCATCTTGAACTACAAGTTTTGCTATTTCATCTGTAACTTTTGCAATATCATTTGTTTGTGAAGCTACATTTGCATTTTCTTGTGTTTGTTTATCCAAATTATTTACAACATCATTTATTTGCTCTATTCCTAAAAGTTGCTCTTTAGAAGAATTTTGAATATCACCAATTAAATTCATAGTTTGATTAACATTTTCATTTAACTCTTTATAACCTTCAATCATAGTCGTAGCTATTTGCTTTCCTTGATTTGCTTTTGATGTTGCTTTTTCAACTAACTCTTTTATCTCTTTAGCCGCTTCTGCACTTCTTGATGCTAGGTTTCTTACTTCTTGAGCAACTACAGCAAATCCTTTTCCTGCTTCACCAGCTGTTGCTGCTTCTACTGCTGCATTTAAAGATAAAATATTCGTTTGGAATGCTATATTATCTATTACGCTTATTGCCTCATTTATGTTTAACACTTGAGAATTTATCTCTTCCATAGCTGTTGTTGTTTGATTTGCTAGTTCTTCGCCCTCTTTTACAGATTTTGTAACATTATTTGATAGCATTGTCATTTTTGTAATATTTTCTGAAGTGCTTCTAACTGTTGATGTAATCTCTTCTATTGCGGCTGCTGTTTCTTCTAAACTTGCAGCTGCTAAATTAGAAGAGCTATTTAACTTATTTACATTTTCAAGTAAAATATTTGAGCTATTTTCTAAAGTTAATCCATTTGTTTTATTTCTTACTAACATTCTAGTAATTGATGCTCCCAATTCATTCACACCTGTTGCCAATCTTAGTAAATGCTCTTTTACCTCTTTAGTAGGAACTTTCTTTAAATAATTATAGTGTGTATATTGTTCTAACACAACAAGAACATCTTCAATATTATTTTCTAAATTATTTGCCATATTGTTAAGTACATTTTTTAATTGCATTAAAGCTGGATTTGATACTTCGATATTCAGTCTTTGGCATAAATCTCCATGCTCAAATTCACTTAAAACACTAATCGTTTCTTGGATTAATCTTCTATCTTCTTCTATTCCAATTCGTGTTTTCTCAATATTTTGATTTAGTATTTTTGCCATTCGACCAAATTCATCTTTTGTATCAATATTTACAAAATTTACTTCTTCTTTTTCTCTATTTAAGTAGGCAAAAAATTCATTTAAATCTTCATTGATAATTAAAAGTGGTTCATTTACAGTTTTTTTGATGATCAAATAACTTATCCCTAATAAAGTAAATAAAAGTAAAATTCCACCAAAAATCGAATAAACTCTTAAAGTATCATTTAATTCAAGTAATTCATCAAAATTTGCACTTGTTACAATAATCATATTCCATTCATCAAAAGCTGTAAATGCAGATAACTTTCTAGTTTCTACACCATTTTGCATAAAATCATAAATTTCTGTTCCATTCTTTTGTTTAATCATATTTTTTAAAAGAGTTTGAAGATTACTATCCAACTCTTCAATTTTCTTATCTTTTAATGTTGGATGTAAAGTTAAAATACCTTCATTAGAGTCTAAAATAAATAAATATCCACTATCTCCAAATTTAATTTTCTCTAATTTACTCTGTAAAATATCATAAAGCCTATCGAAATTATATGCAACAAATAAAATTCCTATAACTTCATTATTTTTAATTATTGGTTCATAAACTGTCATATAATTCTTACCAAACAATTTTACAGTTCCAATATATTTCTCTTTATTTGTAATTTTTTCAAAAGCTGGACTATCTTTAGTTAAAAAAGTCCCTATTGCTCTTGTTCCATCTTCTTTATGAAGTGAAGTAGCAACTCTATAAAAATCATTATCTTGCTTCACAAATAGTGTTGCAACAGCACCTGTTGTTTTTGTAAATTCATCTATTAATTCATTGTTATTATTTAAAATTACTTCATTTGATTTTAAAAATGAAGTTTGTACACCATTTATCTCAATTTTTCTATTATTATCAATTTCTATATTACCAATATGTGATTTTAAAACACTTAACACCGTAATTGCAGATTCTTTTATAGATTCATTTAAAACTTCAAAAGTTGCCTTTATATCAGTAGCTCTATGCTCAAAATTCTCTTTTACATCTAAAATTATAAAATTTTTTACAACTATATTGATACTAAATACTGCAAATATTAAAATAATTGCCACAGACAAACTTTGAAAAAAGGATACCTTTTTTATAACAGAATTCATAAACTTCCCCTAAACAGTAAAATTTTTGGCTAATGTTACCATAAATAGTTATAATTCTGATAAATCTAGCTTATACTTATGAATGTATATAAATCTCTTTTAAATTCCTGCTCCAGCTTCAAAACTTCTAAGTTTTCTTGCTCTAACTCCTACAATATCGCCAATTTTTAAATTCTTATCATTAAATTCATAATGTGATAGTTCTACTAAAACAACTCTTTTTTCATCATTTATATGCGTTAATTCAACTTTTACAAAAGAACCAGCTAATTGAATATATTTTACTCTAGCTTTTAATATTGACTCATTATCATCAAATGAAACTATCTCTAATTCATGTGGACGAATAAGATATTTATCTTCACTTCCATCATCTTTTCTTTCATGAAATAAGTTTACATTTCCCAAGAAATTAATTACAAATTCATTTTTAGGATTATGAAAAACTTCTTGCGGTGTTCCTATTTGTTCTATTTTTCCTTTTGAAATTACAACTATTCTATTTGCAACTTCCAGTGCTTCTTCTTGGTCATGAGTTACTAAAATAGTTGTTATTCCTAACTCTTCTTGAAGTTCTTTTAACCATCTTCTTAAATCTGTTCTTACTTTTGCATCTAAAGCTCCAAATGGTTCATCCAACAGTAAAACTTTTGGTTCAACTGCTAAAGCTCTTGCTAGTGCAACTCTTTGTCGCTGACCACCAGATAGTTGCCAAGGGAATCTTGAAGCAAAACCATCAAGTTGAATAAGTTTTAAAAGTTTTGTAACTTTTTCTTCAATCTCTTTATTACTTAATCTTTGTTTTTTTGGTTTTACTCTTAAACCAAAAGCTATATTTTCAAAAACTGTCATATGTCGAAACAGTGCATAGTGTTGAAATACAAAACCAATATCTCGTTCACCTATATTTTTTGTTCCAACATCAATACCGTTAAATAATATTTCTCCACTATCAGTTTCATCAACTGTTTCAAGTCCTGCTATCATTCTTAAAAGTGTAGTTTTCCCACTACCTGATGGTCCTAAAAGGGCAAGAAGTTCACCCTCTACAATATCTAAATCAATATTTTCTAAGGCTACAAAGTTGCCAAAATGTTTTGTTAAATTTTTTACTTCTATTTTCATCTTTTCCTACTCTTCATTTTCTAATTTTTTTGCTCTTTTTTGAACTTTCCACTCTAAAATATATTTTAAAACCAAAGTAAAAAGTGCCAATATTGCCAAAAGTGTTGAAACAGCAAAAGCTGCAACAAAGTTATATTCGTTATACAAAATCTCAACTTGAAGTGGCATAGTATTTGTAACTCCTTGAATATGTCCAGAAACTACAGAAACCGCTCCAAACTCACCCATAGCTCTTGCATTACATAAAATAACACCATAAAGCAATCCCCATTTTATATTTGGTAAAGTAACTTTCCAAAATGTTTGAAATCCACTAGCACCTAAAAGTAATGCTGCTTGTTCTTCATCATTTCCCATCTCTTGCATTAAAGGAATTAACTCTCTTGCAACAAATGGAAAAGTTACAAATATAGTGGCAAGAACAATACCTGGAACTGCAAAAATAATTTGTACATCATTTTCTATCAACCAAGAACCAAACCAACCTTGAGCACCAAAAAGTAAAATATATACAAATCCAGAAATTACTGGACTTACTGCAAATGGTAAATCAATCAAAGTTATTAATAAACTTTTACCAAAAAATGAATATTTTGCTATTGCCCAAGAAGCACAAACACCAAAAACTAGATTTAAAGGAACGGCAATTGCAGCAGTTATAAATGTAAGTTTTATTGCTTGTAAAACATATTCATCATTAAAGCTTAAAAAATAAGCTTCATACCCTTTTCTAAAAGCTTCTGCAAATATAGTAATCAAAGGAATAACTAACATAATCATTAAAAAAGTAACTCCTATAAATATCAATAGATATTTAAATAAACTTGATTCGTTTTGTAAACTTTTTGAGTTATTTACTGTTTTCATATTGCCTCCATTCCTTTTCTTCTTGAACTCCATCTTTGAAGTATATTTATCACTAATAACATAACGAATGATATTAAAAGCATAACAACTGCTATTGCTGTTGCTCCAGCATAATCATATTGTTCTAATTTTGTAACAATTAAAAGTGTACTTATCTCTGTTTTCATCGGTAGATTTCCAGATATAAAAACAACCGAACCATATTCACCCAAAGCTCTAGCAAAAGATAGAGCAAATCCAGTAAGAACTGCTGGTAATATAGTAGGTAGTATCACTTTATAAAATGTTTGCCATCTTGATGCTCCTAAACTTGCACTAGCTTCTTCTTGCTCTATTTGTATCTCTTCAAGTGCTGGTTGAATAGTTCTTACAACAAAAGGCATACCTATAAAAATCAAAGCAATTGTTATTCCTATTGGAGAAAAAACTACTTTTATTCCAAGTGGTTCTAAATATTGTCCAAACCAACCTTGAGATGAATATAAAGTTGTAAGTGCGATACCAGAAACAGCTGTTGGTAAAGCAAATGGTAAATCAACTATTGCATCAAATATTCTTTTTCCAAAAAATGTATATCTAACCAAACACCAAGCAACTATTAGACCAAAAACTGTATTTACTATTGCAGCAATAAGTGATGTAAAAAAAGTCAATTTATAACTTTCTATAACTCTTGGGTGCGTTGTTGTATCTATAAAAGCTTGAAATCCCATACTAAAAGCTTCTGAAAATAGTGCAATTAGTGGAATAAGCACAATAATACTTAGATAAAAAACTGTATATCCCATAGTTAGTCCAAAACCTGGAATTTGGGATTTTGGTCTTTTTAATATTCCAAAATTTAATCTCATTTTATTCCTTTTTAATTCTAATATACATCTTATTGGTGAATATTAAAAACATACAAAAAAATAGATGATTAAATTAATCACCTATTAAGTTGGTGGAATATTAGCAAATTTTATTTTTTATGTCAAGGAGTATTTAATCAGTTAATAAATGTTATCATACTGCTTCTCAAAAAAATACTAGGTAAATTTATGTTGAAATACTACGATGAACTTTTATATTTCTCGTTTAAATTATGTGGTGATAAAGAAAAAGCCAAGGATATAATACAAGAAACGTATATTAGATATCTTGAAATAAAAGATAAATATGAAATAGAAAATGAAAGAGCATATTTATATAAAATAGTAAAAAATATCGTTGTACATGAAGCTTTAGAAAATCAAAAATTACAAACTACAATATATGAAGAGAACTTGAGTTTAATTCCAGAATATGAACAACCAGAAGATATTTTGATACAAGAAGATCAAGAAAAGATTTTTATGCAAATTATAGAAGAACTACCACAAAGAACAAAAGAAGCTTATATTTTATATACTATTGATGGTTATTCAAGAAAAGAGATAGCATCAATGATGGATACAACATCAAATAATGTAGAAAAACTTATAAAAAGAGCCAGTTTAAAAATAGAAGAAGAATTGCAAAAGAGAGGATTTTAATGAACACAGAAATTAAAATCAAAGAAGAAGCAACATACTGGGTAATATGTGAAAAAGAAGGCTTCGATGACAATCAGAAAAAAGAGTTTCAAAATTGGCTTTTACAAGATACAAATCATCAAAAAGTTTTTAACAGAATAAAATTTATACATAATATGTCAAAATCTATCTCTAAAGAGAATCAAGAAAAACTTAGTGTTAATGCACATAAACAAATAAGTAAAGACAAGTTTTATAAAAAAATAAAATCATTTTCTACTTTAGCTGCAAGTTTACTAATACTCTGTTTCTTCGCGTTTAAAGCTTATGATGATAGCTTTAAAGTGCAATTTTCAAGAACTCATATAACAGATATAAAACCTATAAAAGAACAACTTCCAGATGGTTCAAATGTTTTTATTGATGCAAAAACAAATATAAATATAGAATTTTTTGGTAATAAAAGAATAGTACATTTGATAGATGGAAGAGCTTTATTTGAAGTAGCAAAAGATGAAGATAGAGTGTTTATCATAAAAAGTGATAATATCAATATAGAAGTAATTGGAACAAAATTTGAAGTTATACATAAAAAAGATTCTACAACTATAAATGTAGAAAATGGTACAGTAAAAACTTACTACTCTAAATATTTGTTTGATAAACAAAATCAAGCAATTTTAACAAAAGCACAAACAATAAGTTACTCAAATAGCATAGGAACAATAGACCAAATAGCAGATATACCAAAAGTCAAAATTGCTCCTTGGATAGAAAATAAAATAGTTTTAGATAAAACGCAATTAAAAGATGCTTTAGAAGAATTTTCAAAATATAGTGATATTTCAATTGAATTTTTATCAAAAGAAGTAGAAAATTATCTTATAACAGGAGAATTTTCATCAACTCAAATAGATATATTTTTAAAAACTATTACAAAAATATATCCAATAAAAATAGATAAAAAAGATAATGTTCTAAAAGTTTCAAGAAGATAGTATATCAATTTAGAGATATTTTACTATCTTTTTCTATTAAATCTTTAATTTAAAGGTTTATATACTCCAAAAAAGTACCAAAAAACCACACTTGTAAAAGAAATTTCAAAATTTGTAAAAAATGATGTCCGTTTTTTGATATATTTTTACTCTTATATATTATAAAAGCAATTATTATAGTTGCTTTATAAAATTATTAGGAGAAAATATGACAATACTTAAAAAAAGTATATTAAGTCCAGTTGTTGCTTTGATTATTTGCTCAAATGTTTATGCAGATAATATAAGCTATTCATTAGATAAATCATCTTTAAAAGATGCTATTGAAAAAATATCTAAAAAAGCGAATATTCCATATATTGCTAATAGTTCTATTTTTGAAGGAAAAACAGCAAATGCTATCAAAGATATAGAAGGAACAAAAAACGCTTTAGATAAAGTATTAGAAAATAGTGGTTTAGAAGCTATTATGGAAGATGGAGCAATAATCATAAAACCATTATCTTCTGTAAAAGTGATTAATGGTACTTATATCTTAGATGATATTTCTGTTAAAAGTGGTAAAAATGGAAGTGCAGAATCAGGCTACCTTGTAGAAGATGTAAAAACTCTAGGAGTTTGGGGGAATCTAAGTCTTCAAGATACTCCTTATTCAATGAGTATAATATCATCTGATTTTATAGAAAATACAATTATAACTAATACAAATCAAATTGCAAAAACAAGTCCTGTTATGACAAATAAAGAAAATGCTTCACAAAATGTTGGAGTTTCTACAAGCATTAGAGGGATAGGTATAGCACAAGCTTTAGTAGATGGAATTCCTCTACCTTTAGCATTTGGAATTGGGCTTAAAGAAGTAGAAAGAGTAGAAGTTATAAGTGGACTTAGTGGATTCCTATATGGAAGTGGGAATGTTGGAGGAGTTATAAATTATGCTTTAAAATATCCTACTTTAAATCCATTTACAAAAGTATCAGTTGGAAATAATGGTGGAAAGAATTATTATACGACTGTAGATACTTCTCAAAATATCAATGATAAGTTAAGTGTTAGAGTGAATGTTGCTTATCAAGATGGAGAAACAGCAATAGAAAACTATGAAGATGAAGAAAAATTAATAGGAGTATCTTTTGCCTATAAGCCAACTGATAATCTTGATTTCGGATTATATTATTCTCATAGGGATGCTACAACAGGAGTTAAACCAATATGGATAATTACAGGGAAAAGACCTAATGCTTCAAGTTTTGACACTAAAAAAACTTATGCTCCAGATTGGGTATATATTGATGATAGATCAGATAAAGTAGAGTTAAAGGCAAACTATAGTTTTAGTGATAGTTTAAGACTTAGAACAGCATATATATACAATGAAGCAAATAGACTAAAACCATATTATAGTAATAATGTAAATACAAATACAAGTATTTTGACAAGAGATTTATATTATTTTCCTGAGCAAAAAACAAAAAATGATGGTGCTTACGCTTATTTAGATGGATATTTTGACACAGGCTCTATTAATCATGCTTTAACTTTTGGTGGTTCTTTTGGTAGCGAAAAGTTTTATAGTGGACCTGATTATTTTATAATGAATTCTCCAGTTAATGATATAAATTCATTTCATCAATGGAATCATGCATTTTCTAAACCAAATGAAACATTTTTGGTACGAAAACAGCTTAATTCAAATGTTGTTTTAGCAAATAATATTACATTTAATAAGCAATGGAGTGCTTTAGTTGGCGTAAACTTTGCTTCTATGAAACAAGATAGTTGGAATACATTTACAAAAGCACAAAATGGAAGTTATGATAAATCAGCTTTAACTCCAACTCTATCTCTTATTTATAAACCAATAGAAGATTTAACAACTTATATTACTTATATGGAATCACTTGAGAATGGTACAGTTGTTAATAATAAAAATGATATAAATGATGGAAAAGTTTTTGATCCAAGAGTTAGTAAACAATATGAGATTGGAGCAAAATATTCTATAAATCAAGATTTACTTTTGAGTACAGCACTATTTAGAATAGAAAGAAAAAATAGTATAACAGAATATTTTGCGAATAATGGAAATGGAAAAACACAAGTAACTAGTCAAGATGGAGAACAAATAAATGAAGGAATTGAAATATTGCTTACTGGAAAAGCAACAGATAATTTAACTTTAATGGGAGGGATTACTTATCTTAGCCCAAAAGTAGAAAAAGCTACAAATAAAGCAACAGAAGGAAAAGAATCTCAAAATGTAGCAAAATATCAAGCAAAAATGTATGCTGAGTATAGATTACCGATTGAGCCAAAAATATTTTTAAATGGTGGAGTTTATTATACTGGAACTCAATGGGTTGATAGTGCAAATACGCAAAAACTTGATGCTTATACAACAGTTGATTTTGGTGCTAGATATGAAACAAAACTTGATGGTTATGATACTACTTTTAGAATCTATGCATCAAACTTGACAAATGAAAAATATTGGGCAAATACTACAACTTTAAGTGACCCAAGAAGTGTTGCTTTTAATGTAACTTTAAAGTTTTAATAATAAAGAGAGTTTTTGCTCTCTTTGTACTTTTAAGCATGGGTTTCAAAGTATTTATTTAATTTTGAGATTAAAATTTCGATAAAAAATATACTTTCCTTTTGTGCTTTGGAACTCATACTTAAGGGTATAAAATTACATTATGATACTTGTTATAAAAATCTAAATTTGTGTTATAATCTTTAACTATTTTAATATGGGGATTATAAAATGGAAGAATTATCAAATTTAGTAGTTTATAATGATGGAGAACTAGAACTAAAAGTTTCTGTTGATAGTGAAACTATTTGGCTTACACAAGCACAAATGTCTGAACTTTTTGATACAAGTACAGATAATATTAGTTTACACTTAAAAAATATTTATAAAGAAAGAGAACTATATGAAAATTCAACTACCGAGAATTACTCGGTAGTTCGTCAAGAAGGAAATAGAAAAGTAGCAAGGCTTATAAAACACTATAATTTAGAAGCAATTATTTGTGTTGGTTATAGAATTAGTTCAAATAAAGCAACAAAATTTCGTCAATGGGCAACATCTATTTTGAAAAGTTATATCCAAAATGGATATGTGATAAATACTCATAAAATAACGGAACAAAGATTGTTATCCCTAGAAAATGATATGAAAATAGTAAAATCTAAAATAAAAGATAATAAACTAGAAAAAGATAGTGGAATATTTTATGATGGACAAATATATGACTCTTACAGTTTTATAAATGATTTATTGAAGTTATCAAAAAATGAAATAATTTTAATAGATAACTATATAGATGATACAATATTTACTCTATTTTCAAAATATCAAAATATAAACTTTGCTATTTATACAAGTTCCATTTCAAAACAACTAAAACTTGACTATGAAAAATATCAAACTCAATATAAAAATATAACACTAAAAACTTTTAAAAATTCACACGATAGATTTTTAATACTTGATAAAAAAGAGATATATCATTTGGGTGCTAGTTTAAAGGATTTGGGTAAAAAATGGTTTGCTTTTTCTAAAATGAGTTTAGATATAGATGATATTTTAAGTAAGTTAAAATAACCAAATTTAAATACATAAATAATCCTTTCATCAATCCAAAAATTGCTTATTTTATAGATTTATATAAAAAATAAAAATTAGCAATAAACAGATTGTAAAATCTATTTAATACTTTTATACTTTCAAAACATTTTTTAATTAAGGAGTATAAAATGAACAACAAAATATCGGCTATTCCACCAATAATTGCTGGATTAATCTCGGTTATTGTTAATTATGGTGGAACTTTTATTTTAATATTTCAAGCAGCACAAATGGCAGGACTTAGCCCAGAACAAACTGCTTCTTGGGTTTGGTCTATTTCTATTGGTGTTGGAATTACGGGAATAATGTTAAGTTGGTACACAAAAGAACCAATAATTACTGCTTGGAGTACACCTGCTGCTGCATTTTTAGTAACTGCTATTGCAACTGTTTCCTACTCTGAAGCAATTGGAGCATATATACTTTCTGCTTTAGCCTTTCTTATTTTAGGGCTTTCTGGTTATTTTGATAAATTA
The DNA here is from genome assembly GCF_003316695.1 of Aliarcobacter vitoriensis. GTDB lineage: Bacteria > Campylobacterota > Campylobacteria > Campylobacterales > Arcobacteraceae > Aliarcobacter > Aliarcobacter vitoriensis. The sequence continues at coordinate 30,599 of NZ_PDKB01000022.1, forward strand.
ATTCGTTTGATTCCATCTGGAATAGCAGCTGGATTATTAGCTGGTATATTATTACAATTTGGTATTTCTGCTTTTTTAAATATGACAATTAGCCCTATTTTAGCAATTTCACTATTTTTTATATATCTAATTACAAAACGATATTCTCCAAGATATGCTATTGTTAGTGTTTTAGTATTTGGTTTTATACTTTTAACTATACAATCACAAATTAATTTTTCAGGAATTGAACTAAAATTTGCATATCCAGTATTTAATGAACCAACTTTTTCACTAAATACAGCACTAAGTATTGCTTTGCCACTATTTTTGATAACTTTAACTGGACAATATATGCCAGGATTATTGATACTCAAAAATGATGGGTTTAAAACTGGTGCTAAACCTATTTTAGCGATTACTGGATTGGGTTCAATTTTAATGGCTCCTTTTGGTTCTCATGCATTTTGCCTATCTTCTATAACTTCTGCAATATGTACAGGTAAAGAGTCTCACGAAAACCCAAAAAAAAGATGGATTGCTGGTGTTACAGCTGGTATTTTTTATATTTTGGTTGGTATTTTTGGAGTTACTCTTGCAGCTTTATTTGCAGCTTTTCCAGCAACATTTATTAGTTCTTTAGCTGGACTTGCACTATTGAGTACAATTGCTGGAAGCCTTACAAATGCAATGAGTGATGATAAAACTAGAGAAGCCGCACTAATAACTTTTATAGCAACAGCTGCAAATATCAATTTATTTGGGATTGGTGGAGCATTTTGGGGACTTGTTTTAGGTCTTATCTCTTATTTTATTTTAAATATAAAATTCAAGAACAAATAATTCTCAAGCTTTATAGCTTGAGAATAAAATATCTATTTTAATTTTAATTCTTTTACATTTTTTGGTTCATCAAAATAGTATCCTTGAAAATAGTCAATATCTAACTCTTTACAAATATTAAAAATTTCTTTTGAAGACACAAATTCAGCAACAGTTTTTATACCAACTTTTTGAGCGAAGAAAACTATTGCTTCAACCACTGCTTTTGCTGTTTTTGATTTATTTAAATCTTGGATTATAGAACCATCCAATTTTATGAAATCAGCTTGTAAGGTAACCAAATAAGAAAAATTTGAGTAACCAGTTCCAAAGTCATCTATGGCTATTTTTACTCCCAAACTTTTTACAATTCTTATAAAAGATATTACCTCTTCAAGATTGTCTATTCCCTCACTTTCGGTTATTTCAATAGTCAATAAATGTCCTATATCAAATTCATATATTTTTTGAATTATATAATCCACAACGTCTTTTTCTAAAATATCGCTAATAGATAAATTTATACTAAACTCTATATTTTTACTATCAAAGAATTCGAAAGATTTTTGAACTATTTTTTTTGTAATCTCACTATATAGATTCAATTTTTTAGCTCTTTCAAGAAAGAAATATGGAGATACTATCTTACCTTTTTCATCTTTCATTCGAACTAATACTTCATATTTTTTATCTGTTTGATTACTTATACTTTGAGCAAAAATCTCAAATTTATCTTTTTTTATAGCTTGGATTATTTGTGTTTCCCAATATAAATCTTCTTTGATTGATGATGAATTTGGATGATTTATATGATGTTGTTCACTATCATAAATCACTAAATTATGTTTTAGAACTCTTGTTTGTTTTAAAGCAAACTCTGCACTAAATACAAGTTCATTATAATTTATAGCAACTCCAGCTCTTAAAGGAATATATACTTTATATTCATCTAGTTCTATTGGAGTATATCCGAAATACCAAATTATTGATTTTATAGATTGAATAAATCTATCTTTTGAGAGTTCAAAACAAGAAGCAGCAGCAAAAACATCAGCACCTAAATAGTAAATCTTACTTCCAATAAATTTATCTTCCAATCTTAAAGAGATAAGCTTTAAAATCTTCTCACCAAAACTATATCCATAATAGTGATTTATATTTCCAAATCCACTTATATCAAATATAACTAACTTATTAAAAACTTCACTTTCTAAATCTTTTAGAAACTCTTTTCTATTTGGCAGTAAAATCTCATTTTCTTCCATAAATCCCCTTAAATCAAATCATTTACCCAAGAAGTAACTCCACCTTTTAAACTATATATTTCACCTTTATATCCAGCCTTTTTTAATTTTGAGATAGCTTGAAGACTTAAAAGCCCTATTTTACAAGTTATGATAGTTTTTTTATTACTATCAATTTCATCAATTCTATCTAGCAAAGTTGAGAATGATATATTTTTTGCATTTTTAATTAAAGCTAAATCATCTTCTATTTGTTCTCGAACATCAATTATTTGTATATTTTGCTTCTCATCGAGTAGCTTTTTTAACTCTTGAATAGTTATATCTTCAATAACAAAGTTGTCATCAAGATTTTTTAATCCACAAAACTCTTCATAATCAATAAGTTCTGTTATTGTTGGATTTTTACCACAAACTGGACAATCTTCATCTTTTGCAATTTTATACTCTTTAAATTCCATTTTCAAAGCATTTAAAGATAAAAGCCTATTTTTTAAACTATCACCTTTTTCTAAAATAAGTTTTATAGTTTCATTTGCTTGAATAGTTCCTATAATTCCAGGTAATACTCCTAAAACTCCAGCTTCTGAACAAGATGGAACTTGTCCAGCTTTTGGTGGAGTTGGAAAAATACATCTATAACAAGCACTATTATTTGAATTAAAAACTGTTGTTTGCCCTTCAAATCTAAAAATAGCTCCATAAACAAAAGGTTTATTTAACATCACACAAGTATCATTTATCAAATATCTTGTTTGAAAATTATCAGTTCCATCGACAACAATATCAAAATCTTTGATAATATCTATGGCATTTTGGCTAGTTAATTTTTCATTTATAGCAACTACATTTATATTTGGATTTATTTCATTTATTCTATTATTCGCGGAAGAAATTTTACTTTTTCCTATGAATTTTGTAGAGTGGATAATCTGTCTTTGTAGATTTGATTCATCAAGAGTATCAAAATCTATAAGTCCAATAGTCCCAACTCCAGCAGCACTAAGATATAAAAGTACAGGAGAACCTAAAGCTCCTGTTCCTACAACTAAAACTTTTGAGTTTTTAAGTTTTAGTTGTCCTTCAAGCCCTACTTCAGGAAGAATTAGATGTCTACTATATCTAGTTATTTCTTCTTGCGAAAGTCTATTTTGTTCTGACATCATATACTCCTATTTAAAATTTCAATAGAAGAATATCACAATTGCAGTTAATAATTTCTATTCAAAGATATTCGCAGTAATTCCTGCATACCAACTTTTTGTTGCATCAAAAGTTGATTTTTCTATATCTTCAAAGAACTCTGTTTTTACTTTTACTTTTCCATCAGCCTTATCAAAATATGCTTGATGAGTTACATAAATACCAGTATCTTGGCTCACAAGTGAATAACAAACATTTTGAGGATAAACACTTCCCTCTTTTGGATCTTCTTTATTTAATCTTCTTGCTATTTGTTCACCTACAATAATTCCGCAAGAGTGTGCCATTTGAGCACTTTTTGGGAATGGATATTCACCTACAACATCTCCAACTAAATAAATATTATCATCATTGTAACTTCTAAATGTTGGTGTTTTTACTCTTCCAAAACCATCACTTGTAAGTTCTAACCCACTATCTTTTAAAAGTTTTGAGGCTTTATTACTTGGAATGATATTTGCATCATCAAAAACCAAAGTTTCATTTGTAGTTTCCATCTCTTTTAAATTATTTTTTTCAAAATATATAGTTTTTTTATCTAAGTCTATTTTTTTGATATTTGCATTTGGAATATATTCTAAATAATCTTTATATAAAGTATCAAATGCTTTTAAAAATCCTTTAGCTTTTGTTGTTGGTTTTTCTCTTGGGTCGATTATCACAACTTTTGCATTTAATTTTTTAGATTTAAAATAATCAGCAATTACAGCAGCTCTTTCATAAGGTGCGGGAGGACATCTGTAAGATCCTTTTGGCACAGTTATAACAAAAGTTCCACTTTTAAATTTTTCTATTTTTTCTTTTAAAGAAAGTTGTTCAAACCCACCATTATAACTAGCTGGGAATTTTGTAAAAGCTTTTTTTGCCTCTTTTTCATCTAAACCAAAAGTTGAATAATCATATTCTATTCCAGTTGATAAAACCAATAAAGAATATTCAAAACTACCATTTAAAGTGGTAACCACTTTTTTTTCTCTATTTATAGATACAACTTTGTCATTTATAATATCGTAGTCATAAGTTGAAGCTGGTTTTAATGGAGAAAAAATCAAATCATTATAATCCACACCTTTTACTCCTCCAAACCATAAATTACTATAAGGGCAAGATGCAAAGATATTTTTTGCTTCAATTACTATAACTTCTGCTTTTTGGTTATATAATCTTATGTTTTTTGCAACAGTTAAACCTGCATATCCACCACCAATAATGATTACTCTATCGTTGTTGTTTAGTGGTTTTACAGCATTTTGTACACTTTTGATATCTTCTTTTGTACCACTTGCAGCAAAAACTGATGTTGCAGTAACGGCAGTTGCTAAAGTACCTAATTTTAGTAAATCTCTTCTATTCATCTATTCTCCTTTAAATTAATTTTTTTCTTCTATATACTCATAAAGCCCAGAGCTTAGATATCTTTCACCAGTATCACAAAGAATTGTAACTATTACTTTACCTTTATTCTCTGCTCTTGAAGCTACTATTTTTGCTGCTAATGCATTCGCTCCTGATGAT
>NZ_PDKB01000023.1 GCF_003316695.1 Aliarcobacter vitoriensis
ATAAAATAGGTGATTTAACATTTGGTGGAAATATTCATTACAGAAGTGAGTTTTATACAGATATAACAACTCCAGCTGGTAAAATTAGAGCTACTCAAGATGACTTTTTTGTAGTAGATGCTATGGCTAAATATGAGTTCAATAAAAATTTATCAGCTCAATTAAATGTAAACAATATTTTTGATAAAGAGTATTATGCAAATTTTATTTATAGTGGTAGCCGTAGCCAATATATATATGGCGATCCAAGAAGTGCAACTGTAACACTAAAATATAAATTCTAAAATATTATAAAGAGAGTTTTTCTCTCTTTATATCTTCTTTATAAATTGGTAGTTAAATAGATTGATGATAAAATTGCACAATCTAAAATTAAAGCTAAAATATGAAAAAAATCAAATTATTTACAGATTCAAGTGTTAATCCACAAAAGAAAATAGGATTTGGGGCTTTTTTAGAAGTTTCTGATGAGAGTTTTTCTTTTGAGGAGCTAAAGAAAACTATAAAAATAAAAAGATTTGAAGATACAAGCTCCACAAAACTTGAGCTTCAAACTCTACTTTGGGCTTTAGATGAGTGTATAATAGATGAAAATATCCAAATAGAAGTTTATACAGACTGTCAAAATATAGTAAATCTACAAAATAGAAGAGAAAAATTTGAGATAAATGACTATAAAACTTCAACTGGAAAAACTATAAACAATCATGAGTTATATAAACTATTTTTTCAAAAACTAGATAAGTTAAATATTGATTTTATAAAAGTAAAAGGACATAAAAAGAATAGTTTAAAAGATGAAATTGATACTATTTTTAATCTTGTAGATAAAGCTTCAAGAAATGCTTTGAGAGAAAGTTCTTTAACAAATTTTATTTAAAAAACACCCATTCTCATAAGGTTGTTTTGAGTAATACAACTTTGAGTGATTTACTATTAAAGCATGGTATTCTTGGTAAGTTATTATTAGCTCTTTTTCATCAAAAATCACTTTTTTTAGTTCATCTTCCATAAAATATTTTATATCATTGTATTTTGCTTTTTCGTCTATTAGTTTATTATGTACTAGCAATCTTTTTGTATAAGCATCTACTTTAAACTCTGCTTGATTAAAGCCATAAAGAAGCATAGAATCAGCAGTTTCAAATCCTATTCCTTTTATAGCTAAAAGTTCAGTTCTTGTTGGGATTTTGCCATTTAAGTTTTCAAAAAATTCTATAAAATTTAAAACATAATTAGCTTTTTGGTTATTATATCCAGATGGTTTTATAAGTTCTTTTAGTTTTTCTATTGGTAAGTTTTTGATTTTTTTGTAGTTTAGGCAACCTAAATCATTTAAGTTATTTAAAGATTTTATGACAGAAGTAAAAGTAGTATTTTGAGTCAAAATTGAGCCTAAACATACTTCAAAAATCTCATTTTCATCTCTTGGAAAACTATAATCTAAGATATGATAGCCATCACTGTTTCCTTGCTTTTGGCTATTTTTACCTTGATAATTTATAAAAGGCCACCAACCTTGAGCACCATAAGTTTCATAAAGTTTTTTATAAATACTAAAAACTTTATTCATTTTAACTATTTTCTTTTACTGATTCGTAAGCTATTAAGATTTTTTTTCGCTCAATGCCCCATCTATAACCACTCATAGCTCCACTTTTTGCTATAACTCTATGACAAGGAATCAAATAACCTATATGATTTTGTCCTATTGCACTTGCTATTGCTCTTACAGCTTTTGGTTTTTCAAGATAGTTTGCAATATCGCTATAAGTTGCTACTATTCCATTTGGAAGATTTAGAAGTGCTTTCCAAACATTTATTTGAAGATTTGTACCTTTTACTAAAAGTGGATATTTTTGATTTTTTACAAAGATATTTTCCAAGTATTCATTTGCCAATTTTTCATCAAAAATTAAATTAGCATTTTCCCAAAGTTCATTAAATCTTTGGAAAATCTCTTTTTTGTTATTGTCAATAAATCCCAAATAACAAATCCCTTTATCAGTAAATCCAAGAAGAGCTTCACCAAAAGGAGTTTGTCCAAATCCATAAGTTATTTGTACATCTTTTCCTTTTTCTTTCCACTCTTTTGGTGTAACACCTATTAAGTTTACAAAAAGTTCATGAAGTCGGCTAGTACTAGATAGTCCAATATCTAAACTACTATCAAGTATAGATTTGGACTCTTTTATATGTTCTTTTGCATAATTTAAAGTTACACAGTGTAAAAATTGTTGAGGAGTAACACCTACATACTCTTTAAAAACTCTTATAAAGTGATATTTACTCATTCCTATATTAAGTGCAACTTCATCAACACTTGGATGTTGTTTGAAGTTGTCATCTATATATTTTATAGCCTTTTCTATCTGTTTATATGTTTTATCTAGTGCAGGCATTACACTTCCTTTTGGATCTTAGTAAGTAGATTTAGAATAAATCACAAAGTTAGAAGCAAGTTCTTCCATCTCTTTGTTGATTTTTTTGTGTAACTCTTTATCTTCTATATTGTCTAAAACATCACAAATTTTGTTTGCTATGATTTCAAACTCTTTTTCTTTCATTCCACGTGCTGTTAATGCTGGACTTCCTACTCTAATTCCACTTGTGATAAATGGACTTCTTGTTTCTCCTGGAACTGTATTTTTGTTTACAGTAATTCCTGCATCTCCAAGTGCTGCATCTGCATCTTTACCAGAGAACGGTTTATTTAAAAAACTTACTAATACTAAGTGATTATCTGTTCCACCACTTACTATATCATAACCTCTTTTTATTAGAACTTCTCCTAAAACTCTTGCATTTGCTTTTACTTGTTTAGCATAATCTTTCCATTTTGGATCTAAAATCTCTTTAAATGCTACTGCTTTAGCTGCAATTACATGAACAAGTGGTCCACCTTGAAGTCCTGGGAATATTGCTGAATTGATTTTTTTTGCAATATCTTCGTCATTTGTCATGATCATTCCACCTCTTGGACCTCTTAAAGTCTTATGAGTTGTTGTTGTTACTATATGAGCATGTGGGAATGGACTTTGGTGTTCACCAGCTGCAACTAAACCAGCAATATGAGCAATATCTGCAAATAAAATAGCACCAACACTATCAGCTATTTCTCTAAATCTTTTAAAATCAATCTCTCTAGCATAAGCACTTGCTCCACAAACAATGATTTTTGGTTGAACAAGTTTTGCAATCTCTTCAACTTTGTCATAGTTTATTCTTCCATCAAGTTCTACTCCATAATAAAATGCTGAATAGTTTTGTCCTGAAAAACTTGGTTTACTTCCATGAGTTAAATGCCCACCATGAGATAAATCCATACCTAAAATTTTATCACCAGCTTTAAGTAATGCTGCATAAACTGCACCATTTGCTTGGCTTCCAGAGTGTGGTTGAACATTTGCAAATTTACAACCAAAAATTTGACAAGCTCTATCAATTGCTAGTTGTTCAACTTTATCAGCTTGTTCACAACCTCCATAATATCTTTTATATGGATACCCTTCAGCATATTTATTTGTAAAAACTGAACCCATAGCTTCCATTACTGCTGGACTTGTGAAGTTTTCACTTGCAATCATCTCTAAATGATTTGTTTGTCTTTTTAATTCATCTTCAATTATTGCAAATACTTCGTTATCTGCTTCTTTTAAATTCGCGTTTGTTATGTAATTCATAATTTCTCCTTTAAATTTTTAAAATATTAACTTATTTATATTAAATAGACAATCCAAAAATTGCTATTTTATTCTAAATTTTCATCTTCAATTATTTGTTGTTTCTTCTCTTTAAAAACTGCTTTAGCAATAATTTCTAAGTAAAAACTATCAAAATTTTCTGACGATGCAAAATCAACATATTTAATAATATCTTTAAATTCGATACTATTTGCTTCATCTTGAGATTTACCAGCTTTACATTCAAAGCTCCAAAAATTAAACTCTTCAGGAAGTTTTTTGTTTTTTTCTCTTTTTACGTATTTTCTAATCTCATTTTTAATTGAATCAACTTGTCTATCTTTAGACTTATTTTCCACAATTAATTTAAATACCTTTTTCATTCATACCCTTTTTTTAAAGCTGACATTATATCAAGTTTATTATTTTAAATAGAGAAAATATTTGATATAATCAAAGCTATTATGAAAAAAAGAGAAGAATTGCAATTTAAAATAACAGATAAAATCAAAAATTTAGATATCGAAGATATAAAAGATAATCTTTTTCATTACTCATATGATAATAAAACTTTAAAATCTTTATTTAAAAGTGATGTTTCAAAAGAAGAAATTTCTTATTTAACAGCATACAGTAGTTTTAAAGGAGAGATTTATGAAAATATTATTTATGAACTTTTACTTGATTATGCAAAAACAAATGATGATATTGAAGGCTTTGTTTTAAAAGGACCATATCAAGATAAAGAGAATAAATTTATAAAAAGTGGACTTTTAATAGACAGAACTTCTCAAATAGTTTTTAAATCAGCATATAAAGATATAAGTGAGTTTGATGCTTTGTTTTTTACAAAAGATGGACTTTATTTTGTAGAGATGAGTACATCTAAAAAAACAGCAAGTTTAAATAAACGATTGGCTAAGAAATATGCACTTTTGAAGATGATATTTCCATATTTAAAAATAAATGCTTTGATAGTTTTAACTTCTGGTTCAACTGGACTTAGAAATTTCCCAGAATATGCCACGATTTGGGTTACAAAAGATTTAGAAGACGAAAGTTTAATAGAAGAGATGATTTTTACAAAGAGAGTAAAAAATGATTTACAAACTCTAAAAGCTCCAGATAATGAAAAATATCTTGAAGCTGATAGCCTCAAATATAAGAAGTTTCCTTATTTCCCAACTTTAGAGTGGATTTTAAATACTTCACGAAAAAATCCAAAATTTAGTGTTGATTTAAGATTTTTCTCATCACCTAAAATGGAATTATATTTTGATATTTATACAAAATTATACATTGGTTATATGGAAGTTGAAGAGTTTAAAAAGATATATCAAGATTTTGATATGCAAGTTGATACACAAAGAGTTATTGTAACTTTAGAAAAAGTAAATCAAACACAAATAGATGTAGTTTATTATGCAAAACTTACAGATAAAAAACTATATAGGATTCGCTTAGAAGATGGTTGTGAAGTCTCTGTAAAACAAAAAGAGCCTGATGGATTCACAAATGCTGAAGTTAGGTTTTTTATGAAAGTTTTAGAAGATAAACATATATTAAATTTAAAAGATATAAATCATCTTTTAAAAAATATTTCATTAATTGAGTTTAAAAAATGACACTACTATTTATATACCTTTTTTTAGCACTATTTTTTTCATCTTTATGCTCTATATTAGAAGCTACTGTTTTATCTTCAACTCCTTCTTATATTGAAAGTATGGACAAAAATAGCTATAGCCCTAAAAGTATAAATTTGGTAAAAGAGATGAAAGGAGATATTGATAAGTCAATATCTGCAATCTTGACATTAAATACTTTTGCACATACTATGGGAGCAGCTGGAGTTGGAGCACAAGCTGCTATTGTATTTGGAGAAAAATGGCAAAGTTTAGTTGCTTTTATTCTAACTTTATTGGTTTTATATATTACTGAAATATATCCGAAAACTTACGCTGCATTGTATTGGAAAAGATTTTTAGTTCCAACAGCTTATACAATATCATTTTTAATAAAAGTAACATATCCATTTATTTGGGTAGGTACAAAAATCACAAATTATATACAAAAAAATAAAAAAGAAGAGGCAAATTTCTCTAAAGATGAGATTATGGCTTTAGTAAATTTGAGTGAAAAAGAGGGAACTATTCAAGCAAAAGAGAGTGATTTTATTGAGAATTTATTTAAACTAAAAAGTATAAAAGCAGAAGATATTATGACTCCAAGAAGTGTGGTTTTTGCTCTTGATTCTCAAACAACTGTAAAAGAAGCTTTGAAAATGGATAAGACTTATATTCACTCAAGAATTCCAGTTTTTAATGAAACAATAGACGATATTGTAGGAGTTGTTTTCAATCAAACTATTTTAGAAAAAAGTGTTAAAAAGAAAAAAGATACTCTTTTGAAAGATATTATGATCCCTGTTCATAAAATTTCAGAAGATATAAATGTTTCTTTATTGATAGATTTATTTGTAAGAAGGAAAAGCCACCTTTTTATAGTAGTTGATAGCTATGGACAAACAAGTGGAGTTGTAACACTTGAAGATGCTTTGGAAACTCTACTTGGAGTTGAAATAGTTGATGAAATGGATGAAGTTACAGATATGCAAGAGTTAGCAAAAGATAAGTTTAGGAAATTTGCTAGAGCCTAATAAAAAGGGGATATTTTGGAAAGTTTCAAAAGTGATATAAATTTTGCAAAACTATTTTATGTTTTTGCTTTTATGTTTTTGGTAATTTATGCTTTTAATAGTCTGAATAACATTCTAATCCCTATTGCAATAGCATTTTTTATATGGTTTTTGATAAATGCTTTAGCATCACAAATCAGAAAAATTCCTTATGTAAATAATAAATTCTTAGATTTTATAGCTACTCCTTTATCTTTAATAATTATCATATATTCTATGATAAAAATAGGAACTTTTTTAACTACAAGTATGATGGAATTGAGTTCTGTTGTATCTCAATTAGATTCAAAAATAAATATCGTAATAGATAAAATTTCAACTCTAACTTCAATAGATTTGAAAGAACCTTTAAGTAAATTTTTTCAAGAGTTTAGTATTTCTAGTGTTTTAAATAGAATATTTGTTGTTTTTAGCTCAATTTTTAGTAATTTGATGCAAATTTTTTTGTATGTTCTTTTTCTACTTATTGACCAAAGATTTTTCAACGCAAAACTAAATGCACTTTTCAAAAAAAATGATAGTAAATTAAGAGCAAAAAATATTTTAACTTCAATTTCACAAGGAATTAGAACATATATTTTTATAACAACGGTTGTAAGTTTGGTAACAGGATTTTTAACTTTTTTAATATGTCAATATTTTGGTTTAGAAGCTTCTGTTTTATGGGGATTTATAGCATTTATTCTAAATTTTATTCCTACCGTTGGAACAATAGTGGCTGTTTTAATACCTACAATTTTTGCATTTATACAAATAGATGATTTAAGTGATATATTATGGTTATTTACAGCGTTGGTTATTATTCAGTTCGTAATAGGAAATATTATATATCCAAAACTTATGGGAAATAAATTGAATATTTCTCAATTTGTTGTTATATTGTCTTTAGTTGTTTGGGGAGCTATGTGGGGAAGTATAGGTATGTTTTTAGCTGTTCCTATAATGATGATTTTACTTATAATATTATCTCAATTTGAGAGTACAAAAAGTTTGGCTATATTGATATCAGAAAATGGTGATATAGTGAGAAAAGATGCAAATTAGACTTATTGCTATACTTTTTTTACTTTTTTTTGCTTCATATGAAGCAAAAAAATTTATGGAAAAAAGAGAAAAAGATTTAACTACTGAAAGCCTAAAAGAAACTTTAGAACTTAAAAATGGTGATATTATTTTACGAAAAGAAGATAATGCTTTGAGTGATTTTTTTGCTTCTTTAGATGGTGCTGGATTTTCACATATAGGAATAGTTGCAAATAGTAAAGATGGTTTTGTAGTTTTTCATTTAGAAGTTGATGAAAATAGTGATGAAATGAAAGTATCAAATATAAAAGATTTTGTAAATTTTTCAAAAAAAATAGCTATTTACAGATATAAAAATAATATCAATGAAGATTCATTGTCTAAACTTTTAAATGAATTTTTAGAAAATAGACCAAAATTTGATTTTGAGTTTTCTTTAGAAAATGATACTTTATACTGTACAGAGTTTATAAATGATATATATTTTAAGCTTTTTGATGAAAATTTATATACCTATTTATATGAGTTTAATGAACAAAGTGGAATTTCAATAAATAGTATTATTCAAAATACAAATTTAGAAAAAAGATATGAACTAGAGTTTTAAACTCTAGTTTGTTACTGTTCTTGCCAAAGGAGTTCTATTTTTATATTATAAATATCACTTCTTTTTGGCTTTATAAATAACTCTTCAACTTCATATTTAGAAATATCAAATTCCTGATTTATTTTGTCTATCTCTATTGTTAATCTATTTTGAAGTTCATCTCTTTGTGTTTGAAGTAGATTTATCTCATTTTCAACAGCTTTTACATCATTTTTCTCTTTTAAAACTTTGCTTACACCCCTTGAACTTGTTGCTACTTTTGAAGCGATAGCACTTTTACTAGATTTTCCAAAAAAAGCTCCTAAAATAGAAGTTCCAATAGAGATGATACTATTTGTAGCTACACTAGAAGCTTCCATTTGCTCTTTTTCAAGTTTGTCAAAAAGTTTTGATAGTTTTTGTTCTATTGAAAAATTATCTTTTTTGAATTTTTCTTTTAGTTTTTCTATTTCTAAATCTATTTTTTCATTTAGTCTATCTTGTATTCTTATTTTAAAATCATTTAAATTTTCATTTTGTTTTGAAGTTAATTTTAAACTTTCATTTTTATATAAAGTAAGTTTTGAATTTCTATATATATAATCAGCAAAATCTTTTTCTAAAGCTTTCAATTCTCGATCATTTTGAATAAAAGCTGGTATTTCGTAATAAAATGAGTTTGGTTTATCTTTTTCATCAAAAATTTCATTTAAAAGTTCTTCTTTTTCATCAAAATTTATTTCTTTTGTATTTTCATCTATATATATTTTATAAGATAGTTGTTCTTCTAAATCGATACTTTTTGTACTATTCACATAGTGTGTTGTACAAGAAATAAGTAGATTTGGTTGCATATAATAAGCACTATTTTGAGAAATATATTTGTATTTTTCCTTAATATTACTTACGATTAATGGTTTTGATACACCTTTTTGAACATCAATAAAGTTTTCTGTTTGTTCTTCTTTTTTAGGACTTTTATTTGATGTTCGTTTATCACTCATAAGTTTTTTTATACCATCTTTTGATATTGGTCCTTTTAGATATGATAATGCCCATCTTGTTTCAAATATTTTTATTTTATCTTCATTTATATTCTTTAAAATAAAATTTCTTTTTTGAAGATTACTTATAGTTGATGATAATTCTTGCTTATTAAATGCCCCATCACTTGCACTATTTAAGCCATCAATTACTTTATCAATATCTTGTTTTGTTTGAAGTCTTCCTATAAACCAAGTTCCAATATTTGATAAACCTTTATAGTCTATATCAACTGGATTTTGAGTTGAAAGTATGATTCCTATTCCAAAACTTCTAGCTTGTTTCAAAAGTGTTAGCATAGGTTGTTTTGATGGTGGATTTGCTAGTGGTGGAAAATATCCAAAAATTTCATCCATATAAAGTAGGGCTTTTAGTGAAGTTGTACCTTCTTGTCTTCTCATCCAAGCTAAGATTTGATTTAAAAGAATTGTTACAAAAAACATTCTTTGCGAGTCATTTAAATGAGCAATAGAAAATATTGAAACTCTAGCTTTTCCATTTTCATCATATAACATTTTTGAAATATCAAGGCTTTCTCCTTCAAGCCAAGAGCTAAAAGATGGACTAGCAATGATTGTATTTAGTTTTAATGCAAATTTTAATCTATCATTTTGTGCAAAAAATGTTTCTAAATCAAAAACTCCAATTTTTGAAAATGGTGGAGTAACTATCAAAGTGATTAACTCTTCTAAAGTTAAATCTTTTTGCTCTTTAAAATAGTTTGTAAATATAGAACTAAGTAAAATTGACTCTTTTGAGGTTGCTTCACTTTTTTCATCAATTAGCGATAGAATAGAACTTACAGTTGAACTAATAAGTGAAGTAAAAAGTTCATTATCCTCTAAAACTTCAGTTGCAGGAGCCTTAAATGAAGATAAAATAGAGATTTGAACTCCTGCATTACTTCCTGGAGTATATATTGTAAAATCTGCATTATCTTTTAATTTTTTTATTCTACTTATATCTTGAAAATCTTTTTGGATTCCATTCTTCCATAAATTTGAAATATTTAAAGCTAATTCTTCTTTTGATTTTCCACTATTTGAAATTTCACTATCATCAATCCAAGGTTCAAAATCATTAGGTTTTAACTCTGGAAAAGTTAGCATCAAATTTGTCATATCACCTTTTGGATCAATAATTATCGATGGTATTTCATCAATTGCTGCTTCTTCAAGTAAACTTATTCCAAGTCCTGTTTTACCACTTCCTGTCATACCAAGTATAGCTGCGTGAGTTAATAAATCTTTATTTTGATAAACCAATGGAGTTTTTTGTCCATCTATTGTTTCTTTTCCTATATAAAAAAGTTTTAATTTTTCATAATCAAAAGTATTCATAGTAAACCTTAATAATTTTTTGGTACATTATAGCCAAAATTCTAATTAATGAAAATATAGTATAATTGTCAAGAATAATTTAAAAAATATGAAAGGTAAAAATGATAAAAAAAATTGATATAGAATCAAATGAATTTAAAAATGAACTAAAAAATACAATAAAATTTACACAAGATGTGTTAAAAACACATAATTTAGTATTTAATCCAAATAATGAAGTAAATGAAGCTATTCAAATGGGATTAACAAGAAATATGATTATTTATGGTAAAAGATATTGTCCCTGTTTTATGGTTATTGAAGAAAGTGAAACTGAAAAAAATAGATTATGTCCTTGTGTTCCTGCTTTGAGTGTTGAAATACCAAATAATGGTAGTTGTCACTGTGGTATCTTTGTTACACCACAAAAAGCACAAGATTTACAATCTCAAGCTAATATAGAAGAGGATATATCTGATTTTAATGGATTATCGAAAAAAGAGTGTGAAGAGCTATTTTATCAAGAAGAGATAAACTCTCAAGAACTCGAAGCCCTTCTTGAAGCAAGGGATAAAAAAGCTATAGATTTTTGTTTGGTTGATACAAGAGAGTGGATGGAGTGGATAAATGCAAGGATAAAAGGTGTTGATTTCTTAGTTCCAACAACAAGTTTTTATCACTCTATTGAGTCATTAAATGATAAAAAAAATATACCAATAGTTGTATATTGTCATAGTGGTAGTAGAAGTGCTTATTGTCAAAGAGTTATGCAAAATATGGGATTTGAGAAAGTTGTAAATTTAGATTTTGGGATTTCGAGTTTTAGAGGAGATTTAATTAGAGGAGAATAATCTTCTCTAATTGCTACTATATTTTTTTATTAATTCCATTATAGATATAAATAGACTTATCATAGCTGGACCTATTATCATTCCCCAAAAACCAAAAGTTGAAAGTCCTGCAACAATAGCAAAAAATATTAGAAGTGAACTAATATTAGTTTTGTTTTTTACTACTTTTTTATTTATGTAATTTATTATTATTGGTTTTATAAAAGTATCTGCTATTATTGATATTACTATTATTGAGTAAACTGCTATAAAAATAGCATTTGATAAACTTCCTGTTGTTGCTTCATAAATAGAGATTGGAAGCCACATTATTATTCCACCAATAACAGGAATTAAAGAAGCAAAACCATATAAAACTCCAAATAAAAGTCCATCGTATCCAAAAGCACTTAAAAACCCTCCAAATAAAA
The DNA here is from genome assembly GCF_003316695.1 of Aliarcobacter vitoriensis. Taxonomy (GTDB): domain Bacteria; phylum Campylobacterota; class Campylobacteria; order Campylobacterales; family Arcobacteraceae; genus Aliarcobacter; species Aliarcobacter vitoriensis. Next base: position 11,615 of record NZ_PDKB01000023.1, read on the forward strand.
ATCCTTGAAAAATTGCAGTTATTAATATAGAGTAAAAAACTACACTCATAACACTTGATGATTCGTTAAATAAAATATTTGCATCATCATTATTTATAGGAATAATATTTTTTAAATAGTGTGCAATTTTTGATGAATATAAAGTAAAGAATAGAAAAAATACTAAAATAAATATCATATCCATCATAAATTTTAAAGAGTTTTTCCCTAAATCAGCACTAAAACTTACCATTGTTTGAACAATTTTACCTATATCTATTTTTGAAGTTATATTGTGTGTGAATTCATTTAAAAAACTAAATTCAGCTAAAAGTTTAATACTAGAATTTTTAATTTCATTTAGGTTATTTATCAAAATATTTTGATCTACTTGATTAAAAAATGTTGCAAATGAGATAATACAATATAGCATTGGTAAAAAAAACAGTGATGCCATAAGCAAGGTTAAAATAGAAGTTGAAACAGCATTATTTTTTATAATAGCATTTATTTTTATAAACATCGAATTTGTAGCAATTGTTAGTAGTGTTGCTACAAAAATAGGTTTTAAAAATGGATCAAATAATTGTGCTAAGAAAAATAGCAGTAAAATGGCAATTGCTATTAAAAAGTGTGATGGTTTCAAAATAGATTTCCTTGTTTGTCATCTGAATTCATTTTTGGTGGTGTTAATCTAAACATATCATAAGTTTTTACACTTGCAACTCTTCCTCGTGCTGTTCTTTCAATATAGCCATTTGCCAATAAATATGGCTCTATTGCATCTTCTATTGTTCCTTCATCTTCACTAAGCGCTGCTGCAATAGTTGATAGTCCCATAGGTTTCCCACGATTTGAAATAAGAAGTTCAAGAAGATTTATATCCATTTCATCGAAACCATTTTCATTTATTCCTAACTCATCAAGCGCATATTGGCAAGTTTTTAAAATTATTGATTTTTCTCCTGAAACTTGAGAAAAATCTCTAACTCTTCTTAATAGTCTTAGAGCAACTCTTGGTGTACCACGACTTCTTTTAGACATTTCAAGTGCTGAATTGTCTTCGCAAAATATTCCTAGTTTTAATGAAGCTTTTTGGATGATTTTTGCCAACTCTTCATGTGTATAAAACTGCATTCTAAAGTGCATACCAAATCGTTCTCTTAATGGATTTGATAACATTCCAGCCCTTGTTGTTGCACCTATTAGTGTAAATCTTGGTAAGTCTATTTTTACAGTTTGAGCAGCTGGTCCAGAACCTATAATAATATCAAGCCTATAATCTTCCATCGCAGGATATAAAATTTCTTCAACAGCAGGACTTAAACGATGTATTTCATCTATAAAAAGGATATCTCCTTCTTCAAGATTTGTTAAAATTGCAGCCAAATCACCACTTTTTTCTATCATTGGACCAGCTGTTACTTTGATATTTGAATTCATCTCGTTTGATATTAGATATGAAAGTGTAGTTTTCCCAAGTCCTGGAGGACCATAAAAAAGTATATGATCAAGAGCTTCATTTCTTTTTCTTGAAGCATCTATGAATACTCTTAGATTTTTTTTGATTTTTTCTTGCCCTATATAATCTTCCCATGAAGATGGACGAAGACTTTGTTCGTTCTTTTCTTCTTCGAATGATACAGATTCAACTTCAACTAATCTTTGCACTATAAAGCTCCGCTTTTAAATTCATTTTAGTATTCTTCTTCCTTAGATGGAAACCTTTGAGTTTGAACATCATCTCTATATTGGTTTACAGCTTCTTTTACAAGTTTTGCTCCATTTAGATAGTGTCTTACAAATTTTGGTTTAAACTCTTCAAAAAATCCTAACATATCAGACCAAACTAACACTTGTCCATCTGTATCTACTCCAGCTCCTATTCCAATTATTGGAATATTAACTGTTTGAGTTATTTTTTTTGCAACATCGCTCATTACACCTTCAACAACGATGGCAAAAGCTCCAGCTTGCTCAACTGCAATTGCATCTCGAATAAGTTGTTCTTCATCTTCTTTTGTTTTTCCACGAACTTTATATCCACCTTCACTTCTTACATATTGGGGCATAAGTCCAATATGTCCCATAACAGCTATTGAGTTTGAAGTTAAGTGTTTTATAATATCAGCTCTATCTTCTCCACCTTCTATTTTAACAGCACTAGCATTTGTTTGTTGATATACTGTTGTACAGTTTTTTAAAGCTTCATCTTTATTTATATAAGTTCCAAAAGGCATATCTGTTATAACAAAAGCATCTTTTGCACCATTACAAACAGCTTTCGTGTGATAAATCATCTGTTCTAAAGTTGCACTTAGAGTGTCTTTCTCACCAGCAAAACTCATATTTAAACTATCTCCAACTAATATCATATCAGATGCTTGAGAAAAGAGTTTTGCAAAAAGTGCATCATAAGCTGTTATAACGGTTAATTTTTTTTTATTTTTTGATTGTTTTATCTTTGATATATTCATTTTTTCAAAATTGTTTACTACTATACTCATTTAAAAAATCCTTAAATTAAATAAGAAAGATTATAGCTAAAAATATATTTTAATTTGGTTTTGGATAAAATCTATACAATTTAAAAATAGGATTACATTTTGAAAAAATTGGTTGCATATATTACTACTTCTTTACCAAACAATGATTTCACAGTTGATTTAGCATATTCTTTAAAAGAAAATGGAGTTGATATTTTAGAACTAGGAATTCCTTTTAGTGACCCTGTTGCTGATGGACCTATTATTGAAAAAGCCAATTTATTGGCACTTCAAAATGGATTTAGATTAAATGATTTATTTGAAGTGTCTTCAAAAATAGGGCATGATATTGATACTTTATGGATGGGATATATGAATCCTTTTTATCATTATGGTATGGAAGAATTTTTGAAAAAGGCACAAGAATACAATATTTCTGGAACAATTATTCCTGATTTACCTTTTGAAATGTCACAAAAATATGATGAATTATTTAATAAATATAATAAAACAAATATAACTTTTGTAGCTCCAACAACTCCAAAGAATAGAATAAAAACTCTTGTTGAAAATTCTAAAAAGTTTATATATATGGTTGCTTATGCAGGAATTACTGGAAGTGGTAAAAGTGAAGATTTAAGTGAAATAATAAAAAATATTAGAGAATATACACAAACACCACTTTACATAGGTTTTGGAGTAGATGAAAAAACTTGTAAAGAAAAAGCAAGAAATGTTGATGGTGTTATTGTAGGAAGTGCCTTTGTAAAGCATTTACTAGATAATAGTTTATCAAATAGTGAAAAAATTTCTAAGATTTCACAATTAGCAAAAGAGATAAAAATAAATATAAATGAATAGAAAATGAATTTTTTTAACTGTGATTTAGAATTTTTTGAAGAGAATAGAAGTTGCTCATATTTTGAAAAAGAAGCTTCTGATATAAGATATCAATATATTAACTCTTGTTCAATTTCTGATTATCAAAAAAAGTTAGAAAGAGGTTGGAGAAGATTTGGAAAAATGCATTTTGTTCCAGAGTGTAAAACTTGTACAAAATGTGTTTCTATGAGAATAGATGTAGAAAATTATAAATTTTCAAAATCAGATAAAAGAGTATTTTCAAAAAATAAAGATACAAAATTATATATTAGAAAACCAACTCTTACAATGGAACATTTAAATTTATATGATAAATATCATAAATTTATGCATGATAAAAAAGATTGGCCATATTCTCCTATAACAGTTGATGATTATGCAAAGTCTTATGTTGAGGGGAGTGATGACTATGCAAGAGAGTTTTTGTATATGAAAGATGATAAATTAATAGGTGTTGCATTAGTTGATGTTTTGCCAAAATCAATTTCGGCTATTTACTGCTATTATGATCATGAATATTCAGATCTATCTATAGGAAAATTTTCTATTTTGGCTCAAATTAAAATAGCTAAAGAATTAAATGTTCCATATGTTTATTTAGGGTATTGGATAGATAACCATTATTCTATGGGATATAAAAGAGCTTATCAACCTTTTGAAGTTTTGAAAAATAGGGCTGGCCTTCATGAAGAAGTTATTTGGGAAAAGTTTATAAACTAATTATTATTGTTTAATAAAAAATTTACTATAATCTGTTTTTAAATTTAAGGAGAATTATGAGAAATTTATTAATAGTTTTGCTTTTTGTAATTTCAGCTTTTGCAGAGAGCGCAGCAGAACCAAAACCTTATAACCCAAATGTTGATTGTGTTATTTTAGAAGATGAAAACTCAATTATATGTAAATTTGAAGTAGAGTTAGATGTAGAAAATAATCAAACAATAGTTATAAATTGGATTGATCCAAATGGAGAAATTTCTAGAACTAGAGAAATGGTAATTCCTATTGGAGATACTTCTGCTTATGATTTTAGATACCTTGATGGAAGAGAAAAAGGTCAATGGGACTTTGTAATTGTTTATAAAGGTAATGAGTATTCATCTAAATTTGAGTTAAAATAGTAATTTACTACTATTTTGTGTAAATAAAATCAAAATTAATTTGAAATTTTTAAAAACTTTAGATATACTATAATGTTTAAAAAATTAAGAGGTGTTACATGATAGAGAATAATAATAATCACGAAGAGGTAATTAGCGACCTTAGAAGAATAGTTAAACAAAAAGGTCTTAAATATACAGAACAAAGAGAAATTGTATTAAGTATATTGTTACATGCAGATGGTCACTTAACAGCTGAAGAGATATATAATCAGATAAAAAAAGAGTACCCTAAATCTAATGTTGGTATAGCAACTGTATATAGAGCTTTAAGTTTTTTAGAAGAAGTTGATTTAATTGCTTCAATTAATTTTGGAACTGAAGGTAAAAAGTATGAAAGCAATATGAAGTCTCACCATGATCACTTGATTTGTACAGAGTGTAATGCTATTATCGAATTTATAGATGAAGAGATTGAAAAAAGACAAGATAAAATTGCAAAAGCTAATAAATTCAAAATTACTAGCCACTCAATGCAACTTTATGGTATTTGCGAGAATTGTCAAAAGTAGTATAGTTTTTTATACTACTTTTATTTTTTATAAAATATCAGATTTTATTTCGTTGATCCAATTATCTATTCTTTGATCTGTTAGGTCACTTTGATTGTCTTCATCTATTACTAATCCCACAAATTCTTTATCAATTTGAGCTTTTGAATAATCATGGTAGTATCCTTCTGTAGACGTAAAACCAACTACTTTTACACCAATTGATTGTAAATGCTCATAAATAATACCTATCGCATTTGAAAATTCATCACAATAGCTTTCTTGATCACCTAAACCAAAAAGTGCTACTATTTTATTTGATAAATCAAGTTCTTTAAAATCATCCCAAGCACTTTCCCAATCGTCATTTAATTCACCATCTCCCCAAGTTGAAGCACCTAAAATAATTTTGTCATAGTCATTTATTTTTTCTATTTTTGTTTTGTCAAGATTGTAAATATCTACATTCCCTAATTTTTTAGCTATTTTTTTAGCTATATCTTCACAGTTTCCTGTATTACTTCCATAAAATATTGCTGTTGCCATTTTGTTCCTTCTTTAATTTTTTATAATTGATCTAAAAGAGTATGGTATCGCTTTGATTTGATACTCTCTATTTTTTAATTCATCTACATAAACAGGTATATGTTTAGTAAATTGTTTGTTTTTTGGATAAGCTAAATATATTTGATAAAACTCACCTTTTTTTATAGATTTTATTGCATTATCAAGTTCACTTTTTATATTTGGTTTTGTTGTTTCTATATGTTTCCAAGATGTATAAACTTTAATGCCAATAGAATTTTGAACTTTAATACCAATAGAATCACCCAAATCAATAACTTTTCTATTTCCATGAAGCTTTTTTATTTTATCTAAAACAAACTCATGAAATAGTAAATCTTTATCAATAAGTAGTTGAAAACAGTTTTGTACAAAACAAACTGATATTAATTTTGCTACGGGTATTAAATTAGTAGCAGATATAACTCCACTAATACCATTATTTAAATAGCTATTTATAATATTTGTAGAGTTGCTACATGGATTAAATTTCATACTTGTAGCTTTTTTTGACTTAATAAAGCTTATAGGTAGCATACTTTTTATTTTGTATGAGAAAGCCTTATTTAAAGGGAAAATAGATAACTTTCTTTGTTCATATTTTGAAAAGTTACAATATGATTTTAAAATGTTGTTACTAAGACCTAAAAATAACTGTCTCAATCTATATATAGAATTAAATTCATCAAAATCTTTTGGTAAATACTCTAAATTATTTGAAAAACCAATAAAATTATTTTCTATTGACATTCAAGTTCCTTGTTAGTACAGTTTGCATAGCATTGACTACAATCTTTTATTCCCATGATTTTTACATATTCATCATAAACACAAGATATTGATCTTTTTGCACATATAAATGGGATATTTTTCTTTTTTGCCTCATTTTTATATTTAAGCATAGTATTATGATTTAAAAAAGATGTAAGCATAACTATACAATCTGTATCTTGAGGGACTTTCTTCTTTGGAGCAGAAGATTTTTTTCTAGCATCCCAATGATTTATTGTTTTTGCACCTAAATTTGTAAGCATTGAACTTATTTGTGATATTTGGTCTCCGCCTATTATTAAAACACTCATTTTTATATCCTTATAAAATTACTAATAATTGGTATCAGAAAATATACAGAAAGTAAACTTAAATTTTAGTTAAATTATGAGAATTGCTATTGTTTTTTGTAGAATTTATTAATTTGTGTAACAACCAGCATAAACTGGCTGTAATTTTTTATTAAACATCAATTTTTTTTAGTTCACGAATAATAGAGGCTATTTCTTTTGAGTAATTTTTTGCTTCCATACTATTATATTTGTATCCAGCATTATAACTTCCCCAAACTTTTGACCAATCATTTCTGTGTACTTTTTGCCAAAAAGTTAGTTCTTCTATTGCATTTTGAGTAGCAAAGTGGAAATCAGAAACAAGTTTTGAAGCGAAAACATTTCTATTCCAAGTAGTATCTTTGATATTTTGTCTATTCAAAACAGTTCTTATATTTGCTTGATACAGCCCAAAGTCTTTCGTATCAAGATTTACCATATATGTACCTAATTTTGACTCTTTTATAGCTATTGCCATTAAAGTATAGCCAAGACCATGATCCTCTCCATATTTTTTTATCTCTTTAAGAGTCTCTAATTGTTGAGGGGTTAAATTTTTTATATCTATTTCAGATGCAAAGACATTAGAAATGAATAATAAAATCATTAGTAGTAACTTAAATTTCAATGCTTTTCTCCTTATTGAATTTTTTACAATGAATATAGATAATATTTCAAAATTGTGAAAAAATTGTATATGATAAAAATCATTTCAAAATTATATGTTATATATTCCTTCCAAGTTTAGTAAAAACTCTTTTATCCAAATTCCGCCAGTGTAACCACCAATTGTTTTATTATTTGCTATAACTCTATGACATGGGATAATAATGCTGAAATTATTTTTACCATTTGCATTTGCAACAGCTCTATAGGCTTTTGCATTTCCTATATTACTGGCTTGTTCTTTATAGCTAATAGTTTCTCCATAAGGAATATTTTGTAAAACTTTCCAACACTTTATTTGAAAAGGTGTTCCTACTAATTTTAGTGGAATTGTAAAAATCTCTCTTTTTTTACTAAAATATTCATCTAATTCTATTTTTAATTTATCAAATTTACTCTCATCTTCTATAATTTCTTCTACATTTAAAATTTTGTTAAAACTTTCTATTTTTTTTTGACAAAACTCCTTTTCAAAAGGGACAAAAAGTAAAAGTTCATTCTCAAAACTAGCTGCAAACATATCAACTATGGGAGTTTTAATAATGGTAGTATAAATATTATAATTTTTCATAGTTAAAATTTTATCATAATAATATGATATAAGATATAATTTGAAATGTTAAAAAATATAAATAAAAATATAAAAATTTTATATGTTGAAGATGATGAAATAGCAAGAGAAAATGGTGTTGAGTATTTAGAAAACTATTTTGAAACTATTTATGAAGCTTCAAATGCTATAAGTGCTCTACAAATGTATGAAAAATACAATCCAGATATTATTATAACAGATATACAAATGCCAAAAATGGATGGTTTGGAATTTATAAAAAAAATACGACAAAATGATAAACACACAAAAATTATTATTATTACGGCTTTTTGTAATCAAGAATATTTATTAAAAGCAGTTGAGTTACAGCTTATAAAATATCTTGTAAAACCAGTCAATGAAAAAGATTTTGAATCAGCTTTACTTATGTGTATTGAGTCTTTAAGTGAAAATGTAACAAATATTATAAAATTTGATGAAATAACATATTTTGATATTTTTAATAAAACTTTAGTATCAAATGGTGAAATAATAAAATTGAGAGCAAAAGAGATACTATTTTTAGATATTTTAATAAAAAATAAAACTAGATATGTAAATTATGAAGAATTAGAATCTTATATTTGGTTTGATAGTGTTATGACAAAAGATGCCTTGAAAACTTTAGTTAAGAATATTAAACATAAATTACCAAAAGATTTGATACAAAATCTTACAAATATTGGGTATAAAATTGACATTTGATATAAATATAATTTTATTTTATGGAATAACTTTTGGTATTTTATTGATGACTATAGTTTATACTTTTGTTCGATATTTATACTCTAAAGAAGTATTTTATATAAGCTATTGTTTTATGCAAATTTTTTCTCTTATTTTTATTATAGCTCATAGTAAGCTTTATGAGATAAGTTATTTTTATAAAGAATTATTTTTGATTCTTGCTTCTATTTCTGCACTTATTTTTGCTATAAGCTACAATGATGGAAAATTTATACCAAAGATTTCAAATTATAAAGAACTTTTTATAAACACTTTTTTATTAAATATTGTTATATTAACTTCATTTTATCACTATATATTATTTGAATATTTACCATATACTATTATTTATGCAGTTTTATTTATCTCTATAGTTTTTAATTTAAAACAAGGCTTTAAGCCCACAATGATTTATGTTTTAGGTTGGAGTGTTTTTTGTATAATTTTATTTATTTTTGATTTTAAAAACTTCTATATAAATAAGGGATATTTTGATTTAGTACTGCTTGTATTTACATTTGAAGCAGTCCTTTTTACTGTTTCAGTTGCATACAAATATAATGACCTGAAAAAACAAAATAAAGAGTTTGAAAAGATGGTTTTACAACAATCAAAGTTTGTAAAATCAGGTGAAATGATAGCAAATATAACTCATCAATTTAGACAGCCACTAAATAATATTTCATATATTTTAATAAACCTAAAAAAGAGGTTTGAAAGCCAAAAGTTAGACAAACTTTTTTTTGATAAAAAGATAAATCAAGCAAATGAACAGTTATACTTTTTGTCAAAAACAATAGATGATTTTAAAGAGTTCTATACACAAGAAAAAGAAAAAGAAGATTTTTTAGTAAAAGATGCAATAGAAAATGCTTTTACAATTTTAAGTGCAGATATAAAAAAACACAATATTAGTTTGAGTGTAGAATTTGAAGTTTATGAAGAGATAAAAGTTTATGGAGTAAAGAATGAACTTTCACAAGTTATTTTATCTTTAGTTTCAAATGCAATAGATATTTTAAAAAATAAAGAATTCCCAAAAATATATATAAAAGTTTTAGCTTCTAGTGCTGATGTGATAATAGAAATCTTTGATAATGGTGGAGGAATAAAACCAAAAAATATAAAAAAAATATTTGAACCATATTTTTCTACAAAAGAAGAAGGAACAGGAATAGGGCTTTATTTATCTCAAATTATAATTGAGGAAAGTTTTAATGGAAAATTGCAAGTTCAAAATATAGAAGATGGAGCAAAATTCTCCATCTTTATAGAAAAAACTATTTAAGGTTTTGAGAAAGTTAGTTTTTTTACAGTTTTAAAATTTTTCTCTTCTGTAAATATCTCAATAAAAATAGGTATATTCTTTTCTTTAATGTATTTAAGTTCATCATTACTTTCTATAATTAATACTATTTTAGCTCTTTTACCTGCTTCTAAAGTAGGGTTTTCAACTCTTTTTATTTTAAAATTTAATTCATCTTTTAATTTTATATTAAAAGACAATGTTTCATCTTGAGTATTATGAATAGTTAAAATATAGTTATTTACTATTTTTTTATCTTCTGTTATTTTGTAAAGTTCAGTTGTTTTATTGATATTTACTAAAAATTGCTCTTTTTCAAGCGAAAAGTAAAATGCCAAAAATATACAAATAAAAAGCGAAGCAAAATAAGTTATATTCTTTTTAGTAAATAGAGATACTTTTTTATGGTTTAAAACTTGATTTGTACTTCCCCAGTTTATTAAAGATGGCTTTCCTAGTTTTCCCATAACTGTATTACAAGCATCACTACATTCAAGACAGTTTATACACTCAACTTGTAAACCTTTTCTAATATCAATATGAGTTGGGCAAATTTTCACACAGGCATCACAAGTTGTACACTCTTCATTATTTTTCCATTGATTGATTTTAAAAATAGATTTAGTTCCATTTTCATATATTTTTCCACCTCTATTAAAATCGTAAGTTACTTGTTTTGTATCATTGTCATATAAAACTGATTGTATTCTTGAATAAGGGCAAACATATACACAAAAATTTTCTTTCATAAAAACAATATCATAAAATAAAAATAGCGCAACACTTATAATAAAAATAATCATAAAGCTATGTTCAAATGGATCTTGTAAATAAGTAAAAAAGTCTTCAGGTGGTACAAAATATAGCATAAAATTTGATGATATTATTAAAGTTATCATAAACCATAAAACTAAAGATATATATTTTTTAATTTTATTGTTTGTTTTTGTATAGTCTATATCTTTTTGTTTATTTTTTATTCTTCGTAAATCTAAAATAGTACTTTCTATTAAATCTCTATAAATTACTCTAAATATTGTTTGTGGACAGGCCCACCCACACCAAAATCTACCTAATATAGAAGTTAATGCAAATATTCCAATAAATAAAAACATTAATAAAAATGGCATAACATAAAGTTCATTTACATTGTAAGAAACCCCCAAAAAATGAAACTGTAACTTATCAAATGATAGTAGTAAAATATGATTTTCATTTATAGTTATAAATGGTAAAACCATAACAAATATTGTAATACAAAGATATACAATATATCTTTTTTTAGCATAAGCCATATAAACTCCTTTTAAATTTTTTTTAATTCTACGAAAAAATAGTGGCTATTTGGTGGTATAAATAGTAAATTTATTTATATCTATGTATAATTTATTTAAATTATTTAAGGAATAAACAGTGAAAAAAGCACTTTATTTATCTATATTCTTATTTTTTAGTTTGAATAGTTTATTTGCTCAAACTAATAGATATGATATAAAATCAGGAATTGTTGAGTACGATATTGTAGGTGCGATGGATAATAGCACTATGACAGGAACTAGTGTACTTTATTTTAAAGACTTTGGAAAAATAGAACTTCTTGATGAAAGAATTACTTATAAAAGAGGCAATTTTGAAGATGAAGAAGAACGAAATATAAATAAAATTTCAAAAGACAAACTTTATACTGTGGATTTCAATGATGAGATGATATATTCTCAAGATTTACAAATAGATAAAGATGACCCCGTTGGAAATATTAAAAATAAAGAGAGTTTTACTCAAATGGGAGCAAAATTTTTGGGAAATGAGAATATTTTGGGATACAAATGTGATATTTGGCAGTTAGGTGAATATAAAATTTGGATTTATAATAGTGTTCCTTTAAAACAGATAACTAAAAGTTCTGGAAATGAACAAATGCAAATAGCAAAAAATGCAAATTTTAATATAGATATAAAAGATAATAAATTCAAACTACCTAATTTTCCAGTTAAAGCTATAGATATTATAATATCTGAAGGCGAAGATTAAAATAGATTGAGTTTTCTCAATCTATTTTATTTTTAGATAAGAGCCTTTTTATCATTATCTTTTGTAATAGCATACATTACAATAATAAATGCTACTGCTCCTAAGAAAGTATTTGTAAGCATAGAAGCTAAAATACTCAAGAATAGTGCTACAAAAAGTACTACTCTAGTGTTTATTAAAAATGCTACTATTGAAGCTATAATTGCTGCAATTCCAATATAGTTGAAATATAGTAAATACCATATATATCCAACAAATGAACATAATATTCCACCATTTTCTTTACAACTCATACCTAAGCTGTTATTCATAATCAAACCATTTTTGAATAAAACCAGAATAACAGTTGTAAATATTATATAAATAATTGGTTTTTTTAATTCGTTAAAACTACTATTTTTAAGTGAACCTAAATAAAGAATAGCTACAAAAATAAAATTTATAATTGCTAAAATATTGCTAAAGATATTTAATGTAGTTTCACTATAAAGCATAACAAAAGTATTTAAAAGTAAAATAATTGCAAATAATCTTTCAAAATTTCCGAATTTCAATCTATCAAATTTACCAATATATGACCAGATAAATGATATTGCTAAAATTGTTAAACCATAAATTTCAAAGTTCTCATATCTTCCATTGTAAGCTAGTTTTACAGTCATAATAAATATAAAAATAGCACTTAAATAAAATGCAACTCTTGAAATAATCTCATATTGATTTTTACATACAATATGTTTTAGAAGTTGATAATAAACATATATTTGTACTCCTAAAAGTAAGATAGCCCAAATTGCTTCAAGATAATTTCTTGAAATTACAATATACTGCTCAACTTGAAGCATAAAAAGAATAGAAAATAGTGTATTTATAGCACTAAAAGTAATTATTTTTATAGTTGAAGTTTGTTCTTTTTTAAATATGAAGAAGAAACCGAAGATTAAAACTAAAGAACCAAAAGCTAAATATAAATAATTTGGAAAATTTGAAACATCTCCACTAAATACATTTTTATCTGCTCTATCTTTATCAAATATTCCCCAGAAACCTCCAACTGCTCCTTCACTTACTCTTTTCCATGGTTGGTCTATGGCTTCTATTATGTTGTATTGCCAGTTATGTTCATTTGCAAGTTTTACAAAATCTCTTATAAAAATTGCTTGGTTGATTTTACTTGGATGTGCATCAACTCTAGTTCTTCCTTCACTTGGCCAACCTGTTTCACCTATTAAAATATTTGAAGTTCCTAACTCTTTTTCAACTTCTAATCTTACATTTTTTACATGTTCTATTGAATCATGAATATTTTTTGGGTCATCTTCCCAATATGGTAAAATATGTATAGTTACAAAATCTGTAACCTCTTTAACTTTAGGATATTTAATCCAATATTCCCAAACATCAGCATAAGTTACTTGATATTGAGGAAGAGCTTCTTTTACCTCTTTTATATATTTCACGAGTTGATTTTCAGTTGAATCTCCTCTTAAAAGTACTTCATTTCCTACAATAATTGCTTTTATAACTTCTGGATATTGTGTGGCTAACTCTTTTAATTTGCTAATTTCAGCAATAGCTTGTTTCTCTTCTTTTCCTATCCAAATCCCCATTAAAACTTGCATATTTAAATCTTTTGCAACTTTTGGTATAAGTTCTTGTCCAACAGTTGAGTAAGTTCTTACACAAGAAGTATATTTTGAAAGAAGTTCCATATCTTTTCTTATATTTTCTTCTTTTAAAACCAAACCTTTATCAAATAAAAAAGGAGATTCATCTTTTCCATAAGGTGCATAAGATACACATTGAAGTTTATCAAAGCTATTTGAATCATCTTTTAAGATAGCCTTTTCACCTAAATAATGCCAGAAAAACAGTGCTATTATTGCACTACAAAATATTAAAAATAGTCTATTTGTATTCATTATTTTCTCGTTTGTCCTTGTCCATAGATTTTATACTTAAATGTTGTTAAATCATTTATTCCCATAGGTCCTCGTGAGTGAAGTTTATTTGTAGAAATTCCAACTTCAGCACCCAAACCAAACTCTCCACCATCAGTAAATCTTGTACTTGCATTTGCATATACACAAGCTGCATCAACTTCATTTAAAAACTTATTTATTGTTGTGTAGTTTTCACTTAAAATTGATTCAGAGTGCCCAGAACCATATTTTTGTATGTGTTCTATAGCTTCATTTACATTCGATACAACTTTGATATTTAAAATATTTTCTAAATATTCTGTATAGAAGTCATTTTCTTGTGCAAAATCAACTTTTATATATTCTAAAGTTTTTGCACAACCTTTTAGTTGTGTCCCTTGTAATTTTAACTCTTCTTGAAGACCAGTTAAAATATAAGGAGCTATATCATCGTGAACTAAAATAGTTTCTATTGAATTACAAGCACTTGGTCGTTGGCATTTTGCATTTATTACAATAGATATGACTTTATTTGCATTTGCATCTTTATCTATAAATATATGGCAAACTCCCTTATCATGTTTTATTACAGGAATTGAAGAATTTTCACTAATAAATCTTATAAGTGCTTCACCACCTCTTGGAACTATCAAATCAACAAATTTATCCTCTTTTATAAGCTTTGCAACACCTTCTCGACTACTATCTGGTAGCAAAGAAATTGCTTGTTTAGGAAGATTGTTTTTTTCTAAAATATTTTGTAAAATTTTTGCTATTGCTTGATTTGAGTTTTCAGCTTCTTTTCCACCTTTTAGTACACAAACATTTCCACTTTTAAAACAAAGTGCTGCTGTATCACTTGTTACATTTGGACGACTTTCATAAATTATTCCAATAACACCAATGGGAATAGATACTTTTTGAATATTTAAATCATCTTTTGTAACCCAACCATCAAGTATTCGTCCCACTGGTTCAGTTTGAGAAGCTATTTGTCTTATTGCATTTGCCATATCAAATACTCTTTTTTCATTTAAAAGAAGTCTATCTTGCATAGCAGAACTCAAGTTATTTTCTTTCGCATTTTTCATATCTTTACTATTTTCTTCAATAATATATGAAGTGTTTTCTTGTAAAGCATTTGCCATTTGCAAAAGAACACTATTTTTAATTTCAGTGCTTAAAGTAGCTACAATACGGCTACTTTGTTTTGCTTTTTGTAAAAAATCTTGCATAAAATTTCCTAAAATTTTTATGTAAATATACTAAAATTAGACTTTGTTAAGCCTTTTAAAAATCTAATATATGGTTTATTGGTCCATTTCCTCTTCCAAAATTTGGAGCATGGTTTATAGCTTCATAAATATATTTTTTTGATAAATCTATACTATCTTTTAAGCTAAAACCTCTAGCAACTAAAGAAGCAATTGAAGCACTAAAACTACAACCTGTTCCATGTGTATTTGAAATATCGGCTTTGTGACCTATAAAAAGCTCTATATTTCCATCTTTTGTTAAAAGAACATCAGTCGTTGTTTCATCATTTTTTACTATATTTTTAAAAATAATATTTGTAGGAATATCTTTTATATTTTTAATATCTTCAATACTATCTACTCCAAAAAATAGCTTTGCTTCTAAACTATTTGGAGTAATTAATAAAGCATATTTAAACATAGATTTTAGGCTATTTATGGCTTCATCATCAAGAAGTTTTGAACCAGCTCTTGAAATAGCAACGGGGTCTAATATTATAGGAATATCTAAATCTTTAATAGCATTAAAAACTTCTAAAATAAGCTCTTTTGAACTTAACATTCCTATTTTTATACAATCAACTTTAAAATCCTCTATTACTGCATTTATCTGTTCTACTACAAATTTTGGTTCTAAAACTACTGCATTTGATACACCTAAAGTATTTTGCACAGTTATTGCTGTAATTGCAGTTGTCATAAAAACTTTATGATAAAAACCACTTTTTATATCAGCTTGAATTCCTGCACCACCACTGCTATCACTCCCTGCTATACTTAAAACTACTTTCATTTTTACTCCTTACAAACTCCACTATCTTTTAAAATATCTTTCATTTTTTGATATTTCAAATTTTCAATATAGAGATTTAACCATGATTTAACCCAGTAAGGAATAGCCCGATTGTTATTCCCCCATGTGTTCACACTTTGATACTTTAATCCAACAAAAGATGCAAAACTTTTTTTTGAAAAGTTTGCATTTTTTAAAAGCTTTTTAAACTCTTCTTTATCCATTTTCTTCCAAATAATAAAATATACAAAAGTATATCATAATAATTTAAAAAATATATAAAAGTATATTTATTTAAGTTTATTATAATATATAAAAGGCTAAAATATATATTATTTTAAAAGGAGATAAAATGCTTATAAAAGCCTTTTTAGCAAGTGGAAGATTTACTTTTATCAAAGTTATGGGATTTGAAGATTTAAAAAAAGTTGCAAGTGCTTATAATAGATGGGAATATGTATCTTAATATGATAAAATATCCAAAATTTTAGGATAGACTATGGGAATAAAAGATATTTTGCAAAATAAGTCGAAAGAACTTGTGAATATAGCAAGTGAAAATGTAACAAAGGCTTTTGATTATCCAAAGATTAAAAGTAATCAGTTAAAAGATATGGTAAATTTAAAAATCAGAGAAAAAGCAATTATTGCAACAAAAGCTAGACTAGTTGAAAATGGAAAAACTATAAATGATTTTAGCGATGATGATTTGGAAATAATTATTGCAGATGAAGAGAGAAAAATAGTTGATGATTTAAAAACAAAATCACTTGTTGTTGCTTTGGCTGCTTTAGGAATAAACTTTTTTGTATAGGTTAAAAGATGTTTAAACAAGTAAAATCAGCTGTTTTTTGGTATTACTTATATAAATTTAGAAAAAGAGCAATTTTGATATTTTTTCTTCTTTTGGTTGCCTTATTTTCTGGACTTATTTTCTGGACTTATTTATGGTGATGTTGTTGAGTATTTGAAACTTACACAAAATATTGAATATTTGAAGTATGTACTTTTTGCAAAATGGCTCATAATACTTTTTAATATTTTGTTTTCTATATATTTAATTTTAAGTTTGTTTAAAAAAGATGTTGAAGTAAAAGAAAAAGAAGTAAAAAAAGAACAAAAAATACCACAAGAAGAAAAATTTACGCCAAGAGAAAAAGAACTTTTACATAAAAAAAAGCTAAAAACAAAAGCTGATGTATTGATAAATAATCAATAGATTTTTAATTTATAAAAGATATATGAATAAAAAAGGTGGTTATATGGCTATTTTTGCTTTGCAATCAATAGCAGGGGGATTTTTAGATGAAGATTTACAACATTTCAATAAAAAATTTGATGATTGGTGTATTTCATTTGAAAGCTATGAAGAAGCGATGGATATTGTACAAACTCTTGAAGAACCAGACAATATTGATATAGTTGAGATAACCCCTTTGAGTTATCCAAAATATTTTTTTTCACAACTTCAAGGAACTATTTATGTAACAAAACAAATAGAAGATAAAATCATTTGTGTAGTTGAACCATCAATTGGTTCAAATTTTAGAATTGCAATATGTGATTTGAAAACAAGAAGTGTAAGATTAACAAAGACTTTATATAAAAATATTCCTAGTATTGAAAATGCTTTTGCTAATTTTAAATTGATAGAAACGTATATATAAATAATTAGAAATATTTATGGTGCGGCTGACGAGACTTGAACTCGTACAGCTGTTGCCACTACCACCTCAAGATAGCGTGTCTACCGTTCCACCACAGCCGCACAGAAAAAATAGATTGGAATTATATCTATTTTTTCTTAAAGCCTATCTATATTCATTTTTATACTCTACATAATGTAGAGCATGATTTATTAAACCTTGAACTTCTTCTTGGCTTAATTCTCTTACAACTTTAGCAGGACTTCCCATAATCATACTTCTTGGTGGAAATTTTTTTCCAGCAGTTACAAGTGAATTTGCTCCTACGATACTTCCTTCTCCTATAACTGCTCCATCTAAAATAGTTGCACTCATTCCTATTAAACAATTATTTTCTATTTTACATCCATGAAGCATTACCTTATGTCCAATTGTAACATTGTCCCCAATAATTGTTTTTGTATTTGTATCTGTATGAATACATGATAAATCTTGAATATTTGTATTTTTACCTATTTTGACTTCATTTACATCTGAACGAATAACACATCCAAACCAAACAGAACTATCTTCATCTATTTCTATATTTCCTATCAAATCAGCACTTGGTGCTATCCAAGCAGATGGATGAATCTTTGGATAAAACTCTTTAAATTTTAATATCATATAAAATCTCCTTATAAACTTGATATTGTATTCAAAATAAGTAGCAAAAATAAAGCAAAAAGAGTATCAAATACAATTTAGAAATTAAAAGTTTTGAAGGTATAATTCGTAAAAAATGTTACTAAAGGTAACTCTAACTAACAAATTTGAAAATTCTTTTGTAAAAATTGTCCATTTTTTTCAAGTTAATCGTCTTACTATATAGAGAAACAAATTCTCAAAATTAATACAAAGGATTAGAAGATGAAAAGAAAGATTTTCATATCAGTATTAACATCAATGATGTTAAGTGGAACAATGTTAAATGCAAAAGAGATAAGTTTGCAAGAAGCAGTAGAGAATATAGTAAAGAGATATAATGTAACATATATTTCAAAATCAAAAGATTTGAAGAATAAAATAGTAGATTCAGAAAAGTTAGGTTTCGGGGGGGGGTACGGTATTA
>NZ_PDKB01000024.1 GCF_003316695.1 Aliarcobacter vitoriensis
ACAAATTTCAAAATTCTTTTGTAAAAATTGTCCATTTTTTTCATTTAAATCGTCTTACTATATAGAGAAACAAATTCTCAAAATTAATACAAAGGATTTAAGATGAAAAGAAAGATTTTCATTTCAGTTGTAACATCGTTGATGTTAGGAAGTTCTTTTGCAAATGCAAAAGAGATAAGTTTGCAAGAAGCAGTAGAGAATATAGTAAAGAAATATAATGTAACATATATTTCAAAATCAAAAGATTTGAAGAATAAAATAGTAGATTCAGAAAAGTTAGGTTTCGGGGGGGGGTACGGTATTAGATAGTTTAAATAGTGTACTAGAAGAACATAATCTCAAAGCTATCGAAGAAGATAGCATAATCTATATAATAGAAAAACCAAAATATCAAAACTTTGGTAATACTACTGTTTTAGATGAAATATCTGTTTCTGGAACAAATTATAAAAATGGTTCTGCTGAAAGTGGATATGTTACAAAAGAAATAAGTGGTATTGGACTTTGGGATAAAAGAAGTTTACAAAATACACCTTATCAAATGAGTATAATGTCACAAAATATGATAGAAAATACTGCAAGTACTTTAGATCAAGTTATTAAAATGAATCCTGTTGTTGAATTATCTTATACACCAACATCTACAAAAAGTTGGGGAGGATTAGGGGTAAATATAAGAGGATTTGATGCTGTTTCAAATACTATCTCAAATGGTATTCCATCTGGTTCTTATAATACACTAGGATATGATTTAGAGAGAATAGAAGTATTAAATGGTTTATCAGGATTTTTATATGGTATTGGAAATGTTGGTGGTTCAGTAAATTATGTAACAAAAAAACCAACACTTGAAAGACTTACAAATCTCACACTTGGAAGTACTGGAAATAAAGCATTTTATGGACATATTGATTTAGGTGGAAAGATAGATGAAGATGGAAAATTTTCTTATAGATTAAATGCTTTTAAACAAGATGGTGAAACTTCTATAAAAGACCAAAAACTTGATAACACTTTAATTAGTGGAGTATTAGATTGGAGAGTAACTGATAATCTAATTTTTACATTTGATGCCTCTCATAAAAATACAAAAACAAATAAATTAACAAGCAGTATTTTTACTGATGCTTCTGCTAGTAAATTTGATCCTAAACAGGGTTATGCTCCTGATTGGACTTATTCAGATTATTCTACGGATCAATTAGGACTTAAATCATTATGGCAAATCAATGATAATTTCAAATTAAGAGCAGGTTATAGTTATATTGAAAATGAAGCTGATCAAAGTCAGTCTTGGTTATATGATAATTATGATGGTGGAACATATAGCATTAATTATTATAGACTTTATCCATCAGAGACTAAAAGACATGGTGCTTATATTTATGGTGATATCGATTTTGAAACTTTTGGTATAGAACATACATTAACAATAGGTGGTTCTGGCACAAAGAGAAAATCTTATTCTATGTTGTCAACTTCTAATGAATGGGTAAAATTAGGAAATTATACTTTGGATCAGATAAATAATATAGCAAAACCAAATTATAAAGGGATTTCAAATAATCCAATGTATCTATCAAGTGATAGTGAAAACATTAATTTCCTAATAGGTGATGATATTAGATTTAATGATAACTGGGGTGCTTTAGTAGGATTTAATTATGTAAAAACAGAAACAAATAGCTATAACCAAAGTGGTAAAAGAACAGGAAAATATGATGATGAGGCAATTACTCCAACTATTTCATTACTATACAAACCTTTTGAAGATTTAACAGTTTATACAACATATATAGAGAGTTTAGAAAATGGAAAAACTGTTGGAACTATTTATAAAAATTCTGGAGAAATTTTTGCTCCTTATAATAGTAAACAGTATGAAATTGGAACAAAATATTCAATTTCAGAAAATCTACTTTTAAGTTCGGCACTGTTTAGAATAGAAAAAATGAATGATTATGCAGATGAAACAACAACTCCAAAAACACTTACTAGAGATGGATTACTAATACATGAAGGGTTGGAATTAACTTTAACTGGAAAATTAACTGATAATTTAACAGTTTTTGGTGGTGGAACACTTATGGATTTAAAAATAGATAAAGCTAACTCTTATGAAGGTAAAAAACCTATTGGAACTGCTTCTCAAATGGTAAAACTATATGCAGAGTATAATATTCCATTTATAGATGGATTAACTTTAACAGGTGGAGCATATTATACTGGGAAATCATATAGAGATAGTGCAAATACAGATATTATCCCTTCTTATACTATTTATGATGGAGGACTTAGATATAAAACAAAACTTGATAAATATCCAACTACTTTTATCTTCAATACTACAAATATTACAAATAAAAAATATTGGATTAGTGATGGATCATTTGGAAATCCAAAAAATATAGCATTTTCTATGAAAATGGAGTTCTAAAACTTGAATAAAAAAATACTTGCGATTATAGTTTTTATGGTCGCAAGTAGTTTTTATATTATTTACAATATTGTATTTGTTACATTCAAGTTATCTACAAAAGATATAGTCTTTTTATATAAATAGTAGGAGGAAATTATTTATGAAAAAGATTATAACTGTTACAGCTTTATCAGTATTAGCTATTGGTTCATTATTTGCAGCTGAAGTTGTTAAGTTTGAGAAAAAACTTATTCAAGAGCGAAATAACATAGGATTCAAATATGAAGGACCTAAAGTAGAGTATAAAATTCCAGATGAAAGTACTATTCCAAATAATCAATTTGGAGATTTAATCAAATATGGAAAAGAGTTAGTTGTTCATACTTACAAATATATAGGTCCAGAAGTTGAAGATCCTAAAATGAGATATGCAGGTAATAATCTTTCATGTCAAAGTTGTCACTTGGATGCTGGAACAAAAGCTTATTCAGCTCCATTTGTAGGAGTTTATGGAAATTTCCCACAATATCGTCCAAGAGAGGATGTTATTGGAACTTTAGCTGATAGGATAAATGGTTGCATGCAAAGAAGTATGAATGGAAAACCACTTCCAGTAGAGAGCAAAGAGATGAAAGCTATGGAAGCTTATATGTATTGGTTAAGTTTAGGTGTGCCAATTGGTGCTAAGGTTGAAGGAACGAGTTTAGCTGAAGTTAATAGAAAAATGATACAAACAACAAAGGCTGATCCAGTTAAAGGAAAACTTGTGTATGATACTCAATGTGCTTCATGTCATGGAGTTAATGGTGAAGGTATCAAAAATGATGGGCTTGCTAATGGATATATGTTCCCACCACTTTGGGGACCAGATAGCTACAATAAAGGTGCTGGAATGTATAGAACACTAAAAGCTATGGATTTTATCAAAGCTAATATGCCTTTAGGTGCTACTCATGAAAATCCAATTTTGACAGATGAAGAAGCTTATAATGTTGCAGTTTATATGAATTTAGACGAACATGAAAGACCTGAAAAAGCAAATAGAGAAAAAGATTTCCCTGATGCAAGGGTAAAAGCACCTGATACTTATATTGAAGGAATAGATCCAATTGAGAAAAAAACAGGACCATTTGGACAATTTATTAAACTTAATAAATAAAAAAGGAGTATCTTTATGATACTTCTTTTTAAATCATATAAAAAAACTTTTATTTTGTTTTCTTTATTTATAGCTATATTGCTATATTTTTTATATAAATATAACAATATTTTAAATCAAAGAACTTTAGATATTTTAGTATCAAATCAAGTACAAATCGCACAAAATGAACTAGAAAATCAAAAAAATCAAGCTTTATCTTTAGCTTTAATGTTCTCTAAAAATCAAGATATTATCAAAAATTTAGAAGAGAGTAATCATATTGAGTTAAAAAAAGAGCTTGTAAAACTTATAGAAATAATAAAAACATATACAAAGCATGACATTGATATACAAATCCATACAAAAGATTTGGAAGTTTTTACTAGAAGTTGGGAAGATAAAGATTTTGGTTTAAAGTTAGAGAGTTTTAGAGAAGGACTTGTAAAGGTAAAAAATACAAAAGAACCTTATGTTTCAAGTGAACTAGGTAAAAGATTTAATATAAAAGCTATTGCTCCTATTTTTGATAAAAATAGTATTTTTATAGGTTCTGTTGAAGTTATTGTAGATTTTAGTTTTTTGATTGAAAGATTAAAAGCTTTTGGTATAGGAAGCATTGTTTTACTTGAAACAAAATATTTGGATATTGCAAAATATCATAACAACAATAAAGTTTTGGAAAATTTTGTAGTTTTACAAAATAGTTTCAATAAAACTTTGTTTGAAACTTTGAGCAAAAACACAAATTATTTGAAAAATGATAAATTTTATTATGAGACAAATGATAGGATAATTACTCAAATTCCTTTAGGAAGTTTTGAAAATAATAGTGTTGGAGTTTTGGTAATATGTTTTGATAAAAATATAAATAATTTTTCATATTTACCAAAATATGATTATTTGGGAGATATTACTGTAAAACAAGAAAAAAAAGATTTTACAAGTAGTCAAAGAAAAGAGATAATAATAAAATGATAAAAGTTTTGTTACTTGAAGATGATTATTTATATAAAATATCTATAAAAGAGTTTTTAGAAGAGTTAGATTTTGTAGTTGATGATTTTGAAAATGGTGAAGATGCTTTACATGCTATTTTTGATAAAAAATATGATTTACTTTTACTAGATATCAGAGTTCCAAAAATGGATGGTTTTGAACTTGTAAAGTATGTAAGAGAGGCAAATATCGATACGCCAATCATTATTTTAACTTCACTTACTGATATAAAAGATTTAAGTCGTGGTTATACTTTAGGGTGCAATGACTATATAAGAAAACCTTTTGATATGATAGAACTGAAATTTAGAATAGAACAAGTTATAAAAAATCATTTTCAAGTAAATGATGATTTTATAGAATTAGATTTGGATTTTAAATATAGTATGAAAAAATCTCTTTTATATAAAGATGATGATATTGTAGATTTAAGTTCAAAAGAGATTGAACTTGTAGCTTTTTTGGTACAAAATCGAGGATTTTTTACCTCTATTGAAAGTTTACATGAGAATGTTTGGGAAAATAAAGAGATATCATATGCAGATATTAGAATGTGTATAAAAAGAGTTAGAGAAAAAACTCACAAAGATTTTATAAAAACTAAGAGATTTTTAGGATATAAAATTGATAGATAGTAAACTAGAGATAAAGTATATTGTAATTCAAGTAGCAATAAGTTTGCTTATAGCTTTTATTCCAATATATTTTTATATTGATGCAACTATAAAAAACCAAAATATTAAAGATAAACTAGATTTACAAAACTATTCAAATCAAATTGTTTTAAAAATAGAAAATTTTGAAAAACAAAATAACAATATTTTCTACTATCCAAGATCAAATATATTTTTTTCAAGTATCTTTGATGAAAATAGAAAAGAGATTTTTTATTCAAATAGTTCAATAGAACTTTTTGATGAAGATTTTAAAAATTTTAATGATAAGTTTTGCTACAAAGAGTATTTAGAATCAAATATTTTAGGAGCTTCTTTTTTGGTTGTTTGTAAAAATATTGATTATAGTGAAGTTATATACAATGCTTTGATTCTTCTTTTAATTGTGAGTGTTTTTATATTTTTACTCTCATTTTTTGTGATAAAACAAAGTATTGAGCCATATAAAAGATTAAATATTTATCTTGATGAATTTTTAAAAGATGCTATGCACGAGCTTAAAACTCCTATTGGAGTGGCACGCATAAATACAGATATGCTATCTTTAAGATTAAGAAATGATAAAAATATTTTAAGAGTTAAATCCGCACTCAAAAATATGACTATTATATATGAAGATTTAGAGTATTATATGCAA
Source organism: Aliarcobacter vitoriensis (assembly GCF_003316695.1). GTDB lineage: Bacteria > Campylobacterota > Campylobacteria > Campylobacterales > Arcobacteraceae > Aliarcobacter > Aliarcobacter vitoriensis. The sequence continues at coordinate 5,868 of NZ_PDKB01000024.1, forward strand.
CAAAATGTTGTAAAAGATTTGAAAACTAATATTGATTTTTCAAACTTTTTGGAAAAAAGAGTAGAATTTTTTAATGACTTAGCAGTAAGTAAGAATATAGTTTTTCACAAAAATATACAAACAAATATAAATATATATTTCAATGAAATAGAAGCTTTTAGATTGATTGATAATAACTTATCAAATGCTATAAAATACTCAAAAAATGACTCAAATATATATGTTACTTTGGAAAAAGAGGGTGGTTTTGTAAAATTAATTTTCAAAGATGAAGGTGTTGGTATAAAAGATACAAGCACAATTTTTGAAAGATATTATAGAGGCGATAATATAACTGGTGGTTTTGGAATAGGGCTTAGTATTGTAAAAAATATTTGTAAAAAAAACAGTATAAAAATAGATGTTGAATCCAAAGAAAACTCTGGAACAACATTTATCTACACTTTTAGTTTGTAGTAAGTTTTAGTCCTATAATACCCAATAAAATAAATAAAATACTAATTACTCTAATAATATTCATAGATTCACCAAACAAAAATATTCCAGCAATAACCGTACCAATAGTTCCTATTCCAACCCAAACAGCGTAAGCAGTTCCTAATGGAAGAGATTTTAGGGCAAGACTAAGAAGATAAAAGCTTATAATCATAGTAACAAGAGTAATTATGCTAGGAGTTAATTTTGTAAAACCTTCACTATATTTTAGACCAATAGCCCAAACAACTTCAAAAAGTCCAGCCAAAAATAGTATGAACCAACTCATAAAAATCCTTTATTTGAAAATTGAGGCCGTCCTCGATGAGTAAAGAGGCAGAGTCGTCTCTGCTTTAAAGACATCTATTTTATACTCTTTTAGATAAAATAAAAATAAAAATTTAAAGGATTGATTTGAGTGAAACTTTTAAAGCTCATATTCTAGCAACTATTGCAACTATTTTGATTGCTGGGTCATTTTTGGCTTCACAAAAACTAGCAAATGTTATTGACCCAACATCTTTAACTCTATTTAGATTTGTTTTGGCATTACTTTTTTTATCACCAATTATTATTTTTAATAAAGCTAGATTGATAAAAGTATTCCAAATACTTCCAAAAGCTTTGATTGTGAGTTTAGTTTATACTTTATATTTTATAGGTATGCTAAAAGCATTGGAAGATACAACAGTTTTAAATACAGCTACAATATATACTTTAGTACCTTTGATGACTGCAATATTGTGTATATTTTTCTTTAAAGAAAAAATACCTTTAAAACAGCTATTTATATATATTTTAGGGATTATTTCTACTTGTATTGTTGTATTTAAAGCTGATTTTGGATTGTTTTTAACTTTGAGTTTAAATAAAGGTGATATTGTATTTTTAATTGCTTCATTTTCTATGGCTTTATATCCTATATTTATAAAGATTTTATATAGTAAAAAAGATGAATTATTGGTTTTAGTTTTTGCTACACTTTTAGGTGGAATTGTATGGATGAGTTTAACTATGCAAATTTTAAATATACCTTATGATTGGAATAAAATAGAATTGAATCATTTTTATTCTTTACTTTATTTGGTTATTGGAACTACTATAATAACGCTATTTTTATATCAAAAAGCAACTTTGATTTTAGGACCTAAAAAACTTATGGCTTATATTTATCTAAATCCTGCAATAGTTGCTGTTATAATGTTTTTATTTGAAGGACAAACTATAACTTTGGGAGTTTTAGCTGGAATTTTATTGTCTGTTATTGCTACAATTATTATTTTAAGACAAAGATAAAATATAAATTTGAATTTTAGAAATATAATTCTATAATTCAAATTTACTCTCATATTGTTACAAAAAGTAACTCTAGCTAACAAATTTGAAAATTCTTTTGTAAAAATTGTCCATTTTTTTCATTTAAATCGTCTTACTATATAGAGAAATAAATTCTCAAAATTAATACAAAGGATTAGAAGATGAAAAGAAGAGTTTTCATGTCAGTTGTAACATCATTGATGTTAGGAAGTTCTTTTGCAAATGCAAAAGAGATAAGTTTGCAAGAAGCAGTAGAGAATATAGTAAAGAAATATAATGTAACATATATTTCAAAAGCTAATAACCTTAAAGATAAAAGTATAAATTCGCAAAAAGTGAGTTTCGGGGGGGGGTACGGTATTAGATAGTTTAAATAGTGTACTAAATCCAAATGATTTAAAAGCTATTCAAGAAGATGGTGTAATATATATAATAGAAAAACCAAAATATCAAAACTTTGGTAATACTACTGTTTTAGATGAAATATCTGTTTCTAGTTCTAATTATAAAAATGGAAGTGCAGAATCAGGCTACCTTGTAGAAGAAACAAAGGGAGTAGGTATTTGGAATGAAAGAAAACTACAAGACACTCCATACTCAATGACTGTAATCTCAAAAGACTTAATCGAAAATAGTGTTGCAGTGAATATGTCACAAATTTTTAAAATGAGCCCACTTACTCAAGATTTAGGAAGAACATATATGGATACCGTTAATGTATCTATAAGAGGATTCTCTGGAAGTGCACCTGTAATAGATGGAATCCCTTATGCTTTATCTTTAGGTTCGATGAGTATGGAAGAGATTGAAAGAGTAGAAATTATAAATGGAACATCAGGATTTTTATATGGTGGTGGAAGAGTTGGAGGAGCAGTTAATTATGTTATCAAATCACCAACACAACAAGATTTAAGAAATATAACTATTGGAAACTATGGTGGAGAACAATACTATGGACATATTGATTTAGGTGGAAAGTTTGATGAAAAAGGTAAGTTTGGTTATAGAGTAAACTTGATGTACCAAGATGGAGAAACTCCTATAAAAAATATAGATAAAGAACAAAAAGTTGCAAGTGTTGCTTTAGATTGGCAAATTACAGATAATGTATATGCAGATGTTAAATATAACCATAGATATTATAAAAGTAATAATCAAGTATCATTTGGTGGCTTTTCAGGAGAAAATCCTAAACTTGATGTAGGAGAACAGTATAAACCAGATTGGGCTTATGATGAAAAAGAGCATGATAGAGTAATAGCTAGTTTAAAATGGGCAATAAATGATATTTTTACTTTAAGAACATCAGCTTTTTATGAAGATGGAACTTATAATCTAATATCATCAGGCTTAAATTATTTAGGAAATGGCTTATATAACCAAAATTTTTGGAATTATGGGGAAAGAGATACAAGTAGTTATGGAGGAAATGTTTTCTTAGATAGTGAATTTTCACTTTTAAATACTGAGCATTTATTAACTCTTGGGTATTCAGAAAATTATTCAGATTTTTCTGTTTCTGCTGATGGATTCTTAGGTCACACACAAAGTGGTATTACTTTAGAACAAGCTAAAAATACAGCAAAACCAAATTGGTCAAGTAAAGGAACACTAGGTACTTATCCAAAAATAAAAGCTGGAGATACAATATATAAAAATATTTTAATAGGTGATGATATTACTTTTAATGAACAGTGGAGTGCTATGGTAGGAGTTAATTATGCAACTGCTATTAATGAAAACTATCATAATACGGTTGGTGGAACAAATAATGGTGAATTAAAGACAAAATATGATGAATCAGAATGGACACCAACTTTATCACTTATTTATAAACCAATTGAATATTTGACAACTTATGCTACATATATGGAAAGTTTAGAACAAGGAACTATTGTTGGAGATACTTATGCAAATAGAGGCGAAATATTAGCTCCATATGTAAGTAAACAATATGAAGTTGGAGCAAAATATAATCTAAATGAAAGTGTTTTATTAACTGGAGCACTTTTTAGAATTGAAAAAGCAAATTTTTATGAAGAACATTCAACAAATTCTTTACCAATTTACACTCAAAATGGTGAACAAATACATCAAGGATTAGAATTAACTGCTACTGGAAAAGTTACAGATAACTTAACAATATTTGGTGGAGGAGTATTGATGGACTTGAATGTTAAAAATACAACACATTGGAGTGATGGAAATATAAAAGATAAAAAACCAACAAATGCAGCTTCAAAAATGGCAAAAATATATGCAGAGTATGAAATCCCACAAATCAAAGGTTTATTTTTAACAGGAGGTGCATATTATACTGGTAAAAAATATGGTAATGAAACTAATACTAATTATGTGCCATCTTATACACTATTTGATGCAGGGCTTAGATATAAAACAAAACTAGATAAATATCCAACAACTTTTATAGTTAATGTACAAAATTTAACTGATGAAGATTATTGGGCTAGTAGTTCTGTTTTAGGTGATCCAAGAACTGTTGCATTTTCTATGAAAATGGAGTTTTAATAATATTTAAAAATAAAGAGAGATTATATACTCTCTTTATTTTACTTAGAATAAATCAATATTACTTCTATCATGAATCCTATCTAATCTATTTGGAGTAGTTCTGTTGTCGTTATTCATTTCTTTATTAAACTTCGAGATGATATTTTTTGCATTTGCTAAGAAAGGAGCTTTGTCCCTTGGATCAAGACCTTCCATTTTTGGTTTTTTAAGTACAGTCATAGGGTCTACTGCTACATTGTTTCTATATAAACCTAAATGTAAATGTGGACCAGAACTAAGTCCTGTTGAACCAACATAACCTATAAGTTCACCTTTTTTTACAACTTTCCCTTGTCTAATACCTTTTGCAAAACCATTTTGATGTGCATACAAAGTTTTATAACCATTTTGGTGGTTAATGATAATTGTCTTTCCATATCCACCTTTTGTACCTACAAATTCAACTCTTCCATCACTAGCTGCATATATATTTCTTCCAGTTGGTGCTGCAAAATCTGTACCTAAGTGGGCTCTATATCTTTTTAAAACAGGATGGTATCTTTTATTTGTAAATGGGCTTGAAATTCTAGTATATGTTAAAGGAATTTGGAAAAGATATGTTTTTGTAAATCCAACACCATTTTCATCATAGTATTTGTCATCTTTTTCATTTTTAAATCTATAAAATGGTTTTCCATTTATTTGAACCATTACAGATTTTATTTCAGGCATTCCGTGAAGTTTTCCTAAATAAGTTTTTTGGCTATATTCAACTGCAACAAAATCACCTTTTTTCATTTTTTTAAAATCAACTCCACTAAATAAAGAGTTTATTATTGCTGATATTGTAACGTCTCCAGTTGCTTTTTGAATATCACTAGAGATTGATTCATTAATAGGAATAGCAAATAATTCAGAACTTTCAGAATAGTTTATAGGAAGAGTTTGGAATTTATAATTGTTTGTTGAATCTTTGTATATATGAATTTGCATATCAAGAGAAACAGGAATTAAAACTTGTGAGAAACTACCATCATCTTCAGTGTATAAATGAAACCTATTGTTTGTTTGAATCTCACTACAAAGTTCTTTATCCTCTTTATCTAGTTCATAATATAGTTTTAATGGAATGTTGTTCTTTTCTAAAAAAGTTAAAAAGCTTTCACCTTTTGGCCAGAGTAACTCTTCAACTTGTGCTGAGTATAAAAAATTGATAAGAAAAATAAAAGATAATAAAATTTTTTTCATATTATATATAATCCCTTTTTATTAAAAAATTAGGACAAATATTATATAATAATAAAACTTAAATACTAAATGGAGTAGGGCTTGTTAAAAATAATAATTTTAATTTTTCTAGGGGTAAACCTTTTCGCTAGTGATATCTTTGAACTTTATAGAACAAAAGGTATTAGTGCAGTAGAAAAAGAACTAGAAAAAAGTTTAAAAGATATTGGTGCTTGGGAAAAGTATCTTGAGAATAAAAATGTTGATTATGGTTTTTATGAAACAAAAAAATACATAATCGTTGCACAAAAAAATAATAAAAAAATTTCTTTATATGAGAAAGATAAAGATGATTTTAAAAAGGTATCAACTGATAGCATAATTGTTGGAGAAAAAGAGGGAGATAAACTTGTAGAAGGAGATAAAAAAACTCCTGAAGGTGCTTATGAATTAACTCAAAAAAGAACTGGTCTTGATCAATTTTATGGTCCTTTTGCTTTAGTTACTGCATATCCTGATAATTTTGATAAAAGTTTAAATAGAAAAGGGCATGGTATTTGGATACATGGTATGCCACTAAATGGAGATAGAGAGCTTTTTACTCAAGGTTGTATAGCTTTAAATAATGATAAATTGGAAGCTTTAGAAAAAAATATTGATTATAAAAAAGCAGTTTTAATTACAACAAATGAAGATTTCAAAAAAGCAACAAAAAGTGATATCGCTTTAATTTTAAGTACGGTTTATAAATGGAAAGATGCTTGGAAGTATTCAAAAATTGATGAGTATTTATCTTACTATTCAAAAGATTTTAAAAGAGCTGATAGAAGTGATATTAATACATTTTCTTCTCAAAAAAGAGCAGTTTTTGCAAAAAATGAAGATAAAACTATAAATCTATTTAATCTTGATATTTCTCCATATCCAAACTCTTTAGGTAAAAAAATGTATAAAGTATTGATGGATGAGGAATATTTTAGTCCAAGTGTAAGATTTATTGGTAAAAAAGAACTTTTTATAGAGATAGTTAATAATAAAGTTCAAATTCTAACAGAAGATTAAAAGCAAATTTAACTCTTTTTTAGATACAATCAGCCTTAAATTCAATAACCAAATTTAAGGCGAAAAATGCAAAAAAAAGAGATGAATATTCAAGAAATAGCACTTGCACACTCTTTAACTTTAGAAGAGTTTGAAAATATCAAAGAAATTTTAGGAAGAGAGCCAAATTATGTTGAAATTGGTATCTTTTCTGCTATGTGGAGCGAACACTGCTCATATAAATCAAGTAAAAAATATTTAAGTGGTTTCCCAACAAAAGCACCATGGGTTATTCAAGGACCTGGAGAAAATGCTGGAGTTATAGATATTGGCGATGGATATGCTGCTGTATTTAAAATGGAATCTCACAATCACCCAAGTTTCATAGAGCCTTATCAAGGAGCTGCTACTGGAGTTGGAGGAATTTTAAGAGATGTATTTACAATGGGTGCAAGACCAGTTGCTAGTATGAACTCTATAAGATTTGCTTCAATTGAAGGAGATAGTGAAACTGCTAAAAAACATAGATATCTTTTAAAAGGTGTTGTTGCTGGAATTGGTGGATATGGAAACTGTATGGGTGTTCCAACTATTGGTGGAGAGACAACTTTTGAAGAGTGTTATGCTGGAAATAATCTTGTAAATGCATTTACTTTAGGTTTAGCGAAAGCTGATGAAATTTTTTATGGACGAGCTGAAGGTATAGGAAATCCTGTTATCTATGTAGGAAGTAAAACTGGACGAGATGGACTTGGTGGGGCTGTTATGTCAAGTGCCTCTTTTACAGAAGATAGTGAAAGCAAAAGACCAACTGTTCAAGTTGGAGATCCATTTACTGAAAAACTACTTTTAGAGGCTTGTTTAGAACTATTTAAAAAAGATTTAATTGTTGGTATTCAAGATATGGGAGCTGCAGGACTTACTTCATCTTCATTTGAAATGGCAGGAAGAAGTGGTTCTGGAATGGTTATGCATTTAAATAAAGTTCCTGCACGAGAAGAGGGAATGACTCCTTATGATTTTATGTTAAGTGAATCTCAAGAAAGAATGCTTATTTGTGCTAAAAAAGGTTGTGAGCAAGATATTATAGATATTTTCCAAAAATGGGAGCTTGATGTTGCTGTTATTGGTGAAGTTACAAATACTGGAAATATGGAACTATTTTGGCATGGTGAAAAAGTTGCTGATATTCCAGTTCAACCAGTGAGTGAACAAGCACCAGTTTTAGATAGACCAATTAAAGAACCAGAATATTTAAAAACTATTGAAAATGTAAAATTAGATAAAGAAATCTCAAATCAAATCGCTTTTGATGAACTTTTTTCGGATATGGAAGTTGTAGATAAATCTTGGATTTATAATCAATTTGATTCAATGGTGCAAACAAATACTATAAAAGGTCCTGGAAGTCTTGATGGTTCAACAATTAGGATTAAAGAGACGGGAAAAGCTTTAAGTATGAGTGCTGATTGTAATACAAGATTTTGCTATATTAATCCACAATTAGGAGCAGCAGCAGCTGTTATGGAAAGTGGAAGAAATGTTGCTATGAGTGGCGCTGTTCCAAAAGCTATTACAGATTGTTTAAATTTTGGTAATCCACAAAATCCAGAAGTTATGTGGCAGTTTAAAGAGAGTTGTGAAGGTATAAAAAATGCTTGTAGAGCTTTAAATACTCCAGTTATTGGTGGAAATGTATCTTTATATAACGAAACAAATGGAGTAGGAGTTTTCCCAACACCTTCTATTGCTATGGTGGGAGTAAATGAAGATGCAAATAATGTATTAAGTGCAAAACTTCAAGGAAATGGAAATATCTTATATCTTTTAGGAGATACAAAATCAGAGTTTGGTGGAAGTTTATATCTAAAAAAACTTTATGGAAAAGTAGCAGGAACTCACCCTGAAGTTGATTTTGAAAAAGAACTTAATTTATGGAATACAGTAATTGAAGCAAATAAAGCTAAGCTTTTAAAATCTGCAAAAGATGTAAATCTTGGTGGAATTGCTATATCTTTGGCAAAAATGGCTGTTGTTGGAAATATTGGAGTTGAAGCAAATATCTCTTTAGAAGATGGTAAAGATATTTTTAGTGAAAGTTTAAGTCGAGCAATAGTAGAAGTTGAACTTTCAAATTGTGAAGCATTTGAACAATTAGCATCTAAAAATGGAATTTCTTGTATAAGTATTGGAAAAACTGGTGGAGATAAAATCATAATAAATGATATTTTTAAAGAGTTAGATAAATTAAGTCAAGTTTACTTTAATAGATTTAAAGAAGTAATAGAACAAGATCAATAAAATCTTTATTAGCCAAACTTTTTAGTTTGGCTTTTTTTATTTTTAAAATTAAAAGAAGGGAAAGAATGAGAGCATTAATTAGTGTAAGTGATAAAAGTGGTGTTGTAAATTTTGCAAAAGAGCTTGTAAAATTAGGTTATGAGATAATTTCAACTGGAGGAACTTATAGTAAGTTAAAAGAAGAAGGTGTATCTGTAATTGAAGCAAATGAAGTTACAAAATTTCCAGAATGTTTTGAAGGAAGAGTAAAAACTTTAAATCCTTATATTCACGGTGGAATTTTACATAGACGAGATAAACAATCACATTTAGACCAAGCTAAAGAGTTAGGTGTTGAAGGTATTGATTTAGTTTGTGTAAATTTATATCCATTTAAAGCAACAATAGAAAAAACAGATGATTTTGAAGAAATTATTGAAAATATAGACATTGGTGGACCAGCGATGGTTAGAAGTGCTGCTAAAAACTTTGATTCAGTTATTATTGTTACAGATGTTGCTGATTATGATTTAGTATTAAATAATCTAAAAAACAATACAAATACGTACGAGTTTAGAAGAGATTTAATGATAAAAGCTTATGAACACACAGCTTCTTATGATTCTATGATTGCAAACTATATGAACAAAAGATTTAATAATGGTTTTGGGGCAAAACAATTTATAGTTGGAAATAAAGTATTTGATACAAGATATGGAGAAAATCCACATCAAAAAGGTGCTTTATATGAGTTCGATAAACAATTTTCAAGTAAATTTAAAATTGTAAAAGGAGAACCAAGTTTCAATAATATGGGTGATATTAGTGGAGCTGCTAAAATTGCTGCTGCTTTTGGAAAAGATAAAGCTGTTTGTATAGTAAAACATGGAAATCCATGTGGTTTTGCTATAAAAGATACTTTATTAGATTCTTATATTGAAGCACTAAAATGTGATCCAATTTCAGCTTTTGGTGGAGTTGTAGCAGTAAATGGAATAGTTGATAAAGAGTTATCAGAGAAAATGAATGAGATTTTTTTAGAAGTTATCTTTGCTGCAAAATTTACACCAGAAGCAGTAGCAGTTTTTGAAAGTAAAAAAAGAATTAAACTTTTTGAGCAAGGAACTGAATTTTTAGAATTGGCAAATGATGAGATTGATTTTAAAAGAGTTGATGGAGGATTTGTATATCAAGATGCTGATAAAGTTGGAGTTGATGAAGTTAAAAACTCAAAACTTATGTCAAAAAGAGCTGCATCTCAACAAGAGATAAAAGATATGGAAATTGCTTATAAAATAGCAAGTTTAACAAAATCAAATTGTGTAGTTTATGTAAAAAATTCTGCAATGGTTGCTGTTGGTATGGGAATGACAAGCCGTGTTGATGCTGCAAAAGCTGCTTTAAGAAAAGCTAGTGATTTAGAAATTGATGTAACTGGAGCAGTTTTAGCAAGTGAAGCATTCTTCCCATTTAGAGATAGTATTGATGAGGCACAAAAAGCAGGTGTTAAATGTGTTATTGAGCCAGGTGGAAGTATCAGAGATGACGAAATTATAGAGGCAGCAAATGAATATGGAATGGCTCTATATTTTTCTGGAATAAGACACTTTTTACACTAAAAAATATTCTATACCAAAATTTTTGGTATAGATTTTAAAGGCTAAAATTGAAATTTTTTTTAAATCTTAAATTTTTTATTATATTTATCATCTTTTCTACAAATATGTATTCAAAAGATTTAAAAAAAGTTACACTTCAATTAGCTTGGTTTGACCAATTTCAATATGCTGGTTACTATATGGCAAAGGAAAAAGGTTTTTATGAAGAGTTAGGTCTTGATGTTGAAATTTTACCATTCTCATTTGATATAGATATTCCAAAAAGTGTAAATGATGGTGAAATTAATTTTGCTATTGGAAGAGAAAATTTAATAGTTGAAAAATCTCGAAATAAAAATATTGTAATTATAAATGCACTTTTTCAGGTATCACCTTTAGTTTTGATTAGTACAAAAAATTCAGGTGTTGATGTTATATCAAAATTCCAAAATAAAACAATGATGACTACTTTAGATGATTCTAGTGAAGTATCTATAAAATCTATGATAGTATCAAACAAAATAGATATAAACAGTATAAATATAATTCCACATTCTCATAATATAAATGACTTGATAGATAAAAAAACAGATTTGATAACAGCTTATATTTCAAAAGCACCATATTGGCTAGAAAAAGATAATATAAAATATAATGTATTTTCTCCAAAAGATTATGGATTTGATTTATACAGTGATTTTTTATATACAAATGAAGATTATGTAAAAGATAATAAAAATATAGTCTTAGATTTTAAGAAAGCATCTTTAAAGGGTTGGGAATATGCTTATACTCATATAGATGATAGTGTTAATACAATTTTAGAAAAATATAATAGTCAAAACCTGACAAAAGATGAATTGATATTTGAAGCAAATGAACTAAAAAAGTTATCTTATGTAAAAGATATTGAATTAGGAGATATAAAAAAAGAGAAGTTTCAAAGAATTTATGATTTATATAATCTAATGGGATTAATAGATAATCATATAGATATAAATAGTTATTTTGCAAATTTGAATGATGATAATATAAAATTTACGTATGAAGAGCAAAAATATTTAGATAAAATCATAGATATAAAAATGTGTTCTGCCCCAAATATATTACCATATAGTCAAGTTGAAAATGATATTTTTAAAGGAGTTGTAGCTGATTATATTTCATTACTTCAAACAAAGCTACCAAAACCTATAAAACTTGTACCAACTTCGACTTGGAGTGAAACCTTAACAAATCTATATAAAAATAAGTGTGATATTTTGTCAATATCTGTAAAACCAAATCAAGGTGAAACGGATTTTTTATATACAAAACCATATATGAAAATTCCACTTGTTTTATTAACTTCAAGTAGTGTAACATTTATAGATAACTTAAGTTCTTTAAAAAATAAGAAAATTACTGTAAATAAAAACTATGAATTAATTGAAAAATTAAAAGATAAATATAAAGATATAGATTTTATTCCAGTAAATAATTTTGATGAAGCTATGGAAAAAATACTCTCTGATGATGTTTTTGGACATATAGATACTATTGCAACTTCTTGGTATAACATTCAAACAAAATATTTATCTAAAATATCAATTTCTGGAAAGATAGATGAAAGTTTAAGCGTATCAATTGCAGTAAACAAAGATAAAGTAGAAATATATAATATTTTTGAAAAATTAGTACAATCAATAGATGAAAAACAGATAGTTGATATTGTGAATAAGTGGGTTTATACAAAATATGAAAATTATTTTGATTTTGCAACAGCTACAAAAATTTTTATTGCACTTTTAGTTATATTGGGAGTTATTCTGTATAGACAAATTTTCTTAAATAGGATGAATAAAAGACTTAAATATCTAGTTAGTTTAAAGACTAGACAACTTAAAAATGTAAATAAAAGATTGGCAAATAGGATAAAAAAAGAGGTTGATAAAAATTTACAAAAAGATAGAATCTTATCTCAACAACAAAAAATGATCTCTATGGGACAAATGATAGAAAATATAGCTCATCAGTGGCGACAACCATTGTCAATTATATCTACAAATGCAAGTTCGATAAAATTGAAGAAACAGCTAAATATGTTAGATGATGATGAATTATTCAAAATAACAGACTCTATTGTAAGCACTTCTTTGTATCTATCTGAAACAATAGATGACTTTAGATATTTCTTTAAACCACAAAAAAATAAAGAGATTTTTGATTTAGATTCTTGTATCAAAAAAAGTATAGAATTAGTTAATATGAGTCTTGTAAAAAATATGGTGAAGGTAGAATATAAATCAAAAAGTATTAAAATATTTGGTTATGAAACAGAGCTAATACAGGTTTTAATAAATATTTTGAATAATTCAAAAGATGCATTAGAACAAAATAAAATTGATAAAAGAATTATAGTTATTGAGTTAAAAGTTAATAAAAATAGAGTTTTAATTGAAATAAAAGATAATGCTGGAGGAATTGATGAGAATATCTTAGATAAAGTTTTTGAACCATATTTTACTACTAAACATCAATATAGTGGAACTGGAATAGGACTTTATATGTCAAATCAGATTATTTCTAAACATATGAATGGAGAAATCTTTATAAAAAATTCTGAATTTACTTTTGAAAATGTATCTTATAAAGGGGCAATGGTAACTATTGCTTTAAATATCGTGGAATAATAGGAGTAACATTTGAATTATTTAGAAATAGATAAAAATCACACTTGGCATCCATATAACTCTTTACCTTCAAAAACTAAAATTTTAGGTGTAAAAAAGACTAAAAAATGCAAAATATATTTGGAGAGTGGAGAAAAACTTATAGATGGTATGAGTTCTTGGTGGAGTGCAATTCATGGATATAATAATAAATTTTTAAATAAATCTTTGAAAAAGCAACTTAAAATTATGCCACATATTATGTTTGGTGGTTTAACTCATAAACCAGCTTCAATTTTGAGTAAGAAATTGGTTGATTTAACTGGTTTGAACTCAGTTTTTTTATGTGATAGTGGTTCAGTTTCAGTTGAAGTAGCTTTAAAAACTGCTATTTTGTATCAAAAAGCAAAAGGAAAAGATAAATATAAATTTTTAGCATTAAAAAATGCTTATCATGGTGATACTCTAGGAGCAATGAGTGTTTGTGATAAAGAAAACTCTATGCACTCTCTTTATGGAACATATTTAAGTCAAAATATTTTTACACAAGCTCCATCTTTAGGATTTGATAGTGATTGTTCAAAAGAATTAAAAGAGTTGGAAGAGATTTTAAAAAAACACCATAACGAAATAGCAGGATTTATAATAGAGCCAGTTGTTCAAGGTGCTGGAGGTATGAGAATATATAATCCAAAATATCTTGAAACTGCAAAAAAACTTTGTGAAAAGTATGATATTTTGTTTATTTTTGATGAAATTGCAACTGGTTTTGGGCATACTGGAAAAATGTTTGCTTATGAATATACAAATATAAAACCAGATATCTTAACTATTGGAAAAGGCTTAACTGGTGGATATATGACAATGGCTGCTATGCTTACAACAAAAGATATAAGTGATACTATTTCAAATAGCCAAATTGGGGTACTTATGCATGGTCCAACATTTATGGCAAATCCATTGGCTTGTAGCGTTGCAAATGCAAGTATAGATTTACTTTTAAATTCTCCTTGGCAAAAAAGAGTTTTAAAAATAGAGAAAATATTTGAAGAAGAATTAGAAAAAATAAAAGATAGCAAAATAGTAAAAAATGTAAGAAATATTGGAGTTATTGGAATAATAGAGCTTAAAGATGATAAATATGCTTCAAAACTTCAAGATTTTTGTGTGGAAAATGGGGTTTGGCTTCGTCCTTTTGGTAAGCTTTTTTACTCGATAGTTGCATATACAATTTCACAAAAAGAGTTATTAAAAATAACTAAAACTATGATAGATGCTATAAAATATATAGAAAATCATGATGAAAAATTCTAAAATAAAATCACTGAAAGCAAAGCTTCCAAAACATCCAAATATTTTAGGAAGAGATAGAATTTTTAATAGTGCAGTTTTAATTCCTCTTATAAAAATAAAAGGAAAATATCATCTACTTTTTCAAAAAAGAGCAAAGCATATAAAGCAAGGTGGAGATATTTGTTTTGCTGGTGGTGGATTTGATCAAAGTTTAGATAAAAATTTCAAAGATACGGTTTATAGAGAACTTTATGAAGAGTTAGGAATTCTTAAGAAAGATATAAATATCTTTGGACAGCTTGATACTTACTATACTTCTATTGGTGTTTTAATAGAACCATTTGTAGGTAAAATAAAAAGTAAAGCTTTAAAAAATTTAAAAATAGATAAAAATGAAGTTGAAAAAATTTTATTAATTCCTCTATCTTTTTTTAAAAATACAAAACCAGAAGTTTATACTTTAAAAAATCAAATAATGCCTTATGAAATAGATGATAATGGAGATATAATAGAATATTTTCCTACAAAAGATTTAGGTTTACCTAAAATATATCATGAACCTTGGGGAAATAAAAATCATAAAGTTTGGGTTTATAAATGGGAAGATGAAGTAATTTGGGGTATTACTTCATTTTTAATAAAAGAGTTTCTGAAAAAGCTTAAATAGTCAAAACAGAATAGCTATCATCTTTTAAAGCTTTTGTTAAAAGCTCACCTGTATGAGTTACTTCAATTCCAAGTTTTTCTAATTCTTCTCTAGCACCATAATCTTCTACGCAAACAATACAAGCACTCATTTTTACACCTGTACTTATGATATGTCGTATTTTCTCTTTTATAAATGTTTGATTTTTTACAAGCAATATTGATGGTCCCCAAAGCATTAAATGTGCTGTTTTCCAGTAGTTTCTATCTAAAATTACACTTGAATATAAAAGTGGAAAGTTATTTGCAACTTCTATATCTCCATTTGTCCAAACTATAAGTAGATTCTCTTTCATTTAAAATGCCTTTGGTTATAATTTTCTAAAACAAGTATCATACTATTTTAAAGGAAAAAAATCTATGAAATTTAATGAATTAAGTGAACAAGAGAAGTATGTAATAGAACAAAAAGGAACAGAATATCCAAATAGTGGGATATATAATGATTTTTATGAAAAAGGAACATATCTTTGTAAAAAATGTAATACTCCACTTTATAGAAGCCAGGATAAGTTTAAATCTGGTTGTGGATGGCCAAGCTTTGATGATGAAATAAAAGATGCAGTTAAAAAAGTTCCTGATATTGATGGAAGAAGAACTGAAATAGTTTGTGCTAATTGTGGCGGACATTTAGGGCATATTTTTGAAGGAGAAGGTTTTACACAAAAAAATATTAGACATTGTGTAAACTCTATATCTTTAAATTTTGAAAAGGAATAAACATGGCAATTTCAAAAGCATATTTTGGTGCAGGATGTTTCTGGGGAGTCGAATATTTTTTTCAAAAAGTAGCTGGTGTTAAAAGTGTAATATCAGGATATATGGGTGGACACATAAAAAATCCAACTTATGAGATAGTTTGTAGTGGATTTAGTGGATATATAGAAACAGTTGAAGTTGAGTTTGATGAAAATATTGTAAGATATGAAGATTTGGTAAAGTTATTTTTCGAAATTCATAATTTTACTCAAACAAATGGACAAGGTCCAGATATAGGGAGTCAATATTTAAGTGCAATTTTTTATTGTGATGAAAATCAAAAAAATATAGCTTTGGATTTGATAATGAAATTAAAAGAAAAAGGTTACGAAGTAGCAACAAGTTTGTATAAAAAGGTAGATTTTTATAAAGCAGAAGAGTATCATCAAAACTACTACAACAGGCATAATAAAATGCCTTATTGTCATAGTAAAAGAGATATTTTCTAGTTTGAAACACCTAAGATATAGTAAGTTGGTTTTTTACTAACTCTTTCTATATCGACATTGTATTTTGTTGCCCATTTTGAAACTATATCGTGGAACTCTTCTATGATTTCTTTTGCATCATTTTCATCGCATTTAATTTTTAGATAATCAGTTGTATTTGATAGTGCGATATAGGCATTCATCTTTTTTAGATGGTCATTTAAAGTTAAGATATGTTTTGCAAATTTATCAAAATTTTTTGTAGATTCTATCATTGTTTGTGCTTGCTGTAAAGAAGATTCATTGTTTGAGTAACCAAGTTGAGATAAAATAACTTCGGCATTTACGTCTAATTGCATATTAATCCTTTTTAATGAAATTTATATATGTTATCAAAATAATATTTAAATGATAGTTATGGATTATACTATTTGAAAAACTCATTTATATCTTGGTTTGTAGATGATAATAAATTTTTATTACTAACTAAACTAGAAAGAAATCAAAGTAATATTTATGATAATGTTTATAATTTTGATGGAAAAACATTTAAACTTATAAATAAAAATCTAGATTTAAGTGGTAGCCAAGGTTATCATAAAACTTTTTCTAATCCTATGGGTAATTATAATATAGGTGTTAGTAAATCTGGAATATACGGTATTGAAACATTATTTGCTTCAAATAGGAAAATAATTGCTCAATGATTCTCAAACATGATTAAAGAAGAATATAAAATGGATGCTCGAATATTAGGTATTAGAAATGATATAGTTTATGTTATATATTCAACAGGTGTTTTTGGTGGACAAAATGTATTAGAAACTTATGATATTGTAAATAAAAAATCATATGTATTATCTACTGATCATGATAAAATACAATTTTTACAATCTGGTAATGAAGTAGTTTTAAAGGTATTTAATAATAAAAATTTGAAATTTGAGTTAGAACTACATTCTCATATAGATAGAAAAGATGTTAAAAGTGCTTATAACAATGAACCAGCTAGAATAATTTCACTAAATACTTTAAAAGAGGTAAAAAGCTTATCAGGTAATTTTGAAGTAATACCTGTATATACAGGTTTTACAAATATGGCAGGTACTTTTGCACCAAAAACTGATATAACTTTTACAACAACTAACCTTCATCACAATATGTATCTTCGAAATATGAAACCTTTATTTTAAAAGATAAAACCGTCCGATTTTTTGTTCTTCCTTGTATATATAGTTATAGACAAGGAGAACGAAAAAAATGAAAGGATACTATTCAAAAAAACTTCAAAACAATTCAAAGCTATATGCCTGAGCTACAAGAGAATATGAATTTTTAAGACAATTAAACCTTTATTTGTGTATTATTTTTGCTAATCAAATATAAAATATATAAAGGATATAAATGTCAGTTTTGATGAGTCTAGCGATGTTCCCAACAGATACAAATGGAAGCAAAAGTAAAGAAGTAAGTGAGGTTTTGAATATCATCAAAAATAGTGGTTTGAAATATCAACTAACATCTATGAACACTATTGTTGAAGCAAAAACTTTAAAAGAGCTTTTGGATTTGGTAAATTTATGCTATTTGAAACTTGAAAGTTTAGGTTGCAATAGAGTTTATGCAGTTTTAAATTTTGATATTAGAACAAGTGGAGAAGATAGGATAAAAAGTAAGATAGCTTCTGTTGAAAAACATATTGGAACCGTTTCAAAATAGTTATTGTTCTTGAAAAGTAATCAAAATTGAGTATAATAAACCCCAATATATAATACAAAGGAAATAAATGGGATTTGATAAATATTATGATAAAAATTTAATAAATCAAGCAACTATGAATTTAGATGAATTTAGAGAAAAACTTGAATCAGGAAATGGAAGTTTTATTAGCGAATTACACTCAAAATTTACATATAGAACAAAAGATGAACTTTTAAAACCATATCAAGTTGAGTTAATAAAACTTCAAGAACACCTAGAAAAGCACAATGAGAAGATGATTATTTTGATGGAAGGTAGAGATGCTTCTGGAAAAGGTGGAGCTATACGAAGAATCACAAGATATATGAATGAAAAACATTATAGAGTTGTAGCACTTGGAAAACCATCAGATGTTCAAAAAACTCAATGGTACTATCAAAGATATGTAGAGCAATTTCCATCTGGTGGAGAGATAGTTATTTTTGATAGAAGTTGGTATAACAGAGCTATGGTTGAACCTGTTTTTGGATTTTGTAGTCAAAAAGAGTATGAAGTTTTTATGAAAAGTGTTCCTAGATTTGAAGAAGATTTGATAGAACATGGTATTAAATTCTTAAAAATTTATCTATCAGTTTCAAAAGAAGAACAAGCTAGAAGATTTGAAGAGAGAGAAGAAAATCCTTTAAAACAGTGGAAATTAAGTGAGATAGATTTGCAGATGCAAAGTCGTTGGGAAGAGTTTACACAAAAAAAATATGATATGTTGAAATATACAAATACAGATAAATCACCTTGGACAATTATCAGAAGTGATAGTAAATTTTTAGCAAGACTTAACTCAATCAAAGTTATTTTAAATTCTGTTGATTACGAAGGAAAAGATGAAAGATTGGATTTTAGTGTTGATAAAGATATTGTAATTACTGCTGAAAAAGAGCTAGAAATTATGGATATGAAAAGAAAAGAGGGGATACAAGAGGGCTTGATATAAGCTCTCTTATTTATTTTTTATAAACTTTTTTTATATTTTCAACTTTTGAAGATAGATTTAAAAGTATCATATCAGCTAAAACTAAAGCCATCATAGATTCAGCAACAACTGAACCTCTTACAGCTACACAAGGGTCGTGTCTTCCTTTTAGTTTACACTCTACATCGTTTCCGTAAATATCAATTGTATCTTGTTCTATAAAAATAGATGGAGTTGCTTTGAAATATACTTTTACATTTATATCATCACCATTTGAAATTCCACCAAGTATTCCACCACTATGATTTGATTTAAAGCCAGTTTTTCTTATTTGGTCATTGTTGTCATATCCTAAAACTTTTGAAGCTAAAATTCCATCACCTATTTCAATAGCTTTCACAGCATTTATACTCATCATTGCACTTGCTATTTGGCTATCTAATTTATGATATATTGGTTCACCTAAACCAATAGGACAATTTTTTACATTTATAAGTGCAACTCCACCAACACTATTGTGTGAATTTTTTGCATCTAAAATAGCTCTTTTTTGTTCTTCTTCTACACTTTTATCAAGTGCAAATATTTCAGAATTTTGTACATTTTCAAAATCAAAATTTGAAGCCTCTATCCCATTGATTTCACAAATTCCACTTTTTATATCTATATTTAGTTCTTTTAAAAGTAGTTTTGCAATAGCACCAGCTGCAACTCTCGCAGCAGTTTCACGAGCAGAGCTTCTCCCCCCACCTCTATAATCTCTAATTCCATATTTATTAAAATATGTAAAATCAGCATGTCCTGGACGAAACAAATCTTTTACATTTGAGTAATCGCTTGATTTTTGATTTTCATTAAAAATAATCATTGAAATAGAAGTTCCAGTAGTAACTCCTTCAAAAACTCCACTCAATATCTCTACAACATCACCTTCTTTTCTAGCTGTTGCATATTTATTTTGTCCAGGCTTTCTTCTATTCATCTCATTTTGAATAAACTCTTCATCTATTTTTATTCCAGCTGGAACACCATCAACTATACAACCAAGTGCTTTTCCGTGAGATTCTCCAAATGTTGTAAATCTAAATCTATGTCCAAAAGTATTCAATTCTCTTCCTCTCTTAGTTTGTCAATAGCTATTTTTGCAGCAGCTTGTTGTGCTAATTTTTTACTTTTACCACTTGCTTTTCCAAAATTTGTTCCATCTATCCAAATAGAAACTTCAAACTCTTTTTTATGGTCTGGACCATAAGAACCTTCAATAATATACTCTGGAATCGAAGCAAATCTAGCTTGAGTTATCTCTTGTAAAGCAGTTTTATAATCGCTAAATAAAACATCAAGATTGATTTTATCATAAGAGTTTTCCAATAGATTTAAAACAATAGGCTTTAAGTTTTCCAAACCACTTTCTAAATATATTGCTCCCATTATGGCTTCAAATGCATCAGATAAAATAGAAGATTTGGTTCTTCCTTTGTTTCTTTCTTCAGCTGTTGAAATAAAGATATAATCACCAAGATTTATCTCATTTGCAAGTTTTGTAAAACCAGTCTCATTTACTAAACTAGCTCTTATTTTAGATAGTTCACCTTCATTTGATTTTGGAAATTTTTTATATAAATATTCTCCAACAATTAGATTTAAAACAGCATCACCTAAGAACTCTAATCTTTCATTGTTGTATGGTTTTTTGAAGCTTTTATGAGTAAGTGCTTCGATTATCAGATTTTTATTTTGAAACTGATAATCCAAGCACTTTTCAAGTTTTGAATAGTCACTCAATTTTTATCCTTTGTAAATTTTTTAAAAGTATAACACAAATTTATTTTATCTTATTGTAGAGATTGATTTGCTTGAAAAAAAGATTTGCATATATGGTGTTTTACTTGAAGTGTAAAAATATTGTGACAATGTGGACATCGTACTTCAAAAAATGGGTGAGATTGTTTACAAGAACTACAAATAAACTCAAAATTCAATGAAGCATTTATACCTTTTTTATGATTATTTATCAAAATTAGAATATCCAAAACAAAATCGCTACTATTTTCCAAGTTATTTATATGATTTTTTGCATTTAATATTTCTTTTAGAAATTGATTTTTTTCAACTTTTTCAAAGTCAATATCGTTTTTTGGTTGATACCATAAAATATCTATGATTTTTGAACAATCAAACTCATCTATGTGATTGTAGAAAAAATCTTTATTAAATTGGAGTAAAAAAGTTGTAAAAACTCTTTCAATTATTTTATTCTCTTTAAATATTTCGTATAAAATGTCTGTTCTTTTTTCATAAGATAATATTGAATCATTTATTATCAAAAGGCTATCAAAATAGATTTTATCATTTTTTACATCAACGCTTAACTCTTCTAGTGCTTCTGTTATCTCTTTTGCTTTTTTATAATCTTTTAGTTTTTCGCAAACAATCATAAGATTTTTTAGTACATTTTTATTTCGTGGAGAGTTTTTTAGTATTTTTAAAAATACATCTTTTGATCTTTGTAAAAATCCACCTTTTAGATAAGTTGTACCTAAAAGTTCTAGTAATTCTTCTTTTTTTACTCTATCTTTTACATGTTCAAGAAGTGCTAAATATACAGAAATAGCTTTGTTGTAATCTCCTTTATGCAAAAAAGTAGATGCTAAAAGTAAAATAGAGTCAAAAGGGAGATTGTATGTTTTATATAAATTGATATAATCGTCTTCTTTTAATTTTCCTAGTTCAAATCTAAGAGATAATTTTCTATAATCTTTTCTAGCTCTTCTTTCTTTATATATTCCATAAGAGTATGTAAAAAATGAGATTAAAAAAACTAAAAAAACTACTAAAATAACTCCAACAATCGGATCACGATACTCTAAAACTATATTATCCACAAAAAGCCTTTTTTAAATGATAAATAGGAGTTATCCTAACATAAAAGTACATATAAAAAAATAAAAGTGTATAATTGCCAAATGATAAAAAAAGAATCGATTGATAATCTAAAAAATCATCTTGATATTGTTGATGTAGTTTCACAGTTTATTGAAGTTAAAAAATCTGGTGCAAATTTTAAAGCTTGTTGTCCTTTTCATGGAGAAGATACACCTTCTTTTGTTGTAAGTCCAACAAAACAGATATATCACTGCTTTGGTTGTGGTGTTGGTGGAGATAGCATAAAATTTGTTATGGAGTATGAAAAACTTTCTTATCCTGAAACTATCGAAAAACTAGCTTCTATGTATAACTTTAGTTTGGATTATGATACAAATGTTTCTAAAAAAAGTGATAATAAAGTTTTACAAGATGTGAACAGTTTTTTTCAAAAACAGCTTTTATCAAATCAAAATATCAAAGAATACTTACAAAGTAGGGGAGTTTTTGATTCATATATTGAAAAATTTGAAATAGGATATGCCAGTAGTTCAAGTAGTACAATAGATTTTTTAAAAGCAAACCATTATAACTTAAATGATGCAATTGATGTAGGAGTTATAAGTCAAGGTGATAATGGATTGTATTCAAGATTTATAGATAGATTGATGTTTCCGATTTACTCTATAAATGCAAAACTTGTAGGTTTTGGTGGAAGAACTTTGACAAATCACGGAGCAAAATATGTAAACTCTCCACAAACAAATCTTTTTAATAAATCAAAACTTTTGTATGGCTATCATTTGGCAAAAGAGAAAATTTATAAAACTAAAGAAATTGTTGTTTGTGAAGGTTATTTAGATGTTATTATGCTTCATCAAGCTGGATTTAATAATGCAGTTGCAACTTTGGGAACAGCTTTAACAAAAGAGCATTTACCACTTTTAAGAAGGGGAGAACCAAAAGTTATTTTGGCTTATGATGGTGATAAAGCAGGATTAAATGCAGCTTATAAGGCTTCTGTTATGTTAAGTCAAGCTGGATTTGATGGTGGAGTTGTTATTTTTAGTGATGGACAAGATCCAGCTGATATGATAAAAAATAGACAAATTCAAGAAGTAGGAAAACTATTTTCAAATCCTATATCTTTTGTAAATTTTGCTATTGATTATATAGTTTCAAACTATGATATAAACAGTCCTGTTGAAAAACAAAAAGCTTTAAATGAGACAAATGATTATTTAAATACTCTTAGTTTATTGTATCAAGAAGAGTACAAAAAATATATTGCTCAAAAGCTAAATATAAAAGAGAGTTTGGTTAAAACTGCAAATTCTAAAAAAAGAGTAAATGAAGTAAATCTATCAAAAGTTGATATCGCTGAACTTTGTATAATAAAATCTATTTTAGAAGAACCAAGAAGATTGGATATGGTTTTAGATAAAGTAGATGCTTCAATGTTTGAGTTTCATAAAGAAGATTTTGAAGAGTTACTTGAAGATATTAATTCAAGCTCATTGAATAAAATAATATTAAATGATAAATTAGAAAGTTATGATGAACAAAGGTTAAACCAAGAATTACTAGTTCTTTTACATAAATTTTATTCAAATAAGCTTTTGGCTTTATCATATGATAATAGTTTAGAATTTAAAGAGAAAGTAAATTTAATAAGAAAGATAAAAGATAATTTATATGAGTTGAAACAAGGTAAACTTATAAAGTTTAACTTATGACTTAAAAATATTTCACATTGTGGAAGCATATCTATTGTTTTTATAGTATAGAAATTTAAAGTTTTGCTATCAAATATAAACTGTAATATTTAATTCTTACATTAAATATAGTCTCATTTTTGTTACCAAAAGTAACTCAAACTAACAAATTTCAAAATTCTTTCTGTAAATTTGTCCATTTTTTTCATTTAAATCGTCTTACTATATAGAGAAACAAATTCTCAAAATTAATACAAAGGATTTAAGATGAAAAGAAAGATTTTCATTTCAGTTTTAGCAT
>NZ_PDKB01000025.1 GCF_003316695.1 Aliarcobacter vitoriensis
AAACCTATCAAACTTTAAAGATCTCAACCTTCCCAGCTATCTGGTCAAATTGGACGGGAATTATAATCGCTTTTTTCTTATTTGTCAAGAGTTTTTTATTAATATTCGCTTAAATTCCTGAATTTGTATTTATTAATCTTTTATTTACAATTTTTTTATACTATAATGTCCAAGTATAACAAGCTTTTGTTATATAAATTATGTTTTTAAATTTTAATAAGGAAAGAAAAATGTACAATAGAGATTATTTAACTAATCAGTCATCTGAACATTCACAAGAATCATCTCAAGCATATATGATGAGCTTTTTAAAAGCTACATATCAATTATTTGCTGGTTCAATGTTAGCAGCAAGTGCAGGAGCTTACATAGGACTTGAGATAGTTCAATATTTAGTTGGTATGCATTGGATACTATTTATTGCGGTTATGGGATTAATATTTTTTGTAATTCCTAGAGTAAAACATAAAGCTGGTATTAATTTAGTTGCTTTATTTGGTATTACATTTTTAACAGGATTGATGATAGCTCCATTATTAGCTTCAATTTTAGCTATGCCAGGTGGTGCAGGTATTGCTGGTCAAGCATTTTTAATGACAGCTGTTGCATTTGGTGGAATTTCACTATTTGCTATGACAACTAAAAAAGATTTCTCATTTATGGGTGGATTTTTATTCTCTGCATTTTGGGTACTTTTTGCTGCTGGAATAATATTTGCTTTAGGTACAGCTTTTGGTTGGTTTGCATACTCAAGTATGTTTCACTTATTTTTATCTTCTGGTATTGCTATTTTAATGTGTGGATTTATTCTTTATGATACACAACAAATAATTAAAGGTGGTTATGATTCACCAGTTGAAGCTGCATTGTCTTTATATTTAGATTTCTTTAATCTATTCTCATCGCTATTACAAATTCTTGGAATTTTAAGAAGTGAAGACTAATAGTAAAAAAGGGCTAAAAGCTCTTTTTTACTCATTTAACTAATAACTAATATGAACTCAAATTTTTTAAGAATAATAGACGCAAACCTAAATAGATTACGAGAAGGTATTCGAGTAGTTGAAGACATTTTTAGATACGTATATAATGATAAAGAAAACTCAACAAAATTAAAAAATCTAAGGCATAAAGCTAGAACAGAAAACTATTTTGAAATTCTTGAGACAAGAGATGTAAATGGTGATGTGTTAAAAGATTCCATAAAGAGTGAACAAAATAGAGAAAATTTGAATTCAATCCTAATAGCAAACTTTAAAAGAGCTCAAGAAAGTGCTAGGGTATTAGAAGAACTAACAAAGCTTAGTTCTATAAAAACTAGTGAAAATTTTAAATATATAAGATATGAACTTTATAATTTAGAAATTGTTTTAACAAAAATAACTTCAAACTCTAAATAGTTTAAATCATAATTTTGATATAGTTTTTTTGCCTTTTTAAAAGACAATTCTTTACTTCCACTAACACCTGATTTTTTAATATAATCAAACAACTCTTTTTTACTATCAAACTCTAATTTATAGAAGATTGTTTCAAATTCACAAGAAAAATATTTTGAAAAAGCATTTTTTATACTTTCTTCATCTAAGATAGGAGATGAAGTATTTGTGAGTTTTTGAATAGTTTTAAAAGTATTTGAAGTAAATAAAACTGCATTTATATCTTTTGTAATTTTTGATAATTCACATACTACTTTTTCTAAATTATCTGCCCATTGTAATGCGGAAGAAGATAAGACAATATCATAAAATTCTTCCTTTATCTCTTCAAAAAACTCATCACTATCAAAATTTAAACATTTTACTTCAAGATTTTTGGCTTTTGGATGAAGTTCACACATAGAAATAGATCCATCAATAGCTTTATAAAAATCAAATTCCCAACTAATATTTGAAAAAATTTGTCCAGAACCACAACCTAATTCTAAAATTCTTTTTGGTTTAGTTTTTAATTCTCTTATCAATGACTTTGCACAAATCTGTTGAATAATATTATATGATTGATACTCTTTAGCATATTTTGAAAACTGATTTTTAAGTTCCATTTATCTCTTTGTGATTATTATATTTATATTTTTTTAACATTATTTTAACAAGTTTTAGATAAAATAGACACCATTTTTAAAAAAGGAACTAGATAATGACATCTACACTTTTAATCGTTCAATTTGTTTTAGCTGTACTAATTGTAATCGTTGTATTACTTCAAAAAAGCTCAAGTATTGGCTTAGGAGCTTATAGCGGAAGTAATGAATCTTTATTTGGAGCAAAAGGTCCTGCAAATTTTTTAACAAAAGCAACAATGTTTTTAGGACTACTGTTTGTATTAAATACACTATTTTTAGGATATACATATAATCAAGAGAGAAATAAAAGTGCTATTGATAATATAAAACCTGAGCTTTTAATTCCAGCAAGTCCAACAACACAAAATCAAGCTCCAGTTGCACCTGAAACAAATGTACCAACTAAAGCAGAATAAGTAAAAAGGAGATTTTATGTTAAATGAAGTTTATTCACAAACAAAAGAGCAAATGGAGAAATCTATTGAGTCTTTAAGAAGAGATTACAAAACTTTAAGAACTGGTAAAGTAAATGTAAATATTTTAGACAATATTAAAGTTGATTATTATGGAACACCAACAGATTTAAGTCAAGTTGGTTCAGTTTTAGCAACAGATGCTACAACTATTACAATCAGTCCTTGGGAAAAGAATCTTTTAGGTACTATTGAAAAAGCTATTCAAACTGCGAATATTGGGGTAAATCCAAATAATAATGGAGAAGTAATAAAACTATTCTTCCCACCAATGACAGTAGATCAAAGACAAGAAACAGCAAAACAAGCAAAAGTTATGACTGATAATGCAAAAGTTGCTATCAGAAATATCAGACAAAATGCAAATACAAAAATCAAAAATCTTTTAAAAGACAAAGAGATAACTGAAGATGATAGTAAAAAAGCACAGGATGAAGTTCAAAAAATAACTGATAGTTATGTAGCAAAAGCTGATGAAACTTTAAAAGCAAAAGAAAAAGAAATTTTAACGGTATAATTTATGAATATAGAACAAATTTACAAAGACTCAAATGCTTTACTTGAGGGGCATTTTAAATTAAGTAGTGGAAATTACTCTAAGTTTTATTTACAAAGTGCGAAAGTTTTAGAAGACCCAAAAACTGCAAAACTTTTAGCAGAAGCTTTAGCAGTTGAAATAAAAAAATCTGGAATAAAAATAGATGCTGTTTGCTCTCCTGCTCTTGGTGGACTAATTGCAGGTTTTGCACTTGCAACTGCACTTGATGTAAGATTTATATTTGCTGAAAGAGCTGAAGGTGAAATGACTATAAGAAGAGGCTTTGAAGTAAAAAAAGGTGAGAAATATATTATCTGTGAGGATATTATAACTACTGGAGGAAGTGCTTTAGAAGCTGCCAAACAAGTAGAAAAAGATGGTGGGGAAGTTGTAGCTTATGCAGCATTAGCAAATAGAGGATTTTGTCAAAGAGTTGGTAGTTCTTTAGAGCGAAAAGACAACTGTAAACTTCCACTTGATAAACCACTTTTTGCACTAGAAGATTTTTCATTTGAAATGTATTCGCCAGAAAATTGTGATTTTAAAGATATTGCTTATAAACCAGGTAGCCGAGGAAACTAATGGCAAAATGGAGAGATGTAAAACAAAAAAGAATTACAAATTCTGATTTAAAGCTTGAAGAAATATCTTCAAATTTAAATGGTTTTGCAACTCTTGGCAAAAGGCTTAGAGCCTTTTTAGTAGATTTATTTTTAATAACAACTCCTATATTTTACATTGTAATCTATTTTATAATGGGTGGAGGAGAAAACTTTGCACAAAATAGAGTTTTAGGTTGGAGTATTATTTTAATAGTTGTTTTTTTAATACTTATTTCTTTATGGCTTAAAAATGGACAAACTCCAGGACTCAAAGCTTATGGAATAAAACTTGTAGATAGTTCTACAAAAGAAAAAATAAACTTTTTCCAAGCACTAATTCGTTATTTAGCAACACTATTCTCAATCATATTGATAATTCCACTTTTTTATGCCTTTTTTAACAAAGATAAAAAAACTATACAAGATATACTTTCAAGAACTATTATAATAAATGAAGAGTAATGCTCTTTTTTAATATTTCAGCCTTTTATTTCTTCTATTTCGCTGCTGTTGGTATATATGTAATATTTTTACCAAAAGTGCTGAATGATATTGGATATAGTGCTTTTGATATTGGACTTATTTTAGCTGTCGCTCCTTTGATGAAATTTGCTATGCCATTTTTATTTTTAAAACATATTAGCTTAAATAAATCAATGTTTAAAAAAGCTCTATTCCTAACAGTTATTGCAGTTGCACTTTTTTATATCACAATAGAACATTTTTATATATTTATGTTAAATAATGCTTTTTTGGCTGCTTGTTTATCTTTGATTTTACCATATCTTGAAGTTACAACAGTTACAGTTTTAGGAAAAGATAGATATGGAAAAGCTAGGCTTTTTGGTTCTATTGGATTTATGATTATAGCTTTAGTTTTAGCAAAGTTTCTTTCAACTCCTTTTGTTGCACTTCACTATTATTTAGCAATAGTAGTATTAACCGTAATATTTGCTCTACTTTTATTAAAAAATGATTTAGAAGAAAAACTAAATCCAATTAGCGATGAAGTTTTCTCATTTTTAAAATATGCTGCTTTTTGGGCAAGTATATTTTTTATGCAAGTAAGTTTTGGTTCATTTTATAACTTTTTTACTATTTATGAGTTAGAACATGGTTTATCTTTGGAAACTATCTCTTATCTTTGGGCATTTGGAGTTATTTGTGAGATTTTAATGCTTTATTATCAAGCACCAATATTAAAAAACAATCTTCTAAATATTATAAAATTTTGTATAGGAATAACTGCTTTTAGATGGTTACTTTTATATATATTTCCTGATTCTCTTGAGATTGTATTTTTTACTCAAGCTATTCATGCATTCTCATTTGCTTTATTTCATAGTGCAATTGTGATTTACTTATATTCACTTTATGATAATAAAAAACTAGCTCAACAATTTATGTTTGGTGTTGGATATGGATTAGGTGGATTTGTAGGAGCTTTGCTTGCAGGAGCTACTTATGGAGAATATCTATTTTTATTTAGTGCTATTTTTGCACTATTTTCTTTTATAGCTATATGTTTTGTGAAAAAATCTAATTAATTTATACTCAAGTTTTTAATTAAATGGATTAATTACTGTAAGTTCAATATTTTGAAAATCTTTTTCATTTCTAGTAACCAAAGTAATATTATGACAAATACAAATTGAAGCTATAAGTGAATCCATAATAGGTAAAGGTTTACCAATATTTTTGAGCTTGTGATTTATCTCTCCCCATATTAACATAATATTTGTATCTATATTAAGAATTTTATTTTGAAATCTTATTAATAAATCTTGCTCTAACCATTTACTAAGATTTTCTTTTTTATCAAGATTTTTTAAATTTTCTATTCCTGATTTTATCTCTCCAATAGTGATAACAGATAAATATATATCTTCTTTATCTATTGAAGATAGAAATTGAACAACATTCTGATTTGGTTGTTTTGAAATAAGCTCCGAGATAATATTTGTATCCAATAAATATCTCAAAATTTCACTCTATTTGAATATTTATCAGATTCTCTTTTCAATTCAACTTCTCCAACAAGTGGACTATTTGCAAAAAATTCTACTAAATTAATCTCTTGTTTATTATCATCAAAGTTTTTGATCTCTTTTATTGTTAAATCTTTTTTTGAAATATTATTTAAAAAAGCCATCACTTTATCATAAATTTTATCATTTACATCTAACTTTATAGAGTACATTTTTACATCCTCCTTTTAAAATATAGTTAATCCTTCATTCTATTATATCAAAAATAAAGAAAAGTTTTCTCTAAATACATATTCCATTTAATACCCTTGAGTATGAGTTTCAAAGCATACAAGGAAAGTATATTTTATCATCGAAATTTTAATCTCAAAATTAAATAAATACTTTGAAACCCATGCTTAAAAGTACAAAGAGAGCAAAAACTCTCTTTATAAATCTTAAAATGAATATTTCATATTTAAAGCAAAACTTCTAGGTTCTCCATAGTTCATAGAATCACTCCCAATACCTTCATAATATTTTTTGTCAAATAAGTTATTGATATTTAACTGGAGTTTTAAATTTTTTGTTACATCATAAGAAGCCATAACATTGGCTAAGATATAAGCATCTTGAGTGATTTTAGTTGTACCACTTCCTGTGTAAAATTTACTTTTATAGTTCAATCCACCACCAATAGCAAAATCTTTGTTGATTTTATATTTTGTAAATAAATTTGCTGTTGTTCTTGATGAAGTTGTATTAAACTTTTTATCATTTGCATCTTTAGCTTCAAAGTTTGCTATACCAAAACTAAGATTCCAATTATCAGTGATTTCACCACTTATATCAAACTCTACTCCTTTACTTACAACTCCTTTTGCTGATTTATATGCTTGATTTGTTGTACCAGTTATAAATACTCCTTCATCTCTAGTTGCAACTCCATCTTGTTCTACTCTAAAGATAGATACTGCAGTATTTAATCTTTTATCAAAATATTCACCTTTTATACCTGTTTCATAGTTTTTTCCTACTATTGGGTCTAAATACTTGTTATTTTTATCTTTACTACTTTGTGGTTTAAAAATATCTGTATAACTTGCATATATTGAGTGGTTTTCATCTATATCATAAACCAATCCTGCATAAGGTGTTAGCTCATTTTTAAACTCCCTATTTCCAATACCATCTCCTCTTGTTGATTCCCAAGATGAAATCCTAAGTCCAGCTATAAGTTTTAAATCTTCCATTAAAGAAAATTTTCCAGTTAAATAAGCACCTCTTTGTTCTATTTTTTCTATCACAGATGTTACATCATTAAGTGATGAATTTGGATTAGGTACTCTTAAATTATAAAAATTAGATACGGCATCAAAATCTATTTTTTCTTTGTAATAACTAGGTTTTACTTGATTATAAGTGAAACCTCCTATTATTTCATGTTCTAAACTACCCAAAGAAAAAGGTACTGAAACATAAGTATCAAAATTATGCTCTTTATATTCTTTATCTGCATTCCAGTTTATCCAATCCAATCCTGAACCTGTATTCTTATCTAAATTTCCCTCATAAGCCAAAGAAGAAATATTTTCTCTAGTTTTCATATATGAATAGTTTGCATGAATAGATATATCGTTATCAAAGTAATGTTTTAAATTTGTAAACATCATCTTTGATTCACTATCCCAATAGTTCCAATCATCTGAAATAGCTTGATTTCTACTAAAATTTGTTCTTGTACCATCACTATAAAAAGCTGGCAATCCACCCCATTTTGCACCATCTCTATTTTTTTCTTGGTAATCTATACCAGCTGATAGTGTAGTATTATCTGTAAGGTCATAATCTAAAATTCCATATAATACCTTTGTTTGAGTGCTGTATCTATCTATGAATGAGCCTTTATCTTCATATCCTCCAACAACTCTTAGCCTTAAGCTTTTATCTTCATTTAATGGAGATTGAATATCAACTGTCCCACGATAATTATTCCAAGAACCAGCACTTAAGTTTATATCTCCTTTAAATACTTTACTATTTGCATGTTTTCTTATCATATTTATAGAAGCTCCAGGATTTCCTGCTCCAGTCATAAGTCCATTTGCACCTTTTACTATTTCTACTCTATCATATATAGATAGATCTTGATCATGTGCACTTGCAAATTGATTAAGAGATGCTGTTGGAATTCCATCAATTTGGTAGTAATCTACATAAAATCCTCTTGAAAATGGACTTAATCTTTCATCTGTTCTTATTGTTGAGACACCTGTAACATTATTAAGCATTTCTTGAAATGAAGTTATATTTGTATCTTCTAAATATTCTTGTGTTAAAACTTTTACTGATTGTGGAGTTTCACGAATAGATAAATCGAGTTTTGTAGCAGTATTCATACTTCCTGTTGTATATGAACTTGAGTTTTCTGTTGTACTTCCTAGATAATTTCCACTATTTACAGATATTTCATCTAAAACAGTAGTATTACCAAAGTTTTGATATTTTGGTTTTTCTATTATATAAATTATGCTATCTTCTTCGATAGCTTTGAGATTATGTTCTTCTAGTACACTATTTAGATTACTTAATACCGTACCCCCCCCCGAAACCTAACTTTTCTGAATCAACTATTTTATTCTTCAAATCTTTTGATTTTGAAATATATGTTACATTATATCTCTTTACTATATTCTCTACTGCTTCTTGCAAACTTATATCTTTTGCATTTAACATTGTTCCACTTAACATCATTGATGCTAAAACTGAAATGAAAATTTTGTTTTTCATCTTATATCCTTTGTATTAATTTTGAGAATTTGTTTCTCTATATAGTAAGACGATTTAAATGAAAAAAATGGACAATTTTTACAAAAGAATTTTCAAATTTGTAAGCTTGAGTTACTTTTGGTAACAAAAAGAGTGTTTTTTTGATTTCTCAAATCCACTTCTTTTTTTTGAATAAATAAAACTGAAAGCCAACAACTGCAAATAAAATTATAATAAATATATAAAAAGCACTATCATTAGAAGCACCAGGTATTCCACCAACATTTATTCCTAAAAGTCCTGTTAAAAAAGTAAGTGGCAAAAATATTGCAGATAAAATAGCCAAAATATACATCTTTTTATTCATCTGTTCTGTTAAACTATTTACCAACTCTTCTTGAAAAAGTATCACTTTATCTCTTGTTGTATCAAGTTCTTCAATATGACGTATTAGTTGGTCTGTTGTTTCTCTTAATTCAATTCTTTGGTATTCATTTATCCAAGATAATTTTTCATTATATAGTTTTACTAAAGCCTCTTTTTGTGGTGTTAAATATCTTTTTAAGGTTATACACTCTCTTCTGATTCTTAATATTTCTGTTCTAAACTCTGTATTATTTTCAGCATCTAAAATATTTTCTTCTAAAAAATCTGCTTTATCTTGGATTTTATCTATTACATTATCCATTCTATCTATCATTCTATAAGTTAGTTCAACCAAAAACTCTGAAGAGCTTTTTACACCTTTTGCTTTTCTTAACTCTTCACTTAACTCTATTACAGATAATATATTTTTTCTACTTGTTGAGATAATTAAATCTGAAGATATAAAAATACGAATAGAAATCATCTTTTCTGGTTTTGCATTTTTCTCTAAATTAACTCCTCTTAGAGCAATAAGTAAAGAATCATTTAATACAACTGTTCTTGGTCTTGTTTCATCAGCCAAAAGAGCATCTACGGCAATAGAATCAATGTTACTATTGTTTGTAATCCAATCTTGCGCTTCTTTACTTGTATAATCAAAATGTACCCATAAAATCTTATTTTCTCTTTGAACACTATCTAAATTATGATATTCTAGCTCTTGAGCTGTTCCATCTTTTTCTATTAAAAACCCTTGAAATGGCTTCATATTTATAACCTTTAATTTATACTGTAAACTATCTCTTTTTTTAATTTTTGTTCTTTTATCTCTTCAACTTTTAAACTTTTTATCTCCAAATTCATAAGTTCATCAAAACTATTTATGCTATTTTGGGCAATTAGCTTTAAGATTTCACCTCTGTAGGCTTTAGCAAAATGGCTTACAACTTTTCCATCTTTTATAAATTTCATAGTAAGATATGGCTTTTTTATAGTATAAAATTTTTCATAAAACCCTGCTCTTAAGTCCAAGACATCTTCATCTTTTAAATATTCATCTAAAGCTTGGCTAAAATTATCACTATAAAACTTCTCTATTTTTAAATCATCAAAAGTTTCACCTTGTTTTAGTTTATAGTCAGGTATTTCATCGTCTGCTTTCAAAACTCCAAAAAGATTTGAAAATATCAAAACATTGTCATCTATATATTTTTGTGCTTTTTTTTCAAGATTTGCATATTGCAAGTAATCATAAGCAACACCTTCATATCTTAGAATTGCTTTCATAGTAGAAGATTTGAAAATATCTGTTTTATATTTTTGTAAAATATCAGCTTTTTTAGTACCAAAAAGTTTTTCTAACTCTTCTTTTGATGCTATTTTTATAAAATCATTGTAAGAATTTATAATTTCAAGCCTTTTATCAAAAAGTTCACCAAATATAAGACTATTTTTATCAAAACTTTTTTGTTCTCCTCCACTATTTTTTGTTTCACTTGGAGAAAATAGTATTTTCATATTTATTCCTTTAGTTTGGGAAATTTATAATTATCTCTTTGACACCATTTATAACAAATTGTGTACCCATACAAACAAGTAAGAATCCCATCAATCTTGATATTGCATCAACTCCATTGCGACCGACAATTTTCATAATACTATCTGCACTTCGTAAACTTAACCATAAAATTATACTAAGAATAAGTGGAGTTAAAATAGAAGCAACATAAATTATCCAAATTGGAGTATCACTTTGCCCACTATGAATAGTCGAAGCTGCACTTATAACCATTGCTATTGTTCCAGGTCCTGCTGTACTAGGCATTGCAAGTGGTACAAAAGCTATACTTCCATTTTCTTTGCTACTTTCATCTTTTTTACTAGGGAAAAGCATCCTAAAACCAATATATGCAACTATCAATCCACCAGCAATTCTTAATCCAGGAATTGAAATACCGAAAGTTTTCATTATAAATTGACCAAAATAAAATGATAAAACAATAATAAAAAATACATAAACACTAGCATAAAAAGCTTCTTTATTTTTTTCTTGTTTTGTCATATTTGATGATAGCCCAATAAATAATGCAACAGTTGTTATTGGGTTTGCTAATGGAATTAAGATTATAAGTCCCAATGAAATAGTATTTATCAAATCAAGCATATTTAGTCCCTTTAATGTGCAATTCTTTGTAGTTTTTCATAATCTAATATTTTTATAGTTCCTCTATCATTTCCTATTACCTTATCTTTTTTTAGTTTTGCTAATTGTCTTGAAAATGTTTCAGGTGTAATGTTTAAAATCTGTGCAATTTTTACATGCTTTAAACTAGGAAGCAATTTTTCATTTTCAAGTAAAAATTTTGCAATCTTTTCTATACTATTTAAAGCAATGTTATAGTTTATAAAACTTTCTAAATACTTTATTTTTTTCGTAAGAGATTTGATAAAGAACATTGATATATCAGGCTTTAATAAAAACTCATCTTTAAATCTTTTATAATCTATAAGTATAACTTCTGCATCTGTTTCAAAAGAACAATTTGCTATAAAATTTATCTCTTCATAATTTACAATTTCTGCAATAAGTGCTGGTGCTAAAAGATTATGAATTATCACTTCATTATCTTTAAAATCATGTGTATAAAGCTTTGCTATTCCTTTTATTAATAGATGTAAATATTTTGATTCATCACCTTTATAAAATAAAATTTCACCTTTTTTATATGATTTTTTAAAAGATATCTCTTTTAACCTTTCTATATCTGCCTCTTTTAAAAAACTGAAAAAGGCATAATCATTTTGTATATTTTTCATAATTTTCTCTTTATCTTGACACTTGTCAATAATTTATTGGTTATTATATGCAAAAATAGTAAAAATTAAGTAAAAGCTACAAAATGACAATAGAAAAATTTGAAAGTGAGATAAATACACTCAAAAAATTTTATGAACTTTTTTGTGTCAATAAACATGAAAATCAAAAAAAGAATATTGTAAAAATTGAGTTTAAAAATAGAGTATTTGATTTAGAATTAGATTTATGTGAAGAGTGTTTTGAAGCAATTAATTATTCATTTGAAAGATTGCAAAATTGCCCACACAAAATAAAACCTAGATGTAGAAAATGTCCAAATCCTTGCTATGAAAAACAAAGATGGAAAAATATAGCAAATGTTATGAAATATTCAGCTATCAAATTATCTTTGAGTAAGATAAAATCAAAAGTAAAAGATTTATTTAACTAAATTACCAATTAATTGGCTCTTTAGCTAAAGATTTTAAAATATTATTTGTTTGAGAGAAGTGTTTACAACCAAAGAATCCTCTATAAGCACTAAGAGGACTTGGATGAACTGTTGTTAAAATATGATGTTTTTTTTCATCTATTAAAACTCTTTTTTTTATAGCTGGACTTCCCCAAAGTAAAAAAACAATATCTTTACAATTTTGACTTATGTATTTGATAATATTATCTGTAAAAACTTCCCAACCAATATTTTGATGACTTGCAGCTTTTGATTCTTCAACTGTTAAAACTGTATTTAAAAGTAATACTCCTTGTTTTGCCCATGGTGTTAAATCTCCATCAAGACAATAAGAAGGTCTTTGTAAATCTTCATTTATCTCTTTTAAAATATTTTGCATAGAAGGAGGATTTTTAATATTTGCTGGTGTTGAAAAAGCCAAACCTTGAGCTTGTCCCTTACCGTGATAAGGGTCTTGTCCTAAAATAACAACTTTTAAATTATCAAGTTTTGTTAAAGCAAAAGCTCTAAATATTTTCTCTTTTGGTGGAAAAACTGTTGTCATTTCATACTTTTTATCAATTTGTACTTTTAAATTTTTATAGTAATCTTTTTGTTTTTCTTGCTCTATTACTTCTTCCCAAGTCATACTAAATCCTTTCAAATAGCTCCTATTTAAAAGGAACAAAGTTTTTATCTACAAATAAAAAAAGCTAAGGCAATAAACCTTAGCTTTGAAGTATATAGAAAGTTTAATAAATTATAAAACAGGAGATTTTATAACCATCATTTTTTCTACACTCATATCATGCATAGAGTGAGGAATTCCACCCATTCCAAGTCCTGAAACTTTTGCTCCACCAAATGGCATCCAATCAACTCTAAATGCAGTATGGTCATTTACCATAACAGCAGTTGCATTTAATCTTTTTACAGCTTTTAAAGCTTTATCAATATTTTTTGTAAATACAGCTGCTTGGAAAGATACATCAAGACTATTTGCTCTAGATATTGCTTCATCTAAATCTTTATATGAATATACACAAACAACTGGTCCAAATACTTCTTTTGTAGATACTAAAGCATCATCTGAAGGATTTAAAATAACTGTTGGTTCAAAACAAGATGCACTTATTCTTTTTCCACCAGTTAAAATTTTTCCACCTTTTGAAACTGCTTCATTTACCCATTCTTCAACTCTATCAACTTCATTATTATTGATTAATGGTCCAACTTCTGTTTTTGGATCTAATTGATCTCCAACTATTAGTTTTGAAGCAGATTGTGCTAATTTAGTAGCAACTTCTTCACAAATTGATTCTTGAACAAATACTCTTTGAACAGATACACAAACTTGTCCAGCATGATAAAATCCACCTTTTGCAAGTGCAGGAATCATATCTTCAATATCTGCATCAGCTTCAACAATAACTGGTGCAACTCCACCGTGTTCTAAAACAACTCTTGTTCCATCACTAGCTTTTGAGTTTAAGTACCAACCAACTGAACCTGAACCAATAAATGTTAAGAATGCAGTTTTAGGTGATGTAGAAAGTAACTCTCCACCTTTTCTATCACAAACAACAGCTTGAGCCCAACCTTTTGGAAGTCCAGCTTCTTCAAGAATTTTTACAAGTCTAACCGCACTCATAGGAGTTTGAGTTGCAGGTCTAATGATAACTGGACAACCAGCTGCAATAGCAGGAATTACTTGGTGAACAGCTAAATTAAATGGGTGATTAAATGCAGAAATAGCTGCAACTACACCTATTGGCTCTTTAAATGTATAAGCCAATCTATTTGCACTTGTATTTGTATGTCCCATAGCAACTTCTTTACCTTCAAATACACTTAGGTGTTCGATTGCTATTTTAATTCCATTGATTGCTCTTAAAATCTCAACTTTTGAGTCAATATAAGGTTTTCCACCTTCACTTGCACAAAGAATTGTAAGTTCTTCAACTTGAGAACTCATAATTTTCATAACATTTTCTAAGATTTCAACTCTTTTATATTTTGGTAACCATCCATCTTTATTTGTAAAAGTTTTATGTGCTAAATCAATAGCTGCTTCAACTTCTTCATAACTATTAAATGGAACTGTTCCAACAACTTTACCATCAAATGGTGATGTAACTTCTATTGTACTCATATTTTCTCCTTATTAAAATTTAGAATAAAAAAAGGGGCTTTTTAAAGCCCCTGTTAAAAACTGTTGCTTATACTAAGCAAGCTTTTGAAGGTAATAACTCATTTAAAATTGAGTGATTTAAAGAGTAATCAACAGCAAGGTCTATCAAGTGAACACCTTTACTATTTACACATTGCTCTAAAGTTTTTTCAAAATCTTCAACTGAAGTTGGTCTATAACCTTTTGCTCCATAAGCTTCTGCATATTTAACAAAATCAGGATTTCCAAGATCAAGTCCAAATGTTTCAAACCCCATTCCTGTTTGTTTCCATTTGATCATACCATAAGCATTATCATTTAAAATAATTACTGTTAAATCTAATCCTAATCTAACAGCTGTTTCCATCTCTTGTGAATTCATCATAAATCCACCATCTCCACATACTGTCACAACTTTTTTATCAGGATTTATCATTTTTGCCATCATAGCTGATGGAAGTCCAGCACCCATTGTAGCTAATGCATTATCTAAAAGAAGTGTATTTGGTCTTGCACATCTATAATTTCTAGCAAACCATATTTTGTAAACTCCATTATCTAAAGTTAAAATATCTTCTGCATCTAATGTTTGTCTAATAGATCTTACAGCTCTTTGAGGTAAAATTGGGAATCTATTATCACCAAAATATTTAGTTAATCTTGTTCTGATTTCATCTGCTAATCTTACATAATAATCAAAATCCCAGTGAGATTGAACAGTTATTTTATCTGTGAATTTTTGGATATTTCCAGCGATATCACCAATAACGTCCATTTGAGGGAAATATGTATCATCTACTTCACTAGCAAAGAAGTTTACGTGCATAACTTTTGTAGCACCTTCTTGATTTGACATAAAAAATGGTGGTTTTTCAATAACATCATGTCCAACATTGATAATTAAATCTGCTCTATCAATAGCACAATGAACAAAATCATCTTTTGATAATGCAGCAGCACTTAAACACAATGGGTGATTTTCATCAACAACACCTTTACCCATTTGAGTAGAAAAGAATGGCATTCCAGTTTTGTTTACAAAATCTGTTAAAGTATTTCCAATTCTTGTTCTATTTGCACCAGCTCCGATTAATAAAAGTGGTCTTTTCGCTTTTTCAATCATAGCAACTGCTTCAGCAATAACATCATCAACAGCAACTGGATATTTTACATTAACCACTGGATATACATTTGTATCGTGATCTACTTCTTCTGCTGCTATATCTTCTGGTAATTCAAGGTGAACAGCTCCTGGTCTTTCAGTAGTTGCTATTTTAAATGCATCTCTAACCATAGATGGAACATTGTTACCATTTACAATTTGTTTAGCAAATTTAGTCATAGGTCTCATCATTCTTACTATATCAATGATTTGAAATCTACCTTGTTTAGATTTTTTGATTGGTTTTTGCCCTGTGATCATCATCATAGGCATTCCACCAAGTTGTGCATAAGCAGCACTTGTTGCAAAGTTAGTAGCACCAGGGCCTAAAGTTGATAAACATACTCCAACTTTTCCAGTTAATCTTCCATAAGTCGCAGCCATAAATCCTGCACCTTGCTCGTGTCTTGTTAAAATTAATTTGATTTTTGATTCTCTAAGAGCATCAAGAAAATCAAGATTTTCTTCTCCAGGGATTCCGAAGATATACTCAACACCTTCATTTTCTAACGCTTTGATAAATAATTCTGATGCGTTCATTTTGTTTTACTCCATTTAATTTTATTATTATATTAACAACTTCAAAATATGAAAATTTTGTAACAATATCTACAAGTCTTAAAAGCTTGATAAACAATTGTTATTATAACCATATTAAAACTATTCTTTACATATAATTAATCATATTCTATTTTCTTATATTTTTATATTAACAAAAAGTTACACTTTGATTTAAAATGTTACTTTTATAGAAAATTAATACTCTTTTCAATAGCATTCATATAAATATTCTATAAATTTGGTGGGAAGAATGAAAACAGTTGATAATAAAAAAACTATAATTTTTGATTTAGATGGAACATTATTAGATTCAATAGAAGATATCGCAATTTCTATGAATAAAGTTTTAGAAAGTTTAAATCTTCAAACACATTCAATTGAAGATTATAAATATTTTGTTGGTGGAGGTGTTGATGTTTTAGTAGAGAATGCCTTAGGAAATCAGACAAACCAAATAAAAGATGAAGTTATCAAAAGATTTAAAGTAGAGTATGATGGAAAAATGCACTCTAAAACTCTTCCTTATGAAGGTATTTATGAATTATTAGATGAATTAAAAAAGCTAGATTGCAATTTAGCAGTTTTATCAAATAAACCACATGAATTTACAGTTACTTATGTAAATCATTTTTTTAAAGATTACGGATTTAAAGAGATACACGGACAAAAACAAAGTCTTCCTAAAAAACCAAATCCAAAAGCAGCAATAGATATAGCACAAGCTTTAAACACTCCTTGTGAAAACATATTTTTCGTAGGAGATACAAAAGTAGATATGCAAACAGCAAAAAATGCTGGAATGATAGCTATTGGAGTTTTATGGGGATTTAGAGATGAACAAGAATTAAGTGAATTTGGAGCTGATTTTATAGTAAAAACTCCTTTAGAAATAGTCGATATTATTTCAAATAAATAAAAATAAAAGCTATATTGACAAATATCTTTTATGGTTATATAATGTTTTTTAACAATTTTATAAGGAGTTATAATGTCAAAAGTAATTAAACAATTAAAACAAATTCAGGCTGATGCACATGCGCTGTATGTAAAAATCCATAACTACCACTGGAATGTAAAAGGTATGGACTTTCATCCTGTTCATTCATATACAGAAGGTGTTTACGATAGTATGTCAGAACTGTACGATGATATGGCGGAGAGAGTTATCATATTAGGAGACAAACCTTATTTAACTTTAGAAGAGTTAATAAAAGCTACAAAAATTGAAACTGAAAAAGGTGATAGTTTCAAATCTAAAGAGATTGTAGAAAAAATAATTGCTGATTTTGAATACCTTTTGAAAGCTTTCAAAGAGTTAAGTAAATTTGCTGGAGAGAATTCAGATAAAGGTACAGAAGCATTTGCAGATGAAAAAGTTGCAAAACTTGAAAAAGATTTATGGATGTTACATAGTATGTTAAAATAAATAAAAAAGGGAATTATTCCCTTTTTTATTTTCTTATACCTATTTTTTATTATTAAAAAATCTACATTTTATTTTGAGCATTATTTAAAGAGTTTTTATGAAAAAATCAATTAATCATATATATTTAATAGTTTTAATATCTATCTTATCATCCGTTGCTCCTATGGGAGTTGATACTTATTTACCTTCCATTCCAGAAATTGCAAAATATTTTGAAGTAAATATTCACAAAGTTGAACTTTCTTTAGCAATTTTTTTAATAGGTTTTTCAATGGGTCAAATATTTGGTGGTCCAATTTCTGATAGATATGGAAGAAGATTTGGTTCTATAATTGGACTTTTAGGTTATGCACTTTTTAGTTTCTTAATAATATTTAGTTCATCTATTTATGAACTTTGGGTTTATAGATTTTTAGAAGCATTTTTTGGTGGAATTACAGTTGTAAATGCAGCTGCTGCTGTTAGAGATAGATTTAAAGGACAAGAAGCAGCAAAAGTTTTTTCTCTAATTGGAATGGTAAGAAGTTTAGCTCCACTTTTAGCTCCAGTAATTGGAGCTTTTATTATTCACTTCTTTCCATGGGAAGGAATTTTTGTATTTTTAACAATTTATGCTTTAATAGTTGCATTTTTTATTTACAAAGATTTTCCAGAGAGTTTTGTATATGTCAAACAAGGAGTTTTTGAGTCATATAAAATAGTTTTAACTCATAAAATGGCTATGAGAGCTATGCTTGTTTTGGCATTAAGTTTTGGTGGGTTTTTTATCATTATTTCTAAAACATCATTTATATACATAGAGTATTTTAATATTTCTACTGATTACTTTCCACTATTTTTTGGTATAAACTTTATTCTTTTAATATTGATGATAAATGTAAATGTAGCTTTGCTAAAAAAATATAAAGCTCTTAGTATTATAAAAAGTGCTATTTTATTCCAAACTATTGTAGGAGTAATTTTTATATTAATTCACAAAGATATGAATTTAGTTTTAACCGTGTTAATAATCGCTTCATATATGAGTATGATGGCATTTATTTTTGGGAATTGTATGTCTTTAGCAATAGAACACTTCTCAAAAAATGCAGGCGTTGCTTCTGGAGTATTGGGTGTTTTACAATTTGGTTTGGGAGCTTTAGTATCTTCAATAGCACTAAATTTTGATGATAATGGATTTTTTGTAATAGCTTTTAGTATAACTTTAATTTCTATTTTAAACTATTTTATTATTAAA
The DNA here is from genome assembly GCF_003316695.1 of Aliarcobacter vitoriensis. Lineage (GTDB taxonomy): Bacteria > Campylobacterota > Campylobacteria > Campylobacterales > Arcobacteraceae > Aliarcobacter > Aliarcobacter vitoriensis. The sequence continues at coordinate 18,585 of NZ_PDKB01000025.1, forward strand.
ACATATAGAGCTTGATTTATACGTCAAGCTCAAAAAACTCTTCACTAACTTTCTCATATTTTGCAACAGAACAACTTATTTTTGATGCATTTGAATAGTCTTTAAACTCATCTAAAAATAGTTTCTTTAATTTTTCAACTTCTACACTTCTAAATATGAAATACCCTAAAATATAAGTTTTTCTTTCTCCTGCTTTTTCTATACCAAAACTATCAAACTTCCAATTTACACCTTTTGAAAAGAAAAAAACTTCACTTATTCTTCTTTCTAATTCATCTCTTACATTTGTATTAAATTCTTTTAAATGTACGTAAAATGCTACATTATAATTGTATTTTGATTGTACTAAGTCATCAATAATTAAACTCATAAAAATTCCTTATATAAAATTTCAGGTAAAATATTAACAATTTTTAACTACAATATTACTTTTAAAGGGTATTCTTGAGTATTGATATTAATATTTAATTAATATTGATAGTGTAAAATCCACAATTCAAATTTTTAGGACCATTATGTTTACGAAATCAAAATTTACTATTTTTATAACTACAATTTTAATACTTTTTAGTGCCTGTGAGAAAAAAGAAGATACAAAATTTACACCAAAACCAACTGAAGTAGGTTTCATAAACCTAAATAAAGTGCAATTTGCCTTAGAGCAAGAAATAAGTGGAAGAGTAAAACCAAAATTTATATCACAAGTTCGCCCTCAAATTACAGGAATTGTACAAGAACAATTATTTAAAGAGGGAAGTTTTGTAAAACAAGGAGATATTTTATATAAAATTGATAAATCAACTTATCAAATGGAATTTAACCAAGCAAATGCAAGTTTAAATAGTGCAAAAGCAAATTTAGTAAGTATTGAAGCAAAACTAAAAAGAGTTGAAGAACTTATAAAATTTGATGGGGCATCAAAACAAGAACTTGATGATGCAAAAGCCAACTATCTCCAAGCAAATGCATTGGTTCAAGAGAAAATTGCAAATCTTGAAAATGCAAAAATAAACTTACAAAGATGTGATATAAAAGCACCAATAAGTGGTTACATAGGAATATCAACTGTTACAAGTGGAGCTTTAGTATTAGCAAATCAAAGTGATTATCTAACAACAATAAAAGATAGTTCAAAAGTTTTTGTAGATTTAAATCAATCATATAATGACATTCTAAAATTAAAAAAATTCCTTCCAACAAATGATTTTACAAATACTTCTGTAACTTTAATTTTAGATGATGGTTCAGTTTATTCTCAAAAAGGAGTTATGGAAAGTAAAGAGTTAGCAGTAGATGAAAATACAGGAACTGTAACTTTAAGAGCTGAATTTGAAAATAAAGACAATATTTTACTTTCTGGAATGTATGTAAAAGCAATAATTCAAACCTCAACAAAAGTTAATTCATTTTTAGTTCCACAACAAGCTGTTTTAAGAGACCAAAAAGCAAATCCAATAATAACAATAATAGATGAAAACAATGGTACAAAAACAAAAATTATAGAAATTCAAAGAGCAATAGGCAATAAATGGCTAGTAACTTCTGGGATAGATGAAAATGACAAAATCATCATTGAAGGATTAAATAAAATCAATGATAAAAGTAAAGTAATCCCAAAAGACTTAACACATAAGTACAAGGACTAATAAATGATTGCTAAATTTTTTATTTTTCGTCCAATTTTTGCTTGGGTTATTTCTCTTATTATTATGATTAGTGGGATTGTAAGCCTTTATACATTAGCAGTTGAACAATACCCAGACATTGCTCCACCTCAAATAAATATTGCTTCTGTTTATACAGGTGCTTCTGCTCAAACTGTTGAAAATAGTGTAACTCAAATAATAGAGCAACAGCTAACTGGACTTGATGGAATGTTATATTTTTCTTCAAGTTCAAGTTCATCTGGAAGTTCAAGAATAAGAATAACTTTTAAACAAGGGACAAATCCAGATATTGCTCAAGTTCAAGTTCAAAATAAAGTTGAACAAATACTATCAAGACTTCCTGAAGATGTACAAAGACAAGGGATAAGAATTACAAAATCTCAAACCGATTTCTTAATGTTAGCCTCTATTTATGATTCAACTGGAGAAGCTGAAAAAACTGATATTTCAGATTTTTTAGTAAGTAATCTTCAAGATAGTATTTCAAGAATTGATGGAGTTGGTGAAGTTACAGTTTATGGTGGACAATATGCTATGAGAATTTGGCTTGATCCATATAAGCTCGAGAAATACTCTTTGATGCCATCAGATATACAAAGTGCAATAAATACTCAAAATTCACAAGCAAGTGCAGGAAGAATTGGAGCTATGCCAACTTTAGATGAGCAACAATTAGCTATAACTGTAACAGCTAGAACCAAATTTAAAACTGTTAATGAATTTGAAAATATTGTTTTAAAATCAAATTTAGATGGAAGTAGTGTAAAATTAAAAGATGTTTCAAGAGTTGAAATAGGAGCTCAAAGTTATAACAATATAACTGCACTAAATGGTTTTCCAGCTTCTGGTATCTCTATACAATTAGCAAGTGGAGCAAATGCTGTTGCTACTTCAAATAGAGTAAAGGAGTTTTTAGAACAAGCAAGGACTATATTACCACAAGGATATGATATAGCATATCCAAGAGATACAACATCTTTTATAAAGGCTTCAATAAATGAAGTTGTGAAAACTTTAATAGAAGCTATTATTTTAGTTATTTTAGTAATGTTTCTATTCTTAAAAAATATTCGAGCAACTATTATTCCAGCGATTGCTGTTCCTGTTGTAATATTAGGAACATTTGCCATTTTAAATATATTAGGTTTTACAATAAATACTCTAACAATGTTTGCTTTAGTTCTTGCTATTGGACTTTTAGTTGATGATGCTATTGTTGTTGTTGAAAATGTTGAAAGAAATATGAATGAAAAAGGTTTAAATGCAAAAGAAGCAACTATTATATCAATGAATGAAGTAACAAGTGCATTGATAGGTATCACAACTGTTTTATCTGTTGTATTTTTACCAATGGCATTTTTTAGTGGTTCAACGGGAGTTATTTATAGACAATTTTCTGTTACTATAATCTCTGCTATGGTTTTATCTGTAATTGTAGCTTTAACTTTAACACCAGCTCTTTGTTCAACTATTTTAAAACCACATAAATCTAAAGATAGTGGATTTATAGGTTGGTTTGATAGAAAATTCAGTAATTTTACAAACCAATATACAAATTTGATTAACAAAATTATTTTTGTTCCAAAAAGATATATGTTTTTGTATCTATTAGTTATTGTAAGTACAATATATATTTTTATAAAACTTCCAACTAGCTTTTTACCAAAAGAAGATCAAGGTAGTTTAATGGTACAAGTAACTCTTCCAGTAGGTGCAGTTGCGACTAGAACTGTTGAAGTTGCTGATATTGTAAGAGATTATTTTCTAAATGAAGAAAAAGAAAATTTAAATACAATATTTACAATTTCAGGATTTAGTAGTAGAAGTAGTGGACAAAATACTGGAATGGGATTTGTATCTTTAAAAGATTGGAGCCAAAGAGCAGGTAAAGAAAATCATGTCGATGCAATAAGTAAAAGAGCAAGAGAAGCTTTTAATAATCCAGAATCTCCATATTTTATAAGAGATGCAAGGGTTATTACAATAAATCCTAGTGTTATTCAAGGTTTGGGTTCTAGTGATGGATTTGAGTTTCAACTTCAAGCAAATACAAATATTACAAGAGAAGAGTTATCCCAAGTAAAAGAAGCTATCATAGAAGAAGCCAAAACAAATCCTTTAGTATCTTCTGTAAGAGCAGATGGAACTGATGATTCTCCTCAACTTAAAATATATTATGACACGCAAAAAGCTTTATCTTTAGGTTTAAATTTAAGAGATATAGACAACACTTTAAGTGCAGCTTGGGGTGGAATTTATGTAAATGATTATATAGATAGAACTAGAGTAAAAAGAGTATATATTCAAGGTGATGCACCTTATAGAAGTGCTCCAGAAGATTTATATAAATGGAAAGTTAGAAATAGTTTTGGAACTATGACACCATTTAGTGAATTCTCAAGATTTGCATGGGAGTATGGACCAGAAGAGCTTACAAGATTTAATGGTTTTATGTCTTATATGATAGAAGGAAATGCAGCAACAAAAATAAGCTCTGGAGTTGCTATGGATGAAATGGATAAAATTGCGAATAATAATGCAAATGGAACAATGCACACATATAGTGGAGTTTCATATGAAGAAAGAATGGCTAGTAATCAATCAATATTATTGTATTCTATCTCTTTATTGGTAATTTTCTTGTGTCTTGCAGCACTTTATGAGAGTTGGAGTATTCCATTCTCTGTTTTACTTGTAGTTCCTTTAGGAGTTTTTGGAACAGTTTTAGCTGTATATTTTAGAGATTTAAGTAATGATGTATATTTTCAAGTAGCACTTTTAGCTGTTATGGGATTGGCTTCAAAAAATGCAATTTTAATTGTGGAATTTATAAATAATGCATATAAAAATGGTATGAACTTGTTTGAAGCAACTATAAAAGGAGCAACACTAAGACTAAGACCTATTATAATGACTTCTTTAGCTTTTATTGCAGGGATTATCCCTCTTGCTATTTCAACAGGAGCAGGAGCAAATAGCAGAATTGCAATAGGTACTGGAATAATCGGTGGAACAATAAGTGCAACAATACTTGCAATAGTTTTTGTACCAATATTTTTTATATTAATTACAAAAATGTTTAATAAAGGAGTAAAGAATGACTAAAAAAATAATTTCTTTATCATTTGTAACTGCGTTTTTTTCTTCTTGTGTATCATTAGCACCAAAACTAGAAATAAATAAAGATGAGATAATTCCAAAAGAATTTAATAATAGTGAAAATTTGTCTGAATATTCAAAAATAACTTTAGATAATTTTATAGAAAATGAAAATTTAAGAGATATTGTAAATCTTGCTTTAGAAAACAATAAAGATATACAAATAGCACTTTTAAATATAGAAGCTTCAAAATCATTGTATAGAATAGAACAATCACAATATTTTCCAACACTTGATGCAAATGGAAATTTATTAAGACAAAAAACAGATTTAGGAATATCAAACAACTATAAAGCAAATTTAGGAACATCTTTTGAACTTGATTTATTTGGAAAAATAAGAAGCTTAAATGATGTAGCAAAAAATGATTTCTTAGCTACACGATATGCAAGTAAATCAACAAAATTATCTCTTGTTTCACAAACAATAAACTCATATCTAAGCCTTAAATCAAACATACATAATTTAAACCTATCAAAAGATATTTTGAAAAATTTAGAAGATGTTTATAATCTAATACAAAAAAAGTATGAAGTAGGAATAACAAATAAAGAAGAAGTTTTAAGTTCATACTCTACACTCAAAGATGCTCAAAATGATATTTTAGATTTTGAAACACAAATACAAAAAGATTTAAACTCTTTAGAATTTTTAACATCTTCAAAAATTGATTTAAAAACTATAAATGATGATTTTACTAGTGAAAAATATCTAAAATTAATATCTTCTGGAATATCATCAAATGTACTTTTTAATAGACCTGATATTTTTGAAGCAGAATATAAATTAAGAGCTAAAAATGCAAATATCGGAGTTGCACGAGCTGCCTTTTTTCCAAGTATTAGTTTAACAGCTTCAACTGGATATGCAAGTTCAAGTTTATCAAATCTTTTTAGTGGTACAAATATTTGGCAATTTAGTCCAAGTATAAATTTGCCTATTTTTAGTGGTGGAGAGAATATGGCAAAACTTGATTTGAGTAATACTCAAAAAGAGATTGCTTTAAAAGAGTATGAAAAAACTATTCAAAATGCCTTTAAAGAAGTAAATGATGCACTAGCAACCAGAAAAAATATAACTCAAAGAGTTGAAAATCAAAAAGAGCTTGTTAAATCTTTGTTTGATACTTATAATATAGCTTTAAACTCTTATAAAATAGGATATGGAACTTATTTAAATATGCTTATTTCTCAAAGAGCTTATATAAATGCACAAAAAAATTTAGTAAAAATTTATCTTGAAGAGTTAGAAAATAGAAATGAACTATTTAAAACTTTAGGTGGAAGTTTGGAGTAGAAGATATTTTAACTTCAAACTCTTTTAATCCCTTTGTATAATTAACTATAATAAAAGCAATTTCAAAACTTGTCATATATTTATTTATTATATTCTTTAATATATATTTTACATTTATTTACAGCCATTTCTATACTACAAGTTTTATATTGCAAGTATAGAAAAATGAAAGAGGTTTTACAATCTGTTAATTGCTAATTTTAAAGTTATTTTTTATTTATAATAGAATTTACAGCCTTATAATCTTTACAACTTATACTAATTCCATTATCACAAGCTTTTTTAAACCACTCTTTTGATTTTTCATAATCTTGTTTTATAACATATCCACCATGATAGAAAGTTCCTAAAGTATGTTGAGCTTCTCCATATCCTTGTTTTGCCGATTTTTCAGTCCAATAAAAAGCTTTTTGATAATCTTTGGATACTCCATTTGCTCCAGTGTAATTTATAGCACCTAATTCTTTTTGTGCAACCTTATCTCCTTGATTTGCTGCTTTTTCCCACCAAATAATGGCTTCCTTAAAATCTTGTTTTACTCCATTTCCTGTTGCATATGCTACTGCTAATTCATTTTGAGATTTTATATCTCCCTTTTTTGCCATAGCTTCAACTAAAGCAAATTTAAGAGTTTTTGTAGGCTCTTTTTTTTAGTTGTAATTTCTACATTGTTAGCACATTTTGCATATTGAATTTTAATATCTTCATTCCAAGCTTTAGTAGGATTAAAACCATCAACAAGCCCTCTATTATCATTTGGATTAGTAAATGCTTTTATCCCGTGTTGTATCATATATCTTGGATAATAAGTAGGATATTCAAGTTTTTCAAAATATTTACAAAAATCTTCTTTATTTTTAGCAATTACATTTTGAAGTTTATTTGTTTTTTCTTCACCTATTTTTTGTGATAAATTTATTTTTAATACAGCAAATACTTGATGAGCTGTTTTATCAACAACTCTTAAAGTATCAAATTTAGCATAAACTAATGCTACTGTAAATAATTTTGAAGCTTTTTCATATTCATCTTTTTCTACACATTTATAAATACCATTAAATAAGTCAGCTGGTGTATATGTATTTTTTATATCTTCAAAATTTATGCACTCTAAATTATTTGTTACCTCTAAATCTCCTTTTACCTTTATCTTTTGAAAATTAGGAGTAATTTGTGTTGTTTCATAATTTGGTGTTTCAACTTGCTTTTTATTTGTATCACACCCACTAAAAATAAAAACTATAACTATAGTAGCAAAAGCCACTTTTAATATTTTAAACATTATTTTTCCTTATGTATTAATATTTGAAAATTATATCTTTTTTATTATCATTTTAAAATTTAATTAGACAATTTTTTTCCAACTAAATATCCACTAGCCCAAGCAAAATGAAGATTATATCCACCTCTATTTCCAACAATATCTAGAACTTCTCCAGCAAAATATAGATTTTTACATAATTTACTTTCATAAGTTTTATTATCTATTTCAATTGTTCTAACTCCTCCACCACTTGCTTCACTATGTGAAAAACCTTGAGTATCTACAATCTTCATCTTCCAAGAGTTTAATTGATAAGCTATTGCTTTTATTTGCTTTGCATTTATCTCATCTGTTTTTATATTTATATCAATTTTACAAATATCTAGTAAAATTGGTGCTATTTTATTTGAAATAATTCCAGTTAAAATATCAACAACTCTTTGATTTGCAACAGCTTTTAACAAACTTTGTATTTGATTTGCCAAATCATTGACAGGAAGTTTTGGAAAAAAATTAAGTGAAACATTCACATCTTGATAAGAAATTAGGTTTAAAACAGCAAGTTGCGAAATATCAAGTATTGCAAAACCAGAAATTCCATAACTTGTAAACAAAACATCTCCAAAGATTTCTTGCTCACAAGTTCCATTTACAAATAAACTAACCAAACACTCTTTTTTTACACCTTGCAGTTTTCCATTATAATTGTTTTGTGTTTGAAGTCCCACTAAAGATGGATAAGTTGGATTATATGAATGTCCAAATTTTGAAGCAAAATCAAGCCCTATTTCACTTGAATTTAATTGAGGAGCTGCTCCAAGACCAGAAGTTATAACAACTTTATCATAGTTTTTATATTCAAGTTCAGCTGTTTTTACTACAAATTTATCTTCTATTTTTTCCAAATCTTGCACAAAATGTTCACAAAATATATTTATACACAACTCTTCCAAAGCTAAAAATAAAAGATTTGTTACTGATTTTGCTTCATTTGAAAGTGGATAGACTTTACCACTTTCTTTTATATCAAGAAGTAATCCTATGCTTTTACAAAATTTTTCAAAAGCTCTAAAATCAAACTCTTTTAAAGCAAAATTTACAAATTCTGGATTTTCACCTATATAATTTTTACTAGAGATTGAAGTATTTGAGATATTGCATCTTCCATTTCCAGAAGCTAATATCTTTTTACCTATGCTTTTATTTACATCAAAAATATCTATTTGCAAATTTTTATTCAATCTTTTAGCCGTAATTGCAGCCATAATTCCAGCTGCTCCTGCTCCAATAATTGCTATTTTCAAAACTTTCCTTTAATAAAAAACTGCAAACCAGATAGTTGGTTCATCTAAACTTGTAAATTTTACTCTATGTTTTTTAAAAGCCTCTATATTTAGACAATCACCTTTTTTAAGTCCAACTTCAAAATCTTCAAATTCAAGTATTGCAAAACCTTCTAAAAGTAAAATATATTCATTATTTTCTTGTTCATACCAAAAGTTTTGAGGTGATGTTTGTCCATTTGATACAATTTTTTCTATTTCTATTTTATCATTTTTAAAAACTTCAAAAAAAAGTTCTTCGTTTTTATCAATAGGAATCTCTTCAAAGATATTATATTTTTCTATCAATTTATCTTCTTTTATATTGATTTTTTGGTATTCTAACAAATCATAACTTAACAAAGATTTTAAAGTTGATTAAATAAATCAACTTACTCTCAAACTTTTATTTATTCTATATTTATATAAATTTGATTAAAAGACTTGACATTGCAAAAAAAATAGTTTATAATTCCAACATATTTAAAGTTGATTAATTTATAAAGGATTAAAAATGCAAAAAGAGACGATTGCAATTCATACAGGTTATGATAAAAAAGGTTCAAATGGTGAGATGGCTATTCCTATTTCTCAAACAACAGCTTATGCCTTTAGAGATAGTACTCATGCTGCCAATTTATTCGCATTAAAAGAGTTAGGGGCAATTTACACAAGACTAAATAACCCAACAACAGATATTTTTGAACAAAGATATGCACAACTTGAAGGTGGTGCTGCTGCTCTTGCAACTTCAAGTGGAGCTGCTGCAATATTTTATTCTATTATCAATATAGCTGAAGCTGGAGATAATATTTTAATTGCAGATAAACTTTATGGTGGAAGTGTTACACTATTTCATTTCACATTGAAAAGATTAGGAATTAGTGTAAAAGTATTTAACAATGATGATGCTTCTGATTTAGAAAGTTTAGTTGATGATAAAACAAAAGCTATATTTTTCGAATCACTTTCAAATCCACAAATTGCAATTCCAAATATAGAAAAAATTGTAACAGTTGCACAAAAATATGGCATCATCACTATTTGTGATAATACTGTACCAACGGCAAGTTTATTCAATCCTATAAAATTTGGTATTGATGTTGTAGTTCACTCTACAAGTAAATATACAAGTGGAAATGGAACAGCTTTAGGTGGAGTTATTGTTGAAAGAGATAATTTAGCAGAGTTTTTCAAACAAAACAAAGATAGATATCCACATTTTTCTACTCCTGATGCTTCATATCATGGTCTTGTTTATGTAGATGTTCCTCTTCCAAACTTTTGTTTAAGAGCTAGATTATCATTAGCTAGAGATATTGGTGCTGTTCCATCTCCACACAATTCTTGGTTACTAATACAATCTTTAGAAACATTAAGTTTAAGAGTTGATAAACATTCATCTAATGCTTTAGAAGTTGCAAAATTTTTAGAAAGTCATCCAAAAGTAAAATCTGTAAGCTATCCAGGGCTAAAAGGTGATAAATATTACGATAAGGCTCAAAAATACTTTAATAATGGAAAAGCTTCTGGATTATTGTCTTTTGAAGTAAGTACTTTTGAAGAAGCAAAAAAAGTAATAGATAGTGTAAAATTATTTAGTATCGTTGTAAATATTGGAGATAGTAAATCTTTAATAACACATCCAGCTTCAACAACTCACTCGCAATTAAGTGAAGAAGAGTTATTAAAAGCAGGAGTAAATCCAACAACTGTAAGGCTTTCTATTGGATTGGAAAATACAATAGATTTAATTGAAGATTTAACTCAAGCATTAAACAAGTAGTTAAATATGCCATTAATTTCAACTAAGGGGGTGTACGGATTGGCTGCTATGTATGAGCTAAGTAAACATAAAGATGATACTCCCATGCAAATAAAGGATATTTCATCAAATGCTTCTATACCTCAAAACTATTTAGAGCAACTTTTAAGTAAGCTTAGACGTGCTAATTTAGTTACAAGTATAAGAGGAGCAAGAGGTGGTTACTTACTTGCTAAAAGCCCTGATGAGATAAAGGTCGTAGATATTTTAGTTGCTTTAGAAGATGATATAAAAATCGTTGATTCAAAAGCTGAAAACCCAATTTTAAATCTATTTTTTGAAGAATCAAAAAATAGTATGAAAAATATTTTTGATATAGAACTATCTAAATTAGATGAATATCAATCAAAATATAATGATTTCTTACATTATAATATATAAATTTAAAAGGATAAAAGATGAGATACGCGAAAAATGTAACAGAGTTAATAGGGAATACTCCTTTAGTAAAACTACAAAAAGCAAGTGAAGAAAGTGGAGCGACAGTATTAGGTAAATGTGAATTTATGAAC
>NZ_PDKB01000026.1 GCF_003316695.1 Aliarcobacter vitoriensis
TTCCATTTTTATAATTAGAACTAGAAACAGATATTTCATCTAAAACAGTAGTATTACCAAAGTTTTGATATTTTGGTTTTTCTATTATGTAAATTATGCTATCTTCTTCGATAGCTTTGAGATTATGTTCTTCTAGTACGCTATTTAGATTACTTAATACCGTACCCCCCCCCGAAACCTAACTTTTTGAGAATCTATACTTTTATCTTTCAGATTATTAGCTTTTGAGATATATGTTACATTATATTTCTTTACTATATTCTCTACTGCTTCTTGCAAACTTATCTCTTTTGCATTTGCAAAAGAACTTCCTAACATCAACGATGTTACAACTGAAATGAAAACTTTGTTTTTCATCTTATATCCTTTGTATTAATTTTGAGAATTTGTTTCTCTATATAGTAAGACGATTTAAATGAAAAAAATGGACAATTTTTACAAAAGAATTTTGAAATTTGTAAATCAGAGTTACTTTTGGTAACAAAAACTACTATTTGTAAATTAAAACTTTTTAATTGTTGTATTGTATTTTATAATTTATTTATTTGATTTTGATATATTAGAAAAATTAAAGATTTTATATTATAAAGTAAGATTTGAATATGATTTAAAATAAGTGGTGCGGATGGAGAGACTCGAACTCTCACACCGTGAGGCACCAGATCCTAAGTCTGGCGTGTATACCAATTTCACCACATCCGCAAAGTGGTACTCCCAGTACGATTCGAACGTACGGCCTACGCCTTAGAAGGGCGTTGCTCTATCCAGCTGAGCTATGGAAGCATAGTAAAAATAAATGGGGTAGATAATGGGGCTCGAACCCACGACCCTCGGAACCACAACCCGATGCTCTAACCAACTGAGCTATACCTACCATAAAATAAATGGTCGGGGCGAGAGGATTCGAACCTCCGGCCCCCTGGTCCCAAACCAGGTGCGCTAACCAGACTGCGCTACGCCCCGACAAACACCTTTTAATTACAAAAAGTGGACGGAATTATATTATATATTTTATCATTTGTCAATAGAAATCAAAGGAAATTTGTAATTTTCTTTAATTTCTATCAAAATTCTTAAAATTGAATCAATCCATCAAGTGGAGAACTAGCACTTGCGTAAGGCTTTTTAGCTATTCTTCCCGCTTTATATCCCATTCTTCCCGATATTACTGCATATTTCATAGCTTGAGCCATCATAATTGGATCTTGAGCACAAGCAATAGCAGTATTTGTCAAAACTGCATCTGCTCCAAGTTCCATACAAATAGCAGCATCACTTGCACAACCAACTCCAGCATCAACAATAACTGGAACATTTACTGCATCTTTTATAAAAGCAACATTATATCTATTTTGAACACCTAAACCACTTCCAATAGGAGCAGCTAAAGGCATAATAGCATCTGCTCCAGCATCTTCAAGTCTTTTAGCAACAATTAAATCATCACTTGTATATGCCATAACTGTAAAACCATCTTTTTTTAATATTTCACAAGCTTTAATAGTTTCAATTACATCTGGATATAAAGTTTTACTAAAATCTCCAATAATTTCAAGTTTTATCAAATCTATTCCCGTTGCTTCTCTCATCAATCTAAAAGTAGTAACAGCTTCATCTGAGTTTTTACATCCCGCACTATTTGGTAAAAATTTGATATTTGTATCTTTGAAATAATCCAATAAATTTTCTTCATTTGGATTTGTAATATTTACTCTTCGTATGGCAACAGTTATAAGTTCACTTCCACTTGCAAGTGTTGCTTCTCTTGTTGTGGCAAAATCTTTGTATTTTCCACTACCAACTATTAACCTACTATTTAATTCATATTTTCCAATTTTTAATATATCACTCATATTGTATTTTCCTTTATAAATTTTAAATAATCTTCACTAATATTTGAAATATCTATCTCGATAATTTCTGGCACATCATAACTATGAAGTTCTAAGATTTTGCTTTTAATTTTAGAAAAATTTACTTTTTTTGTCTTTATATTTAAAAGTGTTTCATTCTGGCAACATAATTTATCTTCCCAATTATATATCGACTCTATTTCAAAAAGTTGAACACAAGCAACAAGTTTAGATTCAAGCAAAGCTTTAGCTATATTTTTTGCTTCATCTTTTGAAGAAAAAGTTGTTTGTATAACTACACAATTCATAATTTCTTTATCTCTTCTATTAATTCTTGAGGACTTAGCGAATAATTATTTTTTGGATAGTTATTTGAAGCCGTTGTATGAGCTAAACTCGCAGTTATACAAGCTTCTAATCTATCATATCCTTGTGCTAAAAGTGAAGCTATTAATCCACTTAATACATCTCCACTTCCACCTTTACTTAAAACTGCTCTTCCAAAGTTATTTATAAATATTTCTTCATTTTGTGCGATTATTACATTTGCACCTTTTAGTAAAAGTACAACTTTTGGATATTTCTTACAAAACTTTTCTACATATAAAAATCTATTATTTTGTAATTCTTCAATAGAAATCTCATCAGTATTTGTAAGTTTTAAAAGTGAGATAAACTCCTTTGGATGTGGAGTTAAGACAACTTTATCATCTAAATATTTTAAAAGTAATTTTTCATAGAACAAATCAGCATCAATAACTTTTAAAATATCTGTTTCTAAAATCTTTTCTATCTCATTTTTTTCATACTCTCCCAATCCCATTCCAATTGCAATAGATGTACAATTTTTACTAATTTTTCTATCTTGCATAATATGATATGGTAAATCTAAATCTTCTTTTGATATTGCAGTTACTAATCCACAGCCAAAAGCAAAAGCTGAATCACAAGAGATAATTCCTGCACCAGTTTTTGTACCAATTATTATATTTGTATGTCCAAATGTTCCTTTATGAGAATTATCTTTATCTCTAAACGGAAGATTTATATCACTTAATTCAAGTAAAAATTTATTTGTTTGTGTTTCATAAATTTCTCTTTGAATTCCTAAATTAGAAACTTGAATATCTCCTATAAAATCTTTTACTACATCACTAAAAAGTGAAAGTTTCAAAGCTCCCATAGTTATAGTAACATCTGCTTTAAAAGCAATATTTTCTATTTGTCCTACATTATTAATTCCGCTTGGAATATCACAAGCAATTTTAAAAGAATTGAAACTATTTAGTTTTGAAATTAAGGTTTTACTATTTTCATCTAAAGATCTATTTAATCCTGTTCCAAATAAACAATCAATCAAAATATCTGCTTCAAAAAGTTTTTCAGATATTGTGATATCTAAACTTTTTATTCTTTCATATTGGATTTTTGCCATAGAAGATTTTGGCTCATTTGCTAAGTATATTTTTATATCGAATTTTTTATATAAAAGTCTAGCTAATGCTAAACCATCTGCTCCATTATTTCCACTTCCACAAATAATTAAAATCGTACTATTTTTTTTAAAGTTATTTTCTATATAAGTATAAATAGAGAAAGCTGCATGTTCCATCAAAATATCTTCAGTTAAAAAAAACTTTTCATAAGATCTTTTATCTAAACTATTTACCTCATCAAATATTTTTTGCATGAGCCTTCTCCTATTAATTTTTAGTTTTTAAATTTCCATCCATTATCAACTAAAATTATTCTGATTTTATCTTTTAAATCACCTTGTATTTCTATGCTCTCATCTTTTATTGAACCACCACATGCAAGTTGAGTTTTAAGCAATTTCAAAATATCTTTTCTCTTTTCATCTTCAATTTGAAATTTTCCAATTGTTGTAACTGGTTTTCCATTTCTCTTTTCAAAACCAAAAACTAATTGGTGTTGATTTTTTGGTAAAAGAGTTTTTTCATCCTTTTTAGGCTTTTTTTTATCTTCTTTTTTTGTATCAAAATGTTCACCATCAAGTTTTGCACCAAGCCCTAAAGCCAATTTACTTGCTAAACTCATCTATATCTCCTTTACTCTCGTTTTTATATCTATTTCGTTTACTTTTACAAAATCTCTTATTTTATATTGTTCAACTGCAACTCTTCCTATCATAGCTGCATTATCTGAACAATACTTTAATTCGCTTAAATATAATTTTACACCAAAATCAAAACAAAGCTTTTCAATTTGGCTTCTTAAATATATATTCGCACTTGCTCCTCCAACTATTGCAAAATTTTTAGGAGCTTTTTGTTTAAAAAGTTTTTTTAATTTTTGCAAGATATGAGCTGAAGCAGTTTTTTGAAAACTTGCACAAATATCATATTTATCTTGCTCTTCTAAATTGGTGCGTTCTAAATCCTCAACTTTCAATCTAACTGCATTTTTAAGTCCAGAATAACTAAATTCAATCTTAGGGCTTTGAGAAAGGGGAATTGGTAAATCGAATCTATTACTATCTCCTTTTTGTGCATATTTTTCTACTATTGGACCACCAGGGTATCCGAGACTTAGCATTTTAGAAACTTTATCAAAACTCTCTCCAAAACTATCATCTATCGTAGTTGCTAATACTTTCATATCATTTAAACTATTTGCTTCTATTATCTGTGTGTGTCCACCAGATACAAGTAAAACAGTTATTGGCAATATTTCCTTTTTTTCAATAAAAAGAGAGTAAATATGCCCCTTTAAATGATTTACAGCAATAAGTGGAAGATTCAAAGAGATACTCAATGCTTTTGCCATAGATACACCTTCAGTTAAAGTTACACTAAGTCCTGGTGAATTTGTAACAGCAATAGCTTTTAATTGTGAAAAATATTCTTTACACTCTTCAAGGATTTTAGGTAGTGCTTCAATATGTAATCTAGCTGCAAGTTCTGGAACAACTCCACCATAGATACTATGTTGTAGTTCTTGAGATATTTTTTTATGAAAAATCAGTTCTAAAGTATCTATTTTTGTAATAGAAATAGAGCTATCATCACATGAACTCTCAATCGCTAGTATCATATATTATCCTTGTTTTTCACAAACTTCTTCTCTTTTTATCCAATCAAGAGCACAATCAAGTTTCCCAAATCCGGCACTTGGATTTATATGTCCAGCATTTTCCATAATCTTCATACCAATATTTAATTTACTTTGCAAAGATATTGCCTCTTCCAAACTCATATATGGATCATTTGTAGAACAAGCCATTATAATCTCTTTTGCTCTTAAATTTTTTGACTCAGGATAAGGAAAAAATGTTTTTGCTTCTTTTAATTCTTCATTTCTTACAGGAGCAACTAACATAAGTTTATCAAGTTCTATATCAAGTTCATCGCAAATATGAAACCATAAAATATTTGCTAAAGAGTGACAAACAATAATATCTGGTTTAAAGTGATCTATCTCTTTTTTTACAAAAGTTTTCCACTCTTGTAAGTTTGGACTATTTTTATTTGGAAGTTCAGGAAAAGATACAATATAGTTCTCTTTAATTAAATCTGAAGCTAAATGACTTTGCCAATGTGGATATTCACTTCCACTAAGTCCATGAAGAATTAATACTCTTTTACTCATATTTTATTCCTTACAAATAATATCAAACTTTCCTCTTTTAAGTCTATCTTCTATACTATTATCAAATATTTCTATACTTATTTTGTAATCTTCTTTAAAAACTAATCCTACAAAATCTTTATGTGGTTTTGTTTCATTTGAAGTTGGATTTTGTTCTTTCCACTCTTCAAATTTTTTCTCATACAAATTCAACATATCTTTTTCAAATTTTGTTCTAGTATAAATTAAATATATAACTAGCACTATTAAAATTCCAAAAGGTATAAGTAAATCAAGCCCCACAATAATTTCTCACTTCTTTATCTATTCGAAAAATATCATCTATTGAATTTGCTTTTATATCGTAAAATTTTTCTAAAGCTTTTATTGTTATTTTTGAAATGTCTAAAAACCCTATTTTTCCATTTAAAAATTTTTCAACTGCAACTTCGTTTGAAGCATTTAAAATAACTCCTAAATCAAGATTATTCAATATCTCATTTTTATATTCCCAAAGGGGATATCTTTCTTGTTCAATTTTTTGAAACTCAAAAGAACCAACTTCTACTAAATCAACTGGTTTTAAAATCTCCTCATCAACTTTTCCTAAAATTGCATAAGCTATTGGAAGTTGCATAGAAGCATTAGCTATATGAGCTGTTGTACTTCCATCTTTAAAATTTACCAAAGCATGAATAAGTGATTTTCTTTCAATTATTGCATCAATCTTATTTGTATTAAAAAGCCATGCTGCTTCTATCAACTCAAATATTTTATTTGTCATTGTTGCACTATCTATTGTTATTTTATTTCCCATTTTCCAATTTGGATGATTCAAAGCCTCTTTAATAGAAACATTTTTTAAATTTTCTAGTGGATAATCTCTAAAAGAACCACCACTTGCAGTTATTGTCATAGATTCTATTTCTTTATCTTGAAGTAAATACCAAAGCCCAAAATGCTCACTATCTATCGGACTTAACTTTTCTTGATTTATAAATTTCCCAGCAACAACCAAAGACTCTTTATTTGCTAAAGCTACTTTTTTACCACATTCTATTGCTTTTAAAGTTGGTTTAAGACCTAAAAATCCAACCAAAGCATTTACAACAGTTTGGGATGAACTATTTTCAATAGCTTCCAAAATTGCTTCTTCTCCAAAAGTTACATTTGTGTGATTTACAAATTTTATATCACTTTCAAAACCAACTACAACTTTTTTTGGATTGAACTCTTTTATTTGTTGATTTAGTAGCTCTATATTTCTTCCAGCTACTAGAACTTCAACATTGAGATTATATTTTTTTGCTATTGCTAAAGTATTAACTCCTATAGAGCCTGTACTTCCAAGCAATATCAAATAATTATCCTTAATAACACAAGCATAACTATGGCCCCAAATAAATATCCATCAACTCTATCTAAAACTCCACCATGACCTGGTAAGATGCTTCCACTATCTTTAACTCCAGCTTCTCTTTTTAAATAACTTTCATACAAATCACCAAAAACTGATGATAAAGAAACAATAGCAGAAACTATAATAGCTCCTAGAATTCCTATATCATTTATAGAAGTTAATGTTCCTAAAATAACTGCAAGTACCATACCACCTATAACACCTTCTAAAGTTTTATTTGGGCTTGTTTCACAAAATTGAGTTTTACCAAATGCTTTTCCTGCAAAATATGCCCCTGTATCAGTAGCAGCAACTATCATTAAAAGCCAAAATAGTACCATAACTCCAAATTCGCTATAAAGTGCCATTAAAAATACAAATGAAGCTGTCGGATAAAACAATGGTAAAAACATTTTTTTATCAAGTTTTCTTTTATACGCAAGTTGAGAAGCATATCCTAAAGCAACGATAAATATAAGATCGACAGGCATTGGATAAAAATATACAGCTATCCAAAGTAAAGCAATATAAATATATATGCTATTTCCTTCTAACTTATATAAATCTTTTGCTTCTGAGATTGCTACCATAAGCACAATTCCAAACACTAACCAAAATAGAAAATATGAATCTATATATGCAATTATTAAAAAAAGTATAAACATAACAAGTGCTGTTTTAACTCGTGTAGATAAACCACCTAAAATTTCTAACATATCAAACCCTTAATTTTTTGTATATAATATTAACATTTTTTATCTTTGTTATTTGTAAATAATTTTTATCTCCTATTTTAATACTCTTGTTTATGTTTCATAGATTCTTTTTTATGGAAAATTTTACTAGTAATGCCACTTTTTATAGTAACTAATGAAAATATTATTTCATTTTCTGATTCACTAATTATGGCTCTATTTTTAGACTCTATTTTCACACCTGCTAAATCAAGTTTTGAAGCACTAATTCTTATTCCATTATCTGATTTTATAATACTTGAAGTTATATTGATTTGTGAATTATAAGAGGTTATAGCAGTATCATTTCCACCTATTTGTGAATCAATTATATAAATATTTGAGTTTTCAACAACCAATTTTTCGATATTACAATTTTGTAAATATAGATTATTTGAATTTACAATTTTTAAATATTTATAACTACAATTTTTTAATAATCCTTTATTATTATTTAACTCCCTATTTATATTGTTCATAGGTTTAAAAGTTGTTTCTTCTTTTACTATATCTTGTGTTAAAAATATATTCAAATAGTTAAAATACTCATCTTTGGATTCAATTATTGGTACATGACCACTATTTTTTATAATATATAATTTTGAGTTTTCAAGTAAATAATTTAAAATATATCCTGTTCTTAAAGGGGTTATATTATCATTTTCTCCCCATAAAATCATTGTAGGAGTTTTTATTTTGTATATATCAAACCAATTTTCAGTTATAAGTCCTAAAGCAGCTATTGAATTTGGTGTATTTAAAATTTTTTTTCTTATAGTTTCATCTCGTACCATTCCACTTAAATCTTTTGGTAATATAGTTGTTATACTACTTGTGATATTTGATGCAAATTGAGAAATTTGACTATTTAATCCACTTTTATTATTTTCGTCAACAATTTTATTTATTTGTGCTTTTAACATAAACTCACCATAAGCATCTTTATGTAAAACCCCAGCTGAATCGATGATAAAAAGCTTTTTTATCTTATCTTGATACATTGTCGCATATTTTAAACTAATCGCTCCACCCATAGAATGTCCAACTAAATAGAACTCTCTATTATTTAAAAATTTGGAAACTAAAAAGTCTAAAACTTGTGCATACTTTTCTGGTGTATATTCAACATTTTCCTTTGATGATTTTCCAAATCCAGGTAAATCAAAAGTTATAATATAATACTCATTTTTTAGTTTTTCTATACTCTCTTGCCAAATAGTTGAAGCTTCATCACCAAGTCCATGAACAAATATTATAGGTTCTTTTTCTTCATCTCCCACAATATTTATATATACTTGAGAGTTTAAAATAGGCTCTTGAATATAAAACTCTTCTGCAAGTAAAGTTGAAAAACATAAAAGTAATATAAAAACATACTTAATCTTGTAATTTAACAACAAAATTTCCCTTTGCATATATACTATTTTCATAAATTAATTCAAAACTAAATTCGTTTAATGCTCCTAAACTTATCTCTTTTTTTACTCTTATCAAAAATTCTATATTATTTACTTCTTGTAAAAATTCTACCTCTTTTAAAGTAACTAAAAACCCTATTTTTGGTTCTTCTTGATTAAAAGCTGAACTACTTTGAGCTGCAGCTTCAAAAATCATAGATAGAGTCGGAATATTTGGGAACAAACAAGATACATAAGCTATATCATCTTCAATTTTTATTACATCTTCTACAAATCTTATTGGTTTTTGGTGTGGTAAATTCATAATTCAATCTTTACAATATTTTTTTTACTCTTATCAAAATTTTGTGCAAGATACATAATATGTTCAATAGATTTAGGAAAACCTTTTATAGAAATATTACTTAAACTCATATTTTCATCTTCTTTTGAAACTTTAACTTTTAAAGCAACAACACACTCTAAATAATTAATACAAGAGTTTACATCTTCAATATTAGAAATATTTAAAGTTTCACTACAAACTAAAATAAGTTCATCATTATCTAAAGCTTTAATAGCACCTGCTTTTAAAACCTTTAGTGATGTATTATCTCCGCTTGATACAGTTAATATCTCATTTTTATTCTTCTTTAAAATAGAAGCGTATGAAACAGCTGTATTATAAACAGAATTTTGAAAATCTGTTGGAGACAAAATATCATCATTTAAAATAGATTTTAAAATATTTGCAGATGATAAAAGCTCTCCAAAAGAGCTTCCATAAATGATTCTATGATTATTAACTTCCAATTTTGATAAAGCTTCAATTACCAACTTTGACGCTTTTGTTAATCTTCTTCTAAAAACCATTTGAGGAACTAATTCTTTTGTATTTAACTCTTTTACTTCATCTTTATCAAAAAGATAAAAGGTATCTAAAATTTCTAAATTAATATTCATAAGGAATTCCAAATATTAAAGATGTATTATTACCACCAAAAGCAAAAGAATTACTCATAGTATATTTTATATTTTGTTTTTTATTTTCTAAAGAATAGTTGATACCATCTATTTCTATTTCAATTAATCCTTTATTTGTAGGAATTGTCTGATTTTTTAAAATCATACAACAAATAATAGCTTCTATTGCACCAGCAGCTCCTAAAGTATGCCCCGTAATTGATTTTGTTGAACTAATTTTTGGTTGAATATCTTTAAATAAAGTTTTGATAGCAGTTAATTCCGAAAAATCATTTGCATAAGTTCCCGTTCCATGAGCATTTATATATGAAATATCTCTTGTATTTAACTTAGCATTTTTTAAAGCACTTTTCATGGCTTCCATTGCACCTAA
The DNA here is from genome assembly GCF_003316695.1 of Aliarcobacter vitoriensis. Lineage (GTDB taxonomy): Bacteria > Campylobacterota > Campylobacteria > Campylobacterales > Arcobacteraceae > Aliarcobacter > Aliarcobacter vitoriensis. The sequence goes on from NZ_PDKB01000026.1 coordinate 10,329, forward strand.
ACCATCTGGATGTGGTTGTGTCATATGATGAGCATCTGAGCTATATCCAACTCCTAAAAACTCTACTGAATTTTCTTTTTCAGTATCTTGCAAAAGTATCAAACCAAATCCTTCTGCTACATTCATACCCTCTCTATTTTTATCAAAAGGGGTGCAAATGTTTGAAGATAATACACTTAAAGATCTAAATCCACAAACTGTTGTAAATGATAAAGCATCTATTCCTACAACTAGAATATTTTTATAAACACCCTTGTTTATACACTCTTTTGCATATCCCAAAGCATTTGCACTTGAAGTACAGGCTGTTGAAAAAGATATATCATCGTAAAAATTGAAGTTTTTTTTTAAAAAATCTGCTACTGAATCTATTGGGTGTTTTTTATAATCTATATTTTTATAGTTTTTATCTTTAAAATAAACTCTTTCTGTCTCATTCATACCACCAACACTAGAACCAACGACTAAAAGTGTTTGTGAGAAATCTTCTAAATTTGTATTTTCTAAAAGCTTTTTTAATCTTTGAACCAAAAGTTCATTTAAACTAATGTCTGTTTTTATTTTTCCTATTGCAACAGTTTGTTCTTTTACAAAATTTGTATCTAAAGATATACAATCTTTTTTCTCTAAAATTGATTCAAAAAGCTCTTCTGGATTATTTCCAGCACAACAAACTGTATCAAAATAGTTGATAAAAGCTCTATTTTGCATTCACTTCACTATCAATTAAAGAAACTAAAGCATCGATTTTTTGTTTAGTATTTTTTACAAAATAATTACTTTCATCCCACACATATCCAGATAATATAGATGCAATAGATTTTTCTATTTGTTTTGATTTATTTGGAGCATAAAATATTTTTCGCAGTTTTCCTTCATACCAAGCATAAACAAACTCTCTAAAAACGTTTATTCCAATCATCATATAATCTTCATAATCTTTTTTCCAATTTACTTCTTCACCATTCAATTCTTTTATAATTAAAGAAGCAACTTTAGAAGATGATTCTAAAGCTAAAGTAACCCCTGAAGAAAATACTGGGTCTAAAAACTCAGTAGCATTTCCACTTAAAGCATAACCTTTTCCATACATCTTTTTAATTGCCGCTGAGTAACCATTTATAATTCTTACAGGGGCTACTTGTTTTGCATTTTTATATTTTTCTTTTAGGTACTTATGCTCATTTATCTGTTTTAATAAAAATTCTTCTTTAGAAAGATTTGTATCTAAAAAATAACTCTCTTCGCAAACTATTCCAATAGAAGTCACTCCATCACTAAAAGGAATACCCCAAAACCAAGCTTTGTTATCATCATGAATAACAATATCTATGAAACCTTCTTTATCTTTATCTCTTCTTGTTTCTCCAGTCATTCTAGTTAAAATTGCATTTCTTAATTTTAAATCTGATGGGATATCTAAATCTAAAAGTTTTGGTAAAACTCTTCCGTAACCAGAAGCATCCAATACAAATCGTGTTTTGTATACAATTTTATTCCCATTTTCATCTTCTGCTATGATTTCATTTTCTTCATTATTATAATCTACAACTTCAATTTTGTGTATTACATCTGCTCCATATTTTTTTGCCGTTTCTAATAACACATTATCAAATTCTTCTCTTTTTACCTGAAAACTTGTTCCCCATTTTTGTCCTAGATTATTCCTAAAATCTATTATTTCTTCTTCTTTTTCTTCATTTATAAATATAGCACCTGGCTTTAACATAAACCCTTGTTTTTCTATATCATTAATAATTCCAATTTCATCAAGAATCTGATTACACTTTGGAAGCAACGATTCACCAATTACAAATCGAGGAAACTCTAACTTTTCTAAAATTATTACATTAAATCCAGCTTTTAATAATTTTATTGCTGCTATAGAACCACTAGGTCCTCCACCTATTATTAGTACATCATAATTTTTCATTGATTTATTTTCTGCTATTATTTATGTATTCTAGTAAATTGCTAGCTGATGAAAAAATAGTTTTATAATCAGCACTATTACTTATTTTTACACCATACTCTTTTTCAATAATTAAAACTAACTCGATAGAATCAACTGAATCTAATCCCAATCCCTCTTCTCCAAAAAGTGGTGAATTATCTTCTATATCTTTAATGCTCATATCTTCTAATTTTAAACTATCAATTAACTTTTGTTTAAAATCATCTATCAAAATAGCCATATCTATATTTCCTTATCTACACTATAATTTTAAGTATCAATTGTACTATCTTTTCTCTTAAAAAAATAACTATTAAGTAAAGATATTATAAAATGCGTAAAAAATTATACATGGTAAGCTACATTTTGAAAAATCTATTTAAAATATTAGAAAAAAAAGAAGATGAATATATAATTGAATTAACAAATAAAGATCATGAAGTATTTAAAGCTCATTTCCCAGATAATAAGCTTTTACCAGCATTTCTTCAAATAGATATCATTGCAAATATTTTAGAACATAAAATAAAAAGAATCCAAAAAGCAAAATTTCTATCTATAATCAAACCTAATGATAAAATAAAATATTGTATACATACAAATGATAATAACTCTTATAAAATAGTTATCAAAGGATTATTAAATAATAAAATCAGTGAGTTTACTTATGAAATTTAAAAATATTATTGCTGTTGTTCCAACTTTAAACAATGACTCAACTATACAAAAAGTTGTAGATGATATTTTATCTTACAATCTAAAAGTCATTGTTGTAGATGATGGTTATACAAATCCTGTATCGAATATTTTAAAAGAAAATGAAAATTTGGTTATTATTCGTCATGAAAGAAACAAAGGCAAAGGTGAAGCCATTTTAAGTGGAGCTAAAAAAGTAAAAGAGTTAGGGTATGACTATTTTGTCTGTCTTGATGGAGATGGACAACATATGGCAAGTGAGATAAGCAAACTTCAAAAAGCTATCACAAAAGAGAATCAAATAATTATTGGTGCTAGAAATTTTGATATTTCAAATGTTCCAAATGGTTCCAAATTTGGAAGATGGTTTAGTAATTTTTGGGCTTGTTGGGATACTGGATTTAAAATAACAGATTCTTTATCAGGATTTAGAATTTATCCTGTTTCTATATTAAATTTTCAATATAAAACTTCAAAATTTGATTGGGAAATGGAAGTTATTATAAAACATGCATGGGCTAGAAATGAGATTTTAGAAACTTCTATAGAGTGTTATTATCCTAAAGCTGAAGATAGAGTAAGTCATTTTAGAAAATTTGAAGATACTATGGCAATAGTTTGGGTTCATGTTCAAATGCTTCCTATCAAATGGGCAAATATGTTTTTTAATCTATTTAGAAAAGTTAAAAAATAATGGCAACTATTCAAAGAGGAAGTGGTTGGAGTATAAAATTAGTTTTTACTCTATATAAATTTTTTGGATATAAATTCACATATTATTTGATGTATCCTGTAACATTTTTCTATTTTATTTTTGCAACAAATGTGTATAGAGATTTAAAAATATATTATGAAAAACTACATATACCTTTTACAAAAAAAGTTTATTATAATCATCTTTTTATGTTTGCTATTTGTATGGTTGATAGATTTATATCAAAATATGACTGCAATTCTTATAATTTTACTTATGAGAATAAAGAATTAATTAAAGAACAAGTTGATAATGGTTCTATTTTACTTTTATCTCACTTTGGTGGTTGGTCTGTAACAAATTGTAAAACACTATCAACTAATAATATCAATGTGGTTATGAAAGAGGTTATTTTGGAAAGTATTAAAAAAATAGAAAACTCTATTAATAGCCCACTAAAAAATATCAATATTATAGATCAAAGTGCAAATCCAATTGAAGTTTCAATAAAAATTGCAAATGCCATCTCAAATAAAGAGTGCGTTGCTTTTATGGCTGATAGAGCAGTTGATCCAAAATTTTCACAAAAAGTAGAGTTCTTAGGAGAGTTAGCATCTTTTAATACAAATCCATTTAAGGTAGCTTATAAAACAAAAACTCACATAACACTAGCATTTGTAATAAATATTGGTTTACAAAGTTACTTAATAAAAGCAAAAGAAATTAAAATGGATTTTAGTTTAAATGAAAAAAGTGCTGTTACAAACTCTTTAATTGAATATGTAAAAAATTTAGAAGATATTGTAAAAAAATATCCAAACCAATGGTTTAACTTATATAATTTTTGGGGAAATAAATGAATTTGAAAATAGATGAAAGATATATAACTTTAAATGATATTATCAATAGTCAAAAAATAGAGATTTCAAAAGATAAAAACTTTGAAATAAAAATAGAAGAAACTCACAATTTTTTAATAGATGAAATAAAGAATGGAAAACCAATTTATGGTATTACAACTGGTTATGGGGCAAGTGGTAAAAACTATGTAAGTTATGAAGATAGCAAAATTTTACAAACAAATCTTTTTAGATTCCATGGTTGTGGAGTAGGTAAAAAACTATCTTATAAAGTTTGTAAATATGCAACTATTATGAGAACAATATCATTGAGTAAAGCGAAATCTGGTGTTAGTCTAGAGTTACTAAAACATTTAGAACTTCTAATACAAGAAGATATTATTCCAGTTATTCCATCTCAAGGTTCTGTTGGAGCAAGTGGTGATTTAACTCCATTATCATATATAGCTGCTGTTTTAGCAGGTGAGAGAGAAGTTTATTATAAAGATGAAATAAAAGATGTTATGGAAGTTTATAAAGAACTAAATATAACTCCTTATATTTTTAAACCTAAAGAGGCTTTAGCAATTATGAATGGTACAACTATTATGAGTGCCATAGCACTAGCAAGTATTGAAGAGTTTGAAACAATTTTAAACTCTATGGAGAGTTATGTTGCTGGAATGTTTGAAGTTTTATTAGGAGATGATACACCAGTTGATGATTTTGTACATCTTTCAAAACCATTTAGTGGGCAAATTCAAAGTGCAAAGAATATCAAAAGAAAAATACAAGGCTCAAAACTAACTCATGGAAGAGATGATAGATACGATAAATTCTTTGCAGATAATGACTTAAATATCCAAGATAACTACTCTATGAGATGTGCTCCACAAGTTTTAGGAGTAATAAGAGATAATTTAGAGATTTCTAAGAAATGGGTAGAACAAGAGATAAATTCTGTAAATGACAATCCTCTAATCGATGGGGTAAATAAAAGAATATATACTTCTGGAAACTTCTATGGTGGATATGTAGCTCATGCTATGGATACACTTAAAATTTGTGCTGGAAATTTGGCTGATTTACTAGATAAAGAGTTTGCACTTTTGGTTGATCATAAATTTAATCGTGGTTTAGGAGAGAATTTGAAACTTTCAACTGAACCTTTCTATCATGGCTTTAAAGCAATGCAAATAACTCTAAGTTCTTTAAGTGCTGATGTTATTAAAAATACAACGGCTGCTTCCATATTTTCAAGACCTACTGAGTCATTAAATCAAGATAAAGTATCTATGGGAACAACTGCTGCAAATGATTTTTCTAAAATGATTCCTGATTTATACAATATGTTGAGTATTGCATTTATAGGAATGGCTCAAGCTATTGATATAAGAGGAAAAAATTTGGTTTCACCTCATCTAAAAAATATCTATGATGAAATTAGAAAAGATGTAAAACCTCTTTTTGAAGATAGAAGAATGGATATAGATATTGAAGTTTTATATAAATTCATAGAAGATAAAAAGTTTATATGAAAAAAGTATTAGTTACAGGAGCAACAGGAAGTTTAGGACAAGAGATAGTAAAAGAGTATGCAAAGAATGGTTTTTTTGTATATATTCACTTCAATAGCAACGAGCAAAAAGCTCAAAATCTTTTAGAAGAGATAAACAATCAAGGAAAATTAATCTCTTTTGATTTAAAAGATAAAAACTCTATCAAAAATGCTTTAGAAAATATCGAAGTTGATGTTTTGGTAAACAATGCTGGAATTATAAAAGATAATCTATTTTTCTTTATGAGTGATGATGAGTGGGAAGATGTAATCAACACAAATTTAAACTCAAATTTTTATATTACAAAACTAATCTCTAAAAATATGATGGTGAATAAAAAAGGAAGCATAGTAAATATTGCTTCTATTTCTGGAGTTTGTGGAAATGCTGGACAAGCAAATTATAGTGCAAGTAAAGGTGGAGTTATCGCGTTTACAAAATCTTTGGCAATAGAACTTGGTCGTTATAATATAAGAGTAAATGCTCTAGCACCAGCAATTATAGAATCAGAAATGACAAAAGATATAACAAATTTAAAAGAACTAAAAAAAACTATTCCTCTTGGAAGATTTGGAACAGCAAAAGAAGTTGCTATTTGTGCTTATTTTATGGGAGTTGATGCAACTTATATAAGTGGAGAAGTTTTAAATATTAGTGGTGGAATGATAAGATAAAAAATGAACTTAATCATATCTTTAATCTATGCACCAATAGTACTTTTTTCTTTGAAATATTTTGATATAAAAACAGCCTCTATTTATATTTTTATATTCTCATTTTTTTGGTTTTTAGCTAATATCAAAAAAGGTTTCAAAGAGTATGGATTTTCACTTCTTTATATAATCTTTGCACTTTTTGCATATTTAGTTCAAGATAGTCTATTTCTCAAAATAACACCATCCATACTTGCTTTTATCGTAACTTCATTTGTTTTATATTCATATATTACAAAAAACAATTTTGTAATATATTATATTGAAAAATTCAAAAAAGATTTAAACGATGAAGATAAAATATATCTTCAAAACTCAACTTTGTTTTGGTTTTTTGTAGCTCTTACAAATCTAATATTACACCTTTTTATTTTATACTATGACAATATTATAATTTGGACAATATACTCAAGTTTCGCTTGGTATTTTGTATTTATTTTTGGTCTGATTATCCAAATTATTCATAAAAAAATCTATTTCAATAGGAAAAAATATGCCTAAATTTCTTTTATTTTTTATTTTAACTACTTTTGCCTTCTCTTCAAGTATAGATTTTGAAGAAGAAAAATATGTAAATGCCTTGCAAACAAGTGTTTATAAATATGGAAATATCGATATTAAAGATCACATAATAACAGTTTCATATAAAAATCTAAGTTCTTCATATATATTTTATGAAGATTATTTTATCTTAAAAGATAAAGACAATGAACAAAAACTAAGTTATGATGAAAAAGTTGAATTAAGTCTGTTTTATAAACTAATATCTTTTATTTATAAAGATAGAAAAGATAGAGTTGAAGAGTTTTTTAAACTTCAAAATATTGACGAAAATAGTGTATTAATACCAAATGAATATGTTTCAAATGCAATAGAAAAAATAGAGTTTAAAAAAGATGAAAATAGACTAAAATTTTTAAAAATATACTTCAAAAATGAGGATTATATAAAAATTGTTCAAAAGTAGAAATTATATAAATCTATCTATTTTATTGTTACTTATATTTTGTGTTTTTTATTTTAACTCATTTAAAATAATCTCTACAAATATAGAAGCTATTTTACCAAATGGAGAAAAAAAAGAACTCTTAAAAAAGTTTAATGAGTTTCAGATAGGAAAAAAACTCTTTTTATATGTAGATGGACTGGATATAAACTCTTTAAAAAAGATAAAAGAACTTGAAAAAACCCTGATTGAAACAAATAGTTTAACATTGGATACTTTTCAAGTAAATCAAGATTTACAAAAGTATAAAACTGATTTTATATTTTTTACTTCAAAAATAAATGAAAATGAATTAAACAATTTAGATATAAAATCTAAACTAGAAAATCTAAAACAAAAACTTCTAAATTCTGAATTTTTATACAATATTGATAAAAATGACCCTTTAAACCTTTTTATAAAAGAGGAAACTAAACAAAACTTTTTTCTAAAAAATGGTCATTTAGCTATAAAAGATAAAGGTTTTGTATCAATCTTTTCAATAAATAAAGATATAAATAGTATAGATAAATATGAAGAAATTTACAATAAAATCTCTAACTTAGTACAAAATGAAGAAAATATTTTTATATTTTCTTCATTGTTTTATTTTGTAGAAAACTCTCAAATTATAAAATCTGATGTAAATAAAATCATAGTTTTATCATCTGTTTTATTGATACTTTTATACATAATAATTTTAAGAAATATAAAACTACTTTTTAATAGTTTGATAACTTTGGGTTCTTCTATTTTAATTGCCATTTTTATTTTATCTTTTGTATTTGATGAAATATCTATTTTTATTTTAGTCTTTGGAATTTCCGTATCAACAGTAGCAATAGATTATATGTTTCATCACTATGTACATAAAGAGTATGAAAATGGTATAAAATTCAACAAAGATGTATTTTTGGGTATGCTTACTACTGTTGGTTCATTTTTTATAATCTCATTTATAAATTTTGATTTGATAAAACAATTATGTTATTTTACTATCATATCTTTACTCTTTTCATATTTACAATTTGCATTTTTATACCCAATTATTGGCTTTAAATATAGACAAATAGAGTTTTTCACATTTAAAGAATTATCTAAAATACCAAATCTTACAATAATATTTATATCTATTTTATTAATTATTTTATCAATGTACAAATTCAATTTTGACTCAAATTTAAAAAATCTTGATGTTGAAAACAAAAAATTAGATGATTTATTTAGCTTTTTTACAACAAACTTATCTTCAAATCAAAGCACAGCTTTTTTAATAAAAGCAAATTCAATAGATGAACTAATACAAAATTCAAGAAAAATAAAGAATTTAGTAGAAAACTCTTATGCTCCACTATCAAATTTATTGGATGAAAAAGAGTTCTTAGAAAAAAAGAATAGTTTACAAAAAATAGATTTTTCAAAAATAAAATCCGATTTACAAAATGAAGCAAAAGATTTGGGATTTAAAGAAGATTTTTTCAAAAATTCATACAATTTAGAGCAAAATCTTCCAAATTATTCTTTACAATATCTGCAAAATATGGGCTTTGAGATTTTAGAATTTCAAAATAGCTATATTTCATATATCAATATTCCAAATTCAAGTATTGATTTAGTAAAAGATTTAGATTTTATAGAAAATCTAAGCATAAAGTATATGTTTGAAGATAATCTTTTAAAGATAAAAGATAGCCTATTTTTATATGGGAGTTTGACTATTCTATTTATTTTTGGAGTTATTTTATTGACTTATAAAAAGAATACTCTTATATATTTAGCTTTTATATTATTTCCTTTTGCTTGCGTTTTATCTATATCCTTGTTTATAAATTTTAATATTTTGCATATTTTTATGTTATTTATCATACTATCTATTTCTATTGATTATGGCATTTATATAAGCTCTTATAAAAAAGATATCAATACAAATAAAGCCATAGTTTACTCGATTTTGACAACATTTGCTGGATTTGGAGTTTTAATTTTTTCAAATATAAATGCACTATTTTCCATAGGAATAACAGCAACAATAGGAGTTATTGCAATTTTATTTTTATTAATATTTTTAAAAAGGTTTTAAGATGAAACTAAAAATTTATAATGATGACAATACAATAAATGAATATACAATATCAAAAGAGTTGTTTTTTGATAAATCTATAAATAATAAAGTTTCATATATAGCAAGTTCAAGTAAAGAAGCAAATGTTCTTAAAATATTAAAATCCTATTTTAGTGAAGCAAAATCAATACTATTTGACAATACTAATAAAGCACTTTCACAAGAGTTACAAAATCTAAATATTAAAGAATTTGATGAAAAAGAGTATAAGAGTAATATTTTTGATACAAAAGACTTCTCTTTTTTATACTTTACTTCAGGAAGTACAGGATTTCCAACAGCTGCACTTAAAACAAGAGAGAATATTTTTTTGGAAATAGATGATTTAACAACTATTTTAGAAAAATATACTATAAAAAGAGTAATAGTAACTGTTCCATTTATACATATTTATGGTTCTTTATTTGGTCTTTTTTATCCACTTAAACACAATATAGATATTATTTTAAAAGAGCATTTTTTACCAAATGATTTACTAAATTTAATTGATGAAAACTCTTTGGTAGTTACAACTCCATTATACATAAAAGCTTTAAATCAACTAAGTACTAAAAAAGATTTACAAAATTCTATTTTTATATCTTCTACTGCTCCTTTACCTTCCACTGATGCAAAAGAGTTTAAAGATAAATTTAACTCAAATATTATTCAAATTTTTGGCTCAACTGAAACTGGTGGAATTGCTTATAAATACAATGATGAAGAGTTATGGAATGCTCTAAATAGTGTAAAATTAAGCACAGATGTTGACAGTAGGCTCAAAGTAAGTTCACCTTATGTATCAAATATTATTTATGAAAAAGAGTTAAAAAAAACAAATCAAGAGGTACAAACTTTTGATTTTGTAGAAATTTTTGATGATAAATTCAAGCTTATTGGAAGAAGTTCACAAATACTTAAAATTGCAGGAAAAAGATACTCAACTATACAAATAGAAAATATCTTGGAAAAAATAGAAGGTATAAATAAAGCTCTTGTTTTGGTGAACAATAGCGATAGTTTAAGAGGTGAAATTTTAGATATTACTTTAGAAACAAAAAAAATATTTTTGATAAAAGATGTTCAAAATATTTTAAAAAAAGAGTTATCAAATCTTAAATTTTCTATAAATTTGAAATTGACTGATAAATTAAAAGTATCTTCAACAGGTAAAAAACTTGCTATTCAATAGAATACAGCAGTTTAAAGACGATATAAAATACCGCCTTTAATAAACTAAATCAATCTTGTAACTGATTTAATTGCACTTGAATTGCATTGCTAAGATTTTGTATCCAACCATTATAATTGTTATGAATAGTATTTTTTTCTGCATTATAATCTAATGCACTACTACTTTTATATTTAATTGAATACGAAGTTGAACTATATGGTATATCAACAATAGCTGTATGTTTTCTTATATTAAGTTGCCCTTGAGCAAGTCCTGGTTTAACTTTTGTAATTTGCCATCCTAAACCAGAACCAGCAGTTTTAATAGCCTTATATATTTTTTCATCATCAACTCCAGTTTTTACACTAACTGGATTATCAACAACATTATAAACAGATGCAGCTCTACAACCTGCTAAAACAAAAATCCCTACAACAGATACTAATAATATTTTAAAAATATTATTCATTTTAATCTCCTTTAAAAATAATTTGAATAAATACTATCAAAATAATCTTTAAAATAATCCTATAATTTTATCAGAAATCTGTTTTTCTAAAATTGGTGTTGCCTCTTGTAAAGTTAAATTCATTTTTGTGGCCTCTGCGAATACTAACGTTTTATGTTCTATGTAGTCAGCTTCAAAACTTTGCGTTTGTGCATTTGCCATATTTGAATTTAACTTTCCAGTTGAATTTGCATCTTTTACACTTCCACCAAAACTATTAATAAATCCTGCTTTTTTGCTATCATTTACACTAGATTGCCCAGCAACATTTGAATTTGAAGCATAAACAGGTCCTTTAGATTTTTCTCTTATAACAATATCAACTTGCATTTGATAAATAGTATCTTCTGTAGCTTTTCCTATTAATCCACCAATTAGTGCTGCTCCTAAACCAGCAGCTATCATACTTCCTGCTCCACCATTATTGTATCCAGCAACTCCAGCTCCAACTGCACCTGCGCCTAAAGCTCCAGCTCCTGTATTATTTTCTTGTTTTTTATCACAATACAAAACATTTGTCATTAGAATATAAGTTGCAACATCAGGATCATCTACTATTTGATAACCCTTCGATTGAAGTGATTGTATTAAAGTGCTTTCAAGATTGATTTCTTGTCCACTTGTATTTCTTGTAGATATAAAAACCGTCTTTAATTCTTTTTTAACTGGATTTATGAACACGCTCTGAGTCATTTTTGATGCAGTTTGAAGTTCTGTTGTAGCACAACCACTAAAAATAAACGCTGCTGTAAGTACACTTATTCCCAATGTTTTAATATTTTTCATTATAAACTCCTTTTTAAATTTTCATATTGATATTATATACTAAAATAATTAATCATTTTATAATTTAACTACAATTGTTTCATAAGGATTATATAAAACATTTGCACCTTTTTGTATTTTAACATTTCTTCTTTGTGTAAAATCTACTTCATAGTTTCCACCAAAATCAACACTAAACTTTGCACACAATATTGCAGCCTTTTCTATAATAGATTTTGGTATATCTTTTTTACTATTTTGAACTATTACATGACAAGATGGTCTATCTTTTAGATGAAACCAAAAATCACTTGCCTTTGAATTTTCAAGTAAATAGATATTTTCTCGTTCATTTGAGCCTAAAAGTATTTTGTATCCTTCAAAAAAGAAACTTTCATAATTTTTCTCTTTCTTTGTTTTTGTTTGATTTTTATCTTTTTTTGGATATAAAAATTCACACTCTTCAATAGAATTTGCATTTTGAATATTTAATCTCAACTTCTTTAAATACTCTAATTTCTCTTTTATATTATCTTCTTCTATACAAATATTTTGTGCTTTTTGTTTTACTCTTCTTGCTTTTTTAAATAAATCATTTGTATATTTTGCAGGATTTTGCATATTTTGTAAATCTATTTTAATACTTTTCCCATCATAATCTTCAATTTCTAAATATTTTTGGTATGAAACAATATTATGTAAATTTGCCAAAATAAGATTTGATTTTATATAAAGTTCATTTGATTCTATTTCTAAATCCTCTTTTTTTGGTAAGTCTTTTAAAATATTTTCTAACTTTTTTATATTTTTATCTATTATTTGAATTTTTTGCTTTTTAACAACTTGTAAATTATCTTTTTCTTTTTCTTCATAAATTTTATATAAATACTCTTCAATATCTTCAATCTTTTCAATTTTAGGTATAAAATCTTTTTTAGGTATCTCGTCAAGTTTTACACCTACTTTTACAACTCTGAATGATGAATATTCATCAATATGCCTTAAAGCCTCTAAAATCAATCTATTTTCATCTAAAATGATAATATTAGTATATTTTCCAGTAAATTCAAGTTGTAAGATTGTAAATTGCTTTTTATATGAAGATGAAGATGAAACTTTAATACTTATGATTTTATCATCATTGTGTAGTTTAATCTCTTCTATTTTTGCATTGGTAAATCGTTTTTGCAAAACTACATCAAAAGGAGCATTAAAATCTTTTTTAGATGAAATAATATCTTTCGATTTAAAAATTGTTGCATTCGACTTAGATAAATCAAAATAGATAATATTTTTATTATTAAATTCTATTATGATAATATTATTATCAATTCGTCTTATATGCTTTATCAGCTGGGCTTTATCTTGTAAATATTCAATTAAGCTTTTCAGTATAAAATATTTCATTTTTTCTCTTTATTTTTTTATTTTTCACCATTTATTTCAGATAATTTTTATATCTAGTAGTTATAATTGTATCGAAAATAAATTTAGGAGTACAATATGAAATTATTGAAAGTATTAGTAGCAAGTAGTTTATTGTTAGGTATATCTACAACTTCATTATTTGCAGATGCTGCAAAAGGACAAAAGGCTTTTATAAAATTTTTAAAAGAACCTTGTGGAATGGATGGAGCAAAATTTGCAGTAAAACATACTCAAGAAGAGTGGAGACAAATAAAATCTGATGGTAAATTTGAAGATGAAATCAAAAGAATATGTCCAAAATATGAAATTGGAAGTATAAAAACAAATTTACTAGATAACATTATAGACTTTTCTATAGAATTTGCAAAAGATTCAGGAAATGTACCTTCTTGTTAATTTATAAAAGGTCAAATGACCTTTTATAAAGATATTTTTTCATACTTATATACTATTTTTTCAGCTAAATCTATCATTTTTATATTTATACTTCTATACTCTAGATCTTTTAATTTTATTAAAAATTTATCATATATTTTTGAATATGGATATAATGTAAAATATATATACTCTTTACTATTACTCTCTTTATTTAGTTCTTTAAACCAAAGTGCTAGAAATGAAAAATAGAGCATAGAAGGATTAAATTCTTCATTTTCTTTTAAATTTTTACTCAATTCTTTACTTAAAAAGCTATAACATTTCAAAATAGCTCTTATTTTAAAATTTTTTTGATTATTTATATAATATTGTGCTTCACATGTAAGATTTGATAATTGTGTAAACATATCTTCATTTATTTTTTTAAACTCTTCATATAGTATTTTATCAACATTTAAAGCTGATTCATCACCTTTATAAGAGTTTATTAAATCTTTACAAAACAGTAATAAAGCTTCTGTTTTTATTTTTGAAATATTTAAAATCATTCCAAATTGTAACTTATTTTTACTAAATTAGAGTAATATTTTAAATAAATTAAGTGATTTTGAGATAGAATATTCGCAACTTTAAACAAAATTTAAAAAAGGAAATTATTGGAACCTATTGGAGTATTAAAAGATGGTCAAATATATGACCTTCAAACTGCAGAGGCTTTAAATATTGATGGAAATACAATTAAAGCCGATGATTCAAAAGAATCTTTAGAGATATTAAGACACTCAACAGCTCACTTGATGGCACAAGCTATAAAAGAACTTTACCCTGAAGCAAAATTTTTTGTTGGTCCTGTTGTAACTGAAGGATTTTATTACGATTTCAAAGTAAATAGCAAAATTTCAGATGAAGATTTAAGTAAAATTGAAAAGAAGATGAAAGAACTTGCGGATAGAAAACTTCCTATAACTAGACATGAAACATCAAGAGAAGAGTTTTATGAAGAATTTAAAAATGATGAACTAAAACAAGCTGTTTTAAAAAACATTAAAGATGAAGTTATAACAGTTTATAAGCAAGGTGATTTTAAAGATTTATGCCGTGGTCCTCACTTACCAAATACAAGAATGATTAGAAGTTTTAAACTTACAAGAGTAGCAGGAGCTTATCTTGGTGGTGATGAAAAAAATGAGATGATAACTAGAATTTATGGAATTTCATTTTTTGATAAAAAAGCTTTAAATGATTATGTAACAATGATTGAAGAAGCAAAAAAAAGAGACCATAGAAAACTAGGAACAGAACTAGAACTATTTACATTTAATGACGATATAGGAGCAGGTCTTCCTATGTGGTTACCAAATGGGGCTAGACTAAGAAGTAAATTAGAACATATTTTATATAAGGCACATAGAATAAGAGGTTATGAGCCTGTTCGTGGTCCTGAAATTTTAAAATCAGAAATGTGGAAAATATCTGGTCACTACGCAAACTATAAAGAAAATATGTATTTTACAACTATTGATGAACAGGAATATGGTATAAAACCTATGAACTGCGTTGGGCATATTCAGATATTTAAAAATAGTCTTGTTTCATATAAAGAGTTACCAAAAAAACTTTTTGAATACGGTGTTGTTCACAGACACGAAATGAGTGGAGCAATGCATGGATTATTTAGAGTAAGAGAGTTTACTCAAGATGATTCACATATTTTTTGTACACAAAATCAAATCAAAGAAGTTATTTTTGAAGTTTTAGAATTTGTTGATAGCTTACTAAAACTATTTGATTTTAAATACGAGATTGAAGTATCTACAAAACCGCAAAAGGCTATTGGAGATGATACATTTTGGGAAAAATCAACAAAAGGTATTATGGATGCACTTGATGAAAAAAATATCAAATATGGAATAGATGAAGGTGGTGGAGCTTTTTATGGACCTAAAATTGATATAAAAATTCTTGATGCTATTGGAAGAAAATGGCAATGTGGAACAGTTCAAGTTGATATGAATTTACCATCAAGATTTAATGTCGAGTTCATAAATGATAAAGGTGAAAAAGAGCAACCTGTTATGATTCATAGAGCCATACTTGGTTCTTTTGAAAGATTTATAGGTATTTTAACAGAGCACTGTGCTGGAGAGTTTCCATTTGCTATTGCTCCAACACAAGTTATTTTTGTTCCTATTGCTGAACCACATGTGGTTTATGCAAAAGAGTTACAAAAAGAACTTTTAGAAAATAGTATAGATTCTGAAATCTTTGATATGAATGAGAGTTTAAATAAAAGAATTAGAATGGCGGAAAAACAAAGAGTTCCAATGATAGTTGTAATTGGAGATGATGAAGTAGCAAACCAAACTATTGCTTTAAGAGATAGAAGAAAAAGAGAGCAATCTAATTTGAGCAAAGTGGAGTTTATAGAACTTTTAAATGAAATAATAAAGGGGAGTAGAATTTGAGTAAAGACAAAAGAAAAGATGATGTAATTATGAATGAAATGATTACAGCTAAAGAAGTTAGATGTACAAGTGATGATGGAACAAATCATGGAATAATATCAACACATGAAGCATTAGCAATAGCTGAAGAAGCTGGACTTGATTTAGTTTTAATAGCTCCAGATGGAAAACCACCAGTTGCTAAAATCATGGATTATGGTAAATTTAGATACCAACAAGAAAAAAAGAAAAAAGAAGCAAAGAAAAATCAGAAAGTTATTGTTATAAAAGAGATAAAACTATCTGTTAAAATTGCTGAAAATGATGTTAGCTATAAAGTTAAACATGCAAGAGAATTCCTAGAAGAAGGGAACCATGTGAAGTTTAGAGTTTTCCTAAAAGGAAGAGAAATGGCAAATCCTGAAGCTGGTGTTGAAGTTTTAAATAAAATTTGGACTATGGTTGAAGATATTGCGATTATGGATAAAGAACCAAAACTTGAAGGAAGATATGTAAATCTTCTTGTTACACCTAAAAAAGATTAATCTACTCAAAAGAAGAGATTTACTTCTCTTCTTCCACAAATAAAAGACTATTTAATTCATTACTAAACTTTTTTTCAGTATAATCCAAAACTTTTTCATAAAATTAATGAAAATGCAAATTTATTTGAAAGGATTTCTTTATGCCAAAAATGAAAAGCATTAAAGGTGCAGTTAAAAGATTTAAAGTAAAGAAAAATGGAACTATCAAAAGAGGTTCTGCTTTTAGAAGCCACATTTTAACTAAAAAAACGCAAAAAAGAAAAAGAAACTTGAGAGGACCACAAACTGTACATAGTACAAATGTTAATGGTATTCTTTCATCATTGTGTAAAGCGTAATTACTTAAAAATTAAGTAATTTTGTCCCTCCATTTTAAAATGGAAAAGTTCAGCAAAGCTGACACCTTATTAAAAATAACGGTAAAGAAAGGAAAAATATGCCTAGAGTAAAAACTGGTGTTGTAAGAAGAAGAAGACACAAAAAACTATTAAAATTAGCAAGAGGTTTTTATAGCGGAAGAAGAAAACACTTCAGAAAAGCTAAAGAACAATTAGAAAGAAGCCTTGTTTATGCTTATAGAGATAGAAGACAGAAAAAAAGAGATATCAGAAAACTATGGATCATAAGAATCAATGCAGCTTGTAGATTAAATGATATTAACTATTCAAGATTTATAAATGGATTAAGACTAGCTAATATTGAACTTGATAGAAAAATCTTAGCTGATTTAGCTATGAATGATTCAGCTGCATTTGCATCTTTAGTAGTTACTGCTAAAGCAGCACTTAAATAATAAATTTGCGAATAATAAAAAAGGGAAGAGTTAAATCTTCCCTTTTTTTATAGATTTTTTTTATTGCTTTCTAACCTTTTAGCTTTAACTTCATCTTTACCAATAAACTCTTTCTCATTAGCATCACTTACTATCAATTTTGCAATTTCATCTGTTACTATTGCAATATCATGTGTTTGACTTGCTACCATTGCATTTTGTT
>NZ_PDKB01000027.1 GCF_003316695.1 Aliarcobacter vitoriensis
AATAGAAAAATAGAAGATACTTCAAAAGAAAAACCTATAAAAACAACATCAAATATAAAATCAAAAGTAGAAGTTGTAAAAGAGAATACTAAAGATGATGAGTGGGAAAGCTTTTAGGCTTCCCCTTAATAACACTTAAATATCTATTAAAGATTGTTATAAAGTTGGTGTCAATCCAATAAAGTAATATCATGGATTGAATATAGAACAAAAGACTATATCTTAGTTATTAGAAAATTATTCTTTCCACTATGTTTTACATTATATAGTGTTTCATCTGCTCTTAGTAAAATTTCTGTTTTTGTTAAATTATTATTTGAGTTGAAAAAACATATTCCAATACTTATAGTTAAAAAAGATTCAATACTAGAGAATTTGTGCTCAATATTTAGCTCTCTTATAGCTTTTAAAATATTATTTGCAATATTATTTAATCCATCTTCATCTATATCTTTGATTAATACTACAAACTCTTCTCCTCCATATCTCGCAACTAAATCATTTGGTCGATGCAAAGTTTTCTGTAAAGTAATAGCAACTCTTTTTAAAGTTTCATCACCTTTCCCATGCCCATAATTGTCATTGTATGGTTTAAAAAAGTCAATATCTATCATCATAATTGCAAGATTTGATTTTTCTCTTTTTACATCATTGTATGTTTTTTCAAATATTTCATCAAAAAACCTTCGATTTTTAATATTTGTTAAACCATCATACATAGATAATTTTTCGAGCATAAGAGTCTTTTCTCTTAACTTAATTTGATTTTTTATTCTAGTTTTTATTATAACTTTACTGTAAGGTTTTGTAATATAGTCTATTGCTCCAATATTTAAACCGTATTCTTCATCTTCTTCACTACTTTTTGCAGTTACAAAAATAATAGGAATATCTTTTGTTTTATCGGCTTGTTTTAGTTGTTTACAAACTTCATAACCATTTATATCTGGCATTTCAATATCAAGTAAAACTAAATCTATATTATCTTGGTTATAAAGTATTTCTAAACATTTTTGCCCACTTTTTGCGATTTTTAGGCTATAGTCATCTTTTAATATATCAGATAATAATAAAATATTTGTAGTCATATCATCTACAATTAAAATAGTAGGTTTCCTATTTGAAAGCATAAAATTCCCTATATAAAGTTTGTGTAAATAAAAAATAATTTGAGATTATATTTAAAAGCATATTAAAATTAAATTAATATTTGAGAATAAAAATTATTAAATATAAGTATTAAATTTGAGAACTAAACCATAAAAAGCATAAACTTTTATATATATTTTTAAATATTTTTAATTTTTTATTATATTTAATAAGTCTATTTTTTGATAAGTTTATTGGTTTAAAATAATTTTTTAGCAGAAACCTTTCTTCTTTTTTACTTAGTTTAAATTCAATACAAATTGAAGCTAAATCAAAAAAATTATCAGTTGTTCCAGCATATTCCCAATCTATTATTTTAATACTATTTTCTGAAAATAAAATATTTTTTGGATTTAAATCAAAATGTGATAAAACAAAATGATTTTTATGTTTCTTTAGCTTTTTCAAAGAATTCTTTAATTTATTTAAAATAAGTATATTTTTTTTATCTTCAAATAAATTTTTATATTTTTTGAAATCTTTTTCTAGATTATAAGGTTTTGTTTTTACTTTTATTGAATGAAGTTTTTTTATGGTTAAAGCAAGATTTTTTAAATCATTTTTTGATAGATTATCTTTATGTACGCCTTCTAAATACTCATATATCATAAAATTTTTATTAAAAAAAATAGGTTTTGGAGAGATATTAAGTTTATTTGCTATTTTTTGTATTTTATACTCAAATTTTCTACTTATATTTACACTTTTATTTGATTTAAAAACTCTTAAAACATATTTTTTAGTTTTAGATGTTATAAGATAACTTATATTATTAAAACCTTGTGATTTTAGAAGCTTTATAGAAATATTACTATTATCAAATATATTTAATTTTTTTACATCCTTAATATTCATATTTCATCTCTTTTTTCCAAGTAATAAAAGCAAAAATTGCTAAGATAGTATATATCAAAAATAGAACTGATGTAAAATAAAACTCTTTTTGAAAGTATAAATATATTGAAGCACTATCAATAAAAATCCAATAAATCCAATTCTCTAAAATTTTTCTTGTCATCATAAATGTTGTTGCTAAAGCAAAAATTGTTATAAAACTATCAAGATATGCAAAAGATGCATTTGTATAATTTTTCATAAAATATCCAATCATTAATGAAAATAATGATAATGAAATAATTATTTTAAAATTAGTTTTTACTGATAAAGATGATATTTTTAGAACTTTATTATTTTCTTTATTTCCATATTTCCAAATATAAAATCCATAAAACGACATAATTAAATAGTAAGCATTTAACAGTGAAGACATAAATAAAGATGAATCAAAAAATAAAATAGTATAAATTAGTGTACTAAAAAAAGCGCAAATCCAACACCAAATATTTTGTCTGATTGCTAAAAGAAGATAAAGAATAGATAAAAAAACTGCAGTGAGTTCAAAATAACTAAGAGTTAAAAAGCTATCTCTTATATTAGAAAAAATATCTATTATCTATCCTTTAAATATGAAAGATAAGCCATAAATTGGCTTATTTTTCACTATTGTTCTCTTCCTCTTCTCGTTTTAAATCTTCAGCTATTGAACCTTCTTTTTCTCTACTAATTCTTGATACAAGTACATAGAATAGTGGTATAAATAAGATTGCTATAAATGTAGCTGTAAGCATACCACCTACAACCCCTGTACCAATAGAGTGTTTACTTGCAGCTCCCGCTCCACTACTAATTGCAAGTGGTAAAACTCCAACTGTAAATGCTAAAGAAGTCATAATAATAGGTCTAAGTCTTACTTTTGCTGCTTCTATTGCAGCATCTATTAAGTTATACCCTTCTTTTCTTTTTTGTAAAGCAAACTCTACTATAAGAATAGCATTTTTAGCAGCAAGTCCAGCAAGAACTAAAAGTCCAATTTGGAAATATATATTATTGTCTAAACCTCTTAAATTTGTGGCTAAGATAGCTCCAAATATTGCAAATGGTACGGCTAAAACAACTGAAAGTGGTAATAACCATTTTTCATATAGTGCACAAAGTATTAGGAATAAGAAAATGATACCAAATATAAACGCTTGTGCTGAACTTCCACCAATTTGTTTTTCTTGATAAGCTGTTCCTGTCCATGCAATAGTATAACCTTCAGGTAGTACTTCGTTTGCAACTTCTTCAATAGCTCTTAAAGAATCTCCAGAACTATATCCTTGTGCTGGTTGTCCTGAAACTTTTGCCGATTGGAATAAGTTAAATCTTTCAACTATATCAGCACCAACAATTTTTTTATAAGTTATGAAAGAGTTTATAGGTAAAAGTTCACCATTATTTGATCTTACAAAAACATTTTGTAAATCTTCTATATTATTTCTATATTCATCAATTGCTTGAACATTTACTCTATAAGTCCTTCCTTGTAAAGAAAAATCATTTACATAAAAACTTCCAAAAGTAGCATTTATAGTACTATAAATATCATTTAAATTTACACCTTTTGATTTTACTTTTTCTATATCAATATCTATTTTAAATTGAGGAATATTAGCTGCAAGTGCTGTTCTAACTCCCATAAGTTCAGGTCTAGCATTTGCTTTTTCTACAATTTCATTTACGATATTTCCTAAATCTTCAATAGTCCCACCTGTTCTATCTTGAACATACATATCAAATCCACCAGTAACACTCATACCCATAATTGGTGGTGGTACAACTGCAACAGAGAAACCTTCACTTGTTCCCATAAGTTGTTGGCTAAATTTTTTTAATAAATTCATAGCATCTTGTTCAGGATTTGGACGTTTGCTCCAATCATTAAGTTTAATAATAGTTGCAACAGTATGGCTTCTTTGTGCTGATGTTGTAAAGTCATATCCTGCAAGAGTTATAACATCTCTTACATTTTCATCGGCCATTATTATTTTATTTGTTTCTTCACTAAGTTCTAAAGATTTTGATAATGAATAACCAGGAGGATTGAATCCAAATACAAAAATTGTTCCTTGATCTTCATCTGGTATAAGTCCAGTTTTCATAGATTTAAACATATCAAAAGATACAAATAGTAAACCTACATATAATAAAACAGAGATTAATGCAAATCTAATACTTTTTTTAACTAAAAATGAATAACCTTCAGTTGCTTTATTAAACATAGTATTAAACCATTTAAAAAAGCCTTTTGGTTCATGTTTTTTATTTTTTAATATTTTTACACAAAGAGATGGTGTCAAAGTTAAAGCAACGAAACCAGAAATTATAACGGAAATAACAATAGTTATGGCAAATTGTCTATACATCTCTCCACTTAATCCACCCATAAAAGCAACAGGAACAAACACAGCAGTTAAAACTAATATAATAGCAATTAAAGCTCCTGTTACTTCTCTCATAGCTATAAATGCAGCTTCTTTAGGAGTTTTACCTTCTTCCATATGTCTTTCAATATTTTCAATAACAATAATGGCATCATCAACAACAATACCAATGGCAAGAACAAGTCCAAATAGAGTAAGTAAGTTGATACTAAATCCCAGAGCATACATTCCTGCAAATGCACCAATAATTGATACAGGAACAGCAATAAGTGGAATAATAGTTGCTCTCCAGCTTTGTAAGAATAAGAAAATAATTAAAATAACCAAAATTAAAGCTTCAACAAAAGTTTTAACAACTTCATCAATAGATGCAGTAATAAAATCTGTACTATCATAAGGTATAGAATATGTCATATCTTCTGGAAAAATTTTACTAGCATCTTCTAATGCTTTTTTTATAGCTTCGGCAGTTTCAAGTGAGTTTGCTCCACTTTGTAAAAATATACCAATAGGAGTAGAAGGTGCATCATTTAATCTTGTTACAACACTATAATCAGCAGCTCCAAGTTCTATTGTCGCAATATCTTTTACTTTTAAGCTACTTCCATCTTCATTTGCTCTAATTACAATATCTCCAAATTGTGTTGGATTTTCAAATCTACTTGGAGTTTGTATCGTGTATGTGTACATCTGCTTATTTGCAATTGGTTCAGCTGCAACTTTTCCAGCTGCATATTGATTATTTTGCTCTTTTATTGCAGAAATTACATCAGTTGTTGCTAAAGAATATTGAGATAATTTTGATGGGTCAATCCAAATTCTAATTGAATAATCTTTACCACCAAAAATCATAGCATCTCCAACTCCTTTAACTCTTTTTAGAGTTTCAACTAAGTTTAGTAAAGCATAGTTTGATAAATATATACTATCAAAAGTGTTGTTTGGAGATTGAAGCATAATAAATTGTAAAATACTAGGGCTTCTTTCCCCTACAACAACACCTTGTCTTTGTACTTGTTCAGGCATTTTTGCTAGTGCTGCTTGAACTCTATTGTTTACGTCAATTTTTGCACTATCTGGGTCTGTTCCAACTTCAAAGAAAACATTTATACTTAATCTTCCACTATCCTCTGCTAGTGAGTTCATATAAAGCATATCTTTTGCACCATTTATTTGCTCTTCAAGTGGTGCCGCAACATTTTTAGCAATAGTATCAGCACTAGCTCCTGGATACGATGTACTTACAATAATTTGTGGAGGAAGAACTCTTGGATATTGTTCAATCGGAAGATTGACCATAGAAATAAGTCCAACTAAAAATATGATAATACTTAAAACACCTGCGAAAACAGGGTTTCTAATAAAAAATGCTGAAATCATAATTATTTCTCTTCATTCACAATTTGAACTTTTGTATCTGGTCTAAGTTTTGCGATGTTAGATATTACAATTTTCTCATCTGGTTTTAAACCACCTTTTACAACCATTCCATTTGCTACTAAATCTCCTGTTACTACAGGTCTTGGTTTTGCAATATTATTTTCATCAACTACAAAAACAATACTAGCTTGTGCAGTTTTTAATACAGCATTTTCAGGAACTATAAAAACATCTCCTAATGAAAGATTCGAAATTTTAACTTTTGTAAAGTTTCCAACGATTAATTCATTTTCTGCATTGTCAAATTTTGCTCTTAAAAGTAGGGTATCTGTTGCTGTATCAATAGTTGGAGCAATAAAATCTATTTTACCATTATCATAAATTTTACCATTTACTTCAAGGCTAACTTTTATTTGATTTTCTTTTATTTGAGATAAATATTTATTCATATCATCTTTTGGTAAAGAAAATTCTGCATGAATTGGATTTGTATTTGTAATAGTCACAAGAAGAGAATTACTTGCACTTGAACCAACTAAATCTCCAATATCATGATTTTTAAGACCTACAATCCCATCTATTGGAGCAATAACTTTTGTATAATCTAAATTTATTTGTGCTTCATCAAGTGCTGCTTTTGCACTTTCATATTGGAAAGTGTAATCATCAAAAGATTGTGGGCTTATTGCTTTTGAAGCAATTAATACTTTTGCTCTTTCAAAATCTTTTTTTGCTTTTGTAAAATTTGCTTTTTTTAAATTTAAGTTTGCTTGATAAATATCAGGTTCAATTTTATATAAAAGAGTTCCTTTTTTTACAAAATCTCCTTCATTAAAATATTTCTCTTTTAATGTTCCAGAAACTCTTGCTATCACATTTACTTGTTCGAAAGCTTTTAAAATAGTAGGGTAAGTTTTACTTGTAGTGTTGTTCTCTGTTTTTACCGTAAAAGTATTTACTGGTAAAGCTGGTGTTTCATTTGCCATTAAACTGTTAAATCCTAATAATAGGAAAGATATTGAAACTAATGATTTTCTTATCATTTTATATACTCCTGTAATTTTTCACCACTATGGTAAATTATTGTTGCTTTACTAATCTCTAAATCATTTAAAGCTCTTTTGTGTTGACTTATTGCATCATATTTTTCACTTAGACTTTCTAAAAATGCAACATTATCTATTAAACCATTTTCATATTTTGATTTTATAACATCATAAGCACTTTGTGCAGCTTTTAAAGTCGCTTCACTTGATTTAATCTTTGTTTGTGCTATATCATAAGCTCTAAGTGCAAGTTGTAAATCAACCTCTGCTTTGTTTTTTTCGTATTCAAAGTTTGATTTACTAGCTAAATACTCTTTATGCTTAGATTCATGTTTATATTTTGTTTCTCCAAATGAAAAAATATTCCATTTTAAATTTGCACTTGCTACATTTTGATGATCAGGACTATTTGTATCATTATTTTTGTTGCTATAATCTCTATCATAATAGTTAAAAGTATTATCTAAAGTAAGAGTTGGTAAATAGCCACTTTTTTGAGCATCAGCATTACTTAATTTTGTTTGAGTATCAAACTCTAAAGCTTGAATATCAAATCTTTGATTATTTGTCTTTAAATCTTCAATATTTTTGATACTTGAACCATCTTCTAAATTTATTTGAGTACCAGTTATATATTCAAGATTATGTAAAATTGTAACAATATTTAATTCAACTTCTTGTAATTCAACTATTGAATTTTGTAGTCTTGATATGATTTTTTGTAGTTCATCCTCTGTTGTAGTTCCAGCATTATAAAATCTGCTAAGTCTATCTTTTTGTGCTTCAAGTTGCTCAATTTCTTTTAATTTTGCATCTTTTCTTGCTATTAATGATTGGTAGCTGAAATAGTAGTTTATAACTGTCAATGAAATATCATTTTTTAGTGCATCTAGTGATTTTTCACCACTTTTAATACTGCTTTCATAACTATCATAAATATCATATTTTTTTCCACCATCATATAGGACATAATTTGCACTTGCATAGGCATTTGTTCCTTTTTTTGGAACATTTGGTGATTCATGCTCATTTATTGAATAACTAGCACCAACATCAAATTTTGGTAAATAGCCACTTTTTACACTTTTATAATCAGATTTTAGTGCTTCAAGATTTTGTTTTGAAGCTTCAATTAATCTATTTTCAATAGACAAATTTACTATGTCTTCTAAGCTTTGACTATATAAAAAAAGTGGTACTAAAAAAGTAAAATATATCTTTTTCAAAAATAACTCCTTTTAAATAAAGCAAGATTTTATCTATATTATTCTTAAAAGTATCTTGCTAGAAAGATATTTTAATATCTATTTTGATATAATTATTTCATGGATAAACAATATATAGATAGTTTTTATGATAGGGTTAAGAGTGATGAAAAGTGTGAGATATTTTCTTTGTCTTTACCACTTTTTTTAATAAATAAGGATTTAACTGTAGCTTCAGAACAGTTTTTAAAGACAAATTATGATTTGCTTCATACTGATATTGATGTTTTAGCTTCTTTATTTTTTAATGGAGAAGATTATACTTTATCACCAACAGACTTATATGATGGTTTAATATTTTCTTCTGGTGGTATGACAAAAGTTTTGAAAAAACTTGAGGAAAGAAAACTTATAAAAAGAGAGTATATTTCCAATGATAAAAGAAAAAAATTGGTTTGTTTAACACAAAATGGTGTAGAACTTATAACTGAAATTATGGATAATAAAGCCTGTATGTTAGAAAAATCTTTTAGTATTTTGACAAATAAAGAAAAAGATGATTTGAAAAAGATTTTAGCTAAACTTCTTTACTCTTTAAATTCATAATTTTATATTTTAAACAAAAATCTTTGATATAAATCATTGTTTATAAAAAGAATATCAAATATACTTATTTTATTTTTAAGGATAATTATGTTTGCTTGGTTGTTTAAAAATAAAGATAAAAAAATTAAAAGAGCAAAAACTTATGTATGTAAACATTGTAAGCTTACTTGTGAATCTTGTACTACAATGTTTTGTTATTCTTGTTACTCAAATTCTGGAAATCCTTGTCCTAGATGTGGAAAAACGAATCTTATGAACAAGGATAAAAATGATATAAATAAAATCAATGATTAATTCCAATCTAAAAGTCTTTTTTCTCCTTCTAGAGCTCTTATTTCAGTAACATCTTGTGACATTTCTATTACTCCTTTATAGGTTTTATTTTCATCTCTTACTGCAAAATACCTAATATGTATAAATTTGCCTTTAAAATTTATCCAAAAATCAGCTATATCTTTTCTTCCTGCTTTAAACTCTTCAAGAATTTTTAAAACTTGATCAACACTTTTGGGCGGATGACAAAATTTTACTTCTCTTCCTATGATTCCTGCACTTCTGGGGAAGACTCTTTCATCTCCACGATTATAAAAAACAACTTTATCATTTTCATCTACATAAGTTATATCAATTGGTAGAAACTTAAATATACAATTTACTTGTTCCATAGTCAGAT
Organism: Aliarcobacter vitoriensis; assembly: GCF_003316695.1. GTDB lineage: Bacteria > Campylobacterota > Campylobacteria > Campylobacterales > Arcobacteraceae > Aliarcobacter > Aliarcobacter vitoriensis. The sequence continues at coordinate 9,323 of NZ_PDKB01000027.1, forward strand.
AACCTTCATCAAAATGAGTTCTATCTTCAAGAGAAAAAGATAATTTTCTTTTTTTTGTATCTTGACTTGGGTGAATATATTCTTCTTCAAGAGCTGGATATCTTTGTGGTGGATTAGTAAACATCCAACCAATTTCCTTATCACCTTCATACATCTCTTTCCAATCATCTTCTTTAAGAAGTTGCATTGCATTTGGTAATAACCTATTTTCTTCTACTTGAATTAGATGTGATAAGCTATTATAAACATTTACACTTTTTGTTACAATATTATCAAAATCTTTAGATTCAATTGCTACTCTTGCATCTTTTATTAATGCTCTTATATCATCGTGAAATGACCACATACCTTGAGATGGTCCAGTCCAACCATATTTTTCAAGATATGGAAAAAGTTGATTTTCTTTTCTAGCAAAATGTTTTTCTACTTCACAAATTTGGTTAAAAATATTGTAAAATTTTTGAAAATCATCTTTTGGATTAATATTGAATAATTCGCTAAAAAGCTCTTTGATTAAAATATTTTCTTCAAGATAAACTCTTACTGGATGACCTTCATCAAATTGTTCTAAATTATTTTTTAAATCATTCATAAATATCCTTTATAAAAATTAGGACAAAATATATCCCAATTCAAAAATCTAATAAATGATTTAAATCAATGACTATATTTCTATTTCAAGTCCAATAGGACAATGGTCACTTCCTTCAATACTATCTAAAATATAAGCATCTTTTACAAAATCTTTTAAATCTTCACTTACATAGAAGTAATCAATTCTCCAACCTACATTGTTTGCTCTAGCATTTGCTCGATAACTCCACCAAGAGTATTTATCCTTTATATCTCCATTTATGAGCCTAAAAGTATCAATATATCCAAAATCTAGAAATTTAGTTATCCAATCTCTTTCTATTTGTAAAAAACCACTTGTATTTTCATTTGCTTTTGGTCTTGCAATGTCAATTTCAGTGTGTGCAGTATTTACATCACCACAAACTATTATTGATTTTCCATCTTTTTTTAGATTTTCACAATGTTCTAAAAATTTATCATAAAATACCATTTTATAATCTAGTCTTTCTTGACTACTTTGACCATTTGGAAAATATACATTAAAAAATGCAATATTTTTTTCTCCTAAAGAAAAATGAACTTCATTTATTCTTCCTTCATCTAAAATATCTACTGTTGGGCAAGTACATTCAAAAGTTATAGTAATATCACAAAACAGTGCTGTTCCACTTCTTCCTTTTATTTTTGATTCACTAGCTGTTGTAAAAGAGAATTCTTTGTTGAATATAGACTTTGGAATTTGACTTTTTTGTGATTTTGTTTCTTGAACTCCAAGTAAATCAATATTTGCTTCATCAACCCATTTTAGGGCTTCTTTTTTATCAACTGCTCTTATTCCATTTACATTCCAAGAGATAAATTTATATCTTTTTGCCATTATTTTTTATCTTCCTTTTTTATTTTTTTATCTTCTTTTATTAAATTTTCTGGTTCATTGGGTTTTTTTGGCTCAAGTGGTTTTACAATTCCAATTTGATTTATATTTGAAATACTATTTTTTTGATTTAATAAATTCTCTTTTTTGCCACCATGCATATCTATTTTTCCACTATTTTGATCTGTATAGATATAATTTGCAAACAAATAATTTGATAAAAATATAGTAACAATAAGTAATATTTTCATAATATCTTCCTTTTTTTTTAATAAATTATAACTACATTTCAATAATAAAGCCTTAATTTGATATTTTACATAATATTTTTTTAAGGTAAATATTTATGACAGAGTTATTATTAGGAAGCATCACATTTTTAACTTCAATTATTGCAGCAGTTGTTGGTATTGGAGGGGGAATGATGTTAATAGCTATATTACCTTCTTTTCTACCCTTGAATGCTCTTATCCCAGTTCATGGACTTACACAAGTTTCAAGTAATTTGAGTCGAGCTTTTTTTGGATATAAAGATATTCAATATGAAGTAATACCTAAATTCTTGATAGGTTCAATTTTAGGAATAGCTTTTTTTGCAGGAGTTTTAAGTTTTATTTCACTTGAATATGTTCCATTGTTTATTGGCGTTTATATTTTACTATCTTTGTGGAGTCAAAAATTTAATCAAAAGATAAAAAGATATGAAAACTACTATCTTGCTGGGTTTTTTCAAACAGGACTTTCTATGGTGGTAGGTGCCACGGGACCACTTACTATGACACTTTTATTTAAAGATTATAATGATAAAGATAAGGTTGTAGCAACTGGAGCAGCTTTGATGACTATAACTCATTTTCTTAAAGTTGTTGTTTTTATATATTTTGGATTTGTATTTTTTGATTATATATGGATTATTTTAGCTATGATTTTTGGTGCAGTTTTAGGTAGTTTTGTGGGAACTAAAGCAAGAAATTTAATAGATGGTAAAAAATTTACAATCATTTTAAAAATATTACTTACACTTTTGGCTATTAAACTTATAGTAGATATTTTTATAAAAATGATTTAAGATATTTATAAAAATTAAAATTGTGACAGAATTGTGACAAATTTTAGATATAGTTCAACACAAAGGAAATGATATAGTAAATGAGAGCTTTTAGGGGATTAAAATTTATAAGATACTATACTTTTTAACAATATATTAATAAAGCTCTTATTCTAAAATCAAGTAGTGTATATTATCAAATGATAAATTTTAATTAAAGTAGTTTAAAAAAATTATTAAAAATATTGCGGCCAATATTGTTTGTACAGTTATTATTGTTGTCATTAAAGGCAAATCACCATTTAATTGACGTGCAAGTATAAAAGAACTGGGTGCAGTTGGCATAATAGCAAATAAAACCAAAATTGAAATCATTAAATCATCAAGTTCAAAAGTAATTGCTAAAAAGTACATAATAATAGGTAAAATTATGAATTTTGCTATCATCGTAACAGATAAATCTTTTTTTGCACTTCCAATCTCTTTTAAAACTAAAGTATATCCAATAGATAAAAGTCCTAAAGGAAGAGCTGCACTACTTAAAATTTTAAGCAAATTTTCTATACTAATTGGAACTGCTACTTCTGAAAAGTTTATCAAAGCTCCTAAAATACAAGAGATTATCAAAGGATTTTTAATAATAGATTTAATTAAATATATAAAATCAATTTTGCTATTGTTTGAATACAAAGCAAAGATTGTTATACAAAAAACATTTAAAATAGGAATAGCAAAAGTTATGATAATTGCTGATAAAACTAAGCCATTTGAACCAAATATTGAACCGCTTAATGCTAAAAATACATATGTGTTAAATCTTATTCCACCTTGTACAATAGAAGTAAATGAACTATTTTGTGTAGGACTTAGTCTATTAAATATCATCAATATAAGCATTGTTATAAATATTGCTAAAATAGAAACAAATATAAAAGTTATACTATTTTGTTCAAATTTAGCTTTTGATAGAGTATATATTAAAAGTGCTGGCATTAAAATATAGTAAGTAAGTTTATCTGCCATTGGCCAAAATTCGTGTGATGGGAAACTTATTCTTTTAAATAAGTATCCAATCACAATTAGAGAAAAAATTGGAATTAAACTTGAAAATATATGTTCCATTTTTTAATTTTTCTTTTTCAACATCTCTTTTAGGATAATTTTACCACCCTCAACTCCAGGTTGATCATAAGTATTTATTCTTAAAAATTTACCAACAATAGAAGTTAATAATTCATAGTAAAATAGTAGTTTTCCTATCTCAAATTCACTTATATCTTCAATTTCTATTAAATCTATTGGAATATCTTTTTTATACTCTTTAACTGATGCAATAGTTGCATCTGCTTGAAGGTTTATAAGTTTTTTAAAATCAAGATTATTTATATAGTCTAACTCTTCTAAACCTTGCAAAGTTGTAGGAGCTATTTTTGTATCATCTTTAAAATCTTTAATTTTTATAAACGTTACTGTTTTATCACGTTTCCCTTCAACGATTAGTTGTAAAAATGAGTGTTGATCAACTGGTCCTAGCAATCCAATAGGAGTTAATCCTTGATTTGTACTGTTTGCATCTATTTTACCTAAACTTTCACCCCAAAGCTGAATATACCATTTATTAAAACCTTCTAAAAGTTGAGAGTACGAAAAAACTGCATTTATATTATAAACATCTTTGTATTCATAGTAAGTTCTAGCTTTTTTTATTAAGTGAGTATAAAGCTCATATTGTTCAAAAAATGAAGTTGATATATGTCTAGACCCTTTTAAAAGTTCATCTATATCAAAACCAGCTAAATATAGTGGAACCAATCCAACATTTGATAAAACTGAAAATCTTCCACCAACATTTTTGGGAATATCAAAAGTTTTTATATCATTTGCGTTTGCAAAAGCATTCAGTTTGCTGTCATTTTCTGTTATTACTAAAAGATTTGATTTATCAATTTTTGTAATAGACATAAGATACTTAAATATAGATATCGTTTCTATTGTAGTTCCAGACTTTGATATAACTATAAATAAAGTATCTTCTAAATTAAACTGAGAAATAGTTCCGTTTAAGTTTACTGGATCTGTGCTTTCAAAGAAAAAAATTTCTTTTTTTAGAGATTTGTTTTTTTGTTTGTGATATTTTAAGAAATTGTATATGGCAAAAGTACCTAACGTACTTCCACCAATCCCAATTATAGCAATGTTTTTTTGTTTAAAATCAAGTTTATTAAGTTCATTCTTTATATTATTTGTATCGTAATAAGGCAAAGAATAGTAACCTATTTCTTCACGCTCTTTTTTTATCTCTAAAAAAATATCTTCATCGCTTAGAGATATTTTTGGATAGTATAGATTATTTTTCACTATTTTTTCCCGTTATCTTTTTTCTCTTGTTTTATTTCTTTTATAGACTTGTCATAAAAGTAATTTGTAGCTTTTACAAACCCATCGATACTTCCGCAGTCAAATCTTTGACCTTCAAATTTATATGCTAAAACCATTCCTTTTTTTGCTTGTGTTAATAAAGCATCAGTAATTTGTATTTCTCCACCTTTTCCTGGTTTTGTTTCTCTTATAATATCAAAAATATCAGGAGTTAAGATATATCTTCCAATGATAGCTAAATTTGAAGGTGCAACTTCTGGTTCTGGTTTCTCAACCATATCTTTTACCATAAAAATTCCTGGTTCTATCTCATTTCCAGAAATTACTCCATATTTATTTGTATCTTCTTTTGGTATCTCTTCAATAGCAACAATAGAACAATTATACTTTTTATATAAATCAACCATTTGAGATAAAACACCCTTTGTTGGTGCATCGCATAAATCATCTGCTAGTAAAACAGCAAAAGGTTGATTTCCTATTAGATTTTCTCCACATAAAATAGCATGTCCCAAACCTTTCATCTCTATTTGTCTAGTATATGAAAAAGTACATTTTGTAATTACTGAACGAATTTCTGTTAAATAATGTTCTTTACTAGTTCCTTTTATTTGGTGTTCAAGCTCATATGATATATCAAAATGATCTTCAATAGCTCTTTTCCCACGACCTGTTACGATAGACATATTTTCAATTCCAGCAGCTAGTGCTTCTTCAACTCCATACTGAATAAGAGGTTTTGTTAAAACGGGTAACATCTCTTTTGGTGTTGCTTTTGTTGCTGGTAAGAATCTTGTTCCATAACCTGCAGCTGGGAATAGACATTTTTTAATTGGATTATTTGTATTACTCATTTTATTTTCCTTCTAACTTATTAAATAGATTTATTAAAACTTCTTCATAGATTTTTGCATTCTCTTTTGTATCTGCTTCAAATCTTGTAACTAATTTTGGTGTAGTATTACTAGCTCTTACTAATCCCCAACCTTTTTCAAATATAACTCTAATTCCATCAACAGTTATAATATCTTTAATTTTAGGAAAATCTGCAGGTGGATTTTTTAATGCATCTTTTAAATCTTCAATTATTTTAAATTTAGTATCTTCTGTTACAGTTATATTTATTTCTGGTGTTGAATAAACTTGTGGAAGTTTTTCATATTCTTTATCAAAATCGAAACCTTGATCAATTAATTCTAAAGCTCTAAATGTTGCATAAATAGCATCATCATAACCAAAATATCTATCATTAAAGAATAAATGACCAGAAACTTCAGCTGCAAAATCAGCATTTGTTTCTTTTATTTTAACTTTTAAATTTGAATGACCAGTTTTATACATGATAGCTTTTCCATAAGAGTTGATAGTATCATACATAACTTGTGAACATTTTACTTCACCAATTACCGTAGGGTTTTTGATGAATCGAGAGAAAAATATTGCTAATATATCTCCTTTAAAATTATACTTTGGAGAAAGTAAAGCAATTCTATCAGCATCTCCATCATAAGCAAAACCAAAATCAAATTCTTTAGTTTCTAATTCTTTTTTAATATCTTCTAAAGTATGTTCATCACTTGGATCTGGATGATGATTTGGAAAATTTCCATCTGGCTCTTCAAATAAAATTTTGTATTTAATATTTAATTTGTCAAGAATTTCTCTTAAAACAACTCCTGCAACACCATTACCACAATCAAAGACAAATTTCTTATTTTCAAGTTTTAAGTGAGAAAAATGTTTTACTATATAATCTATATATCTATTTTTAGAATCAATCAGAATAATTTCTTCATTATCTTCAATAATAGTATTATCCGCTAAAATTTCTCTTCCCAAAGTATAAATCTCTTCACCAAAAAATGGGTCTTTATTTAAAGTAATTTTAAATCCATTGTATTCAGGAGGATTATGACTACCAGTTATCATTACTGAACCATCACATTTTAAACCATCAAAATCAGTAAAATTTGCAAAATAGTTTGCAGGTGTTGGTACAAGTCCCATATCTAAAACTTTTAAACCTGCTTTATTTATTCCTGAACTTAACCAGTTTCTTAAAGTTAGTGAATGAAGTCTCGCATCATAGCCAACAGCTATATAAACAGCATTTGGAACTTTTTTTTGTAAAGCGTTAGCTAAGTAATAACCAATTTTCTTTACTATATCTTCATTTAACTCTTTTTCAAATATTCCTCTTATATCATATTCCCTAAAAATAGATGCACTCATTTTGTCCATAACTCCTATATATAAACGTATAAAAACTTTAGAATTCTACCTAAAAATTGTAAAATAAATGTTTACAAAATACAAATTCAGGAATTTAAGCGAATATTAATAAAAAACTCTTGACAAATAAGAAAAAAGCGATTATAATTCCCGTCCAATTTGACCAGATAGCTGGGAAGGTTGAGATCTTTAAAGTTTGATAGGTTT
>NZ_PDKB01000028.1 GCF_003316695.1 Aliarcobacter vitoriensis
GATATGGCAAGTATCGAGAAAGTAAAAAATTATAATCCCGATTGGATAGAAAATGAGTTTAAATCAAATAGAGTTGAAAATAGTATAAGATATGATATCAATGATATTTTTACACTAAGAACAAATATTTTTTATGAAGAGTTAAAATATAGAGGAGGAAGTTCAAACTTATTTGTACAAAATGGAAATATAATAAAGAATGGCTCATCTATTCGTAAAAGTGCTTGGGCAGAAACAAAAAATAATGGAGCAAATATCTACTTTGATTCAAAGTTTGATACAGGGAGTGTAAGCCATACTTTAACAACTGGATATTCTTTAAGTTCTAGAAAATACTATGTATCATCTGACCATCAGTCTAATGCTTATTTTACTGATAACATAAATTTGAATGATTTTAAAAACTTTGCAAAGCCTGATGATTCTCTTTGGAGAAATAACGGTATTATAGGAACACAACAAAGAGAACTAGATTCAGCAACTAAATATAAAAATATCTTAATAGGGGATGATATAGTATTTAATGACCAATGGAGTGCATTAGTAGGAGTAAACTATGCAACTATTGTAAATACAAGTTATAGTAATGGTGTACAAAGTTCAAAATATGATGTATCTGAACTTACTCCTACTTTATCACTTATTTATAAACCATTTGAAAATTTAACAACTTATGCTACTTATATTGAAAGCTTAGAAGCTGGAACAATTGTAGGAAATGACTACTCTAATGCAAATGAGATATTAGATCCATATAAAAGTACTCAATATGAGATAGGTGCAAAATATAGTATGTTAGATGAAAGAGCGTTATTAACAGCATCACTATTTAGAATAGAAAAAGCCAATTCTTATGAAGATACAAGTACGGTAGCAAGTTTAGGTAGCCCAACACTTACTCAAGATGGTGAACAAATACATCAAGGAGTTGAGCTTGGATTGACTGGAAAAGTTACAGATAATTTAACTTTAATGGGTGGAGTAACATTTATGGATTTAAGTGTAGAAAAAGCTACAAATCCTACACTTGAAGGTAAAAAACCAACAAGTGCAGCGACAAGAATGGCAAAATTATTTGCAGAGTATAATATTCCATATATAAATGGTTTATCTATAAATGCAGGAGCATACTATACTGGTAAAAGTTATATAAATGCTGATAATACGAGATTTTTTCCAAGTTATACTTTATATGATGCAGGACTTAGATATAAAACAAAACTAGGAAATTATCCTACAAGTTTTAATCTAACAGTACAAAATTTAACAGATAAAGCTTATTGGATAACTAATTCAATGGTTGGTGAGCCAAGAGCTGTTGCATTTTCTATGAAAATGGAGTTTTAATTTAGTTAATAATAAAGAGAGTTTTTGCTCTCTTTATTTTGTAAGCTACTTAAAGTTTGCCACTTCTCATAGCTTCACAAAGTTTTTTGGCTCTAGTTTTTACTTGTTTGTACCAATTACTTTGTTCCATATTTATAGAGGCTTCTACATACTTTCCATCACTTATTAACTTAAGAGTATTTTTAAAGCTAAGTAGCCCTTTTATCCCCATATTATAAGCCATATCTATAAGAATAGCTTGTCTTACATCATCTAATTTATCAAAAAATGATAATTCTTTTGATAGGGCATTTTTAACTCTTTCAAGTTCTTTTTTTAACCAAGTTTTAGCTATCTCTTCACTTACTTGATAGCTTGTTTTCAAAGTATTAGTGGTTGCACCAATACTTTTTAATTCGTCTTGATTTAAAGGATTTGCTTCTATATTTCTTCCATAACCAATAGTGTCAAATCCAGCAGGACATTTATAAACTGTTTTACTAAAACCTTCACTTTGTGCAGTAAAAGGTAGTACAGTTTCTATTGCTGACATATTTTTACTTTATTGAATGATGCAACAATCATTTGATTGTATAGGTACAATGTAACAACAATTTATCATTTTTATAGATTTATGTTCATACCATTTTTGATTTAAAAAACTTGATTTATCTAAATATTCTTTTAATCCTCTATTTGGATCAAATAGATAAAATTTTTTACCTTTTTTTATAACTGCAATAGTATGACCTGAACCATTTTCATAATTTAAAGCAATTAATAAATTAAAATCATCTGGTATTTGTGAAATGTTATTAATTGTACCAACTATTTCTGAGATAGGTACATGAATATTATAAACTAGTGCTTCATAGTTTGGATTTAATTTATTGACAACATAATTAATCAAATTAAATGTTTCTTTTGAATGTTTTGAATGGTATATAACATAGTTATTATATACATCATAATATTTTTTTAATATATCATAATTTGTTTCATTAAATATATTTTCAGCTATATCATTATCAATAATTCTTGATTGAATAGATTGAAAGATAAATTCACAACTAAGTAAAAGGCATAATCCTTGAACTTCATTTTCGTCACTAATAATACCTTGTTGTAACATTTGTTTTTTGATTATATTTTGTTTTGACATAATTACTCCTATATTTTTATTAATAGATTTTTTGCTTGTTCTATACCAAGTATCACATCATCAACAAATATATTTTGATGTGATATCTTGATACTATGTAAACTAACTTTTTTAAATATTCTTATAAAAAAGTTAGGTTTCTTTGATGAAAAAGTTTTATTATCTATTTTATATATTTTAAATTTAAAGCTAATTTCTAGGTTGTAATAAGGATAAAAAAGCATATTAGCAATTTCATTTAAAGGTAGTGAAAATTCTTTATAAAACTTAGATAAAATAGTTGCATATCTATAAAAAATATACTCTTTTAATTTATCTTGAGCTATAGATTTTTCGCTTTCTAAAATAAATGATAAATCAGCCAAAGAAATGGTAGTTTTCATTTTATTCCATCCAAAATGGTTTTTTTTCAAAGCCTATATGATATACTAACCATTGCATCACAACTTGATGTTCTCCTAGATTGATAATATTAAAATTTTTTTCTATACCTATAATATATCCTTTTGGAGATTCACTTAAACAACGATTTATATATTCTTGAGCTTTTATTATTTCATTTTCATCATATGTTACATCAGGGTCTTTATGCCCTACGGTAACTCTTTTGATAAATTGAATAGAACTTAAATTGAAAACTTTAGCCATCTCTTATCCTTTTTGTTATTCTTCTTGTTTTTTGTTTGAAGAAGTATCTGCTTTTAACTTATTCGATTCTACTGGAGTAATAGAATTTTGGATAATATCAAGCACTCTAGAAAGTCCTTCTGGCATTCCTCCATCTTTTGCTTGTAGTTCAACATGGTATTTAGCAGATGTATCAGTTTTTCTTGAGTTCTCTTTATGTGAACTAATAGAACCTTTTACATTTACTTTAGCCTTAAAGCAACCAAATCCGAAACTTGCTTCAGCTTCTAAAGTACCTGATTTATCATCAGAAGTTTTTTCTTCTTCTGAAGTCTTTATTTCCATATCAAAAGTGATATTTAAGTCTGTGATTGAAAGAGTTGGAATTTTGACGATAGATAAAAGGGGTGTTTGAACAAGCATATCTGTTGTTTCATAACCAATTATTTCCCCTTTGTCATCGTATTTAGGAGTTTTGTTTTGATATTTGAAGTCAATTGTTCTAACTTTATTTTTATCTTTATCTTCAAATCCAACTGTATTGATAAATGTTGCTGTTGAGTTTGCAAGTTTTAATTGTGCATTGCAAGCAGCTAAAAGTGGTGCACCAATAAGTGAATCCATTGGTAAACCAGTGAATTGATTAGTAATTTCTGTTGCCATAATAATTTCTCCTTTTTTAGTATAGTTTTTTATAAGTTAATGTGAGTATTTTTATTTTACATTGTCTATTTCCTCCTTATTTTGAATTAGTTCTTTTGTGTAACCTTGGGATTTATTTATAAGTTCATTTATCATTCTTGCTGTTCCTTCTGGTAATTCGTGCTTAACCATAGTTAAACTAATATGGGCATTGATTCCTTTTTGCTTGGCAATGCCTCCACCTACAATATCAACTTGTAAAGTTGGTAATTTATTAAATTCTTTTATTTCAGATTCTTCATCATCTTTTATATTTTCAATTCCCACTAATTGTAAGTCAAAATCTGTGGTGATTTTTTCAATATGAACTTGATTTATAGGTAAAAGATTTATGTAAGGAACTTCATAATATTTTGTTTTGTAACTTGTATCATCCGAGTTTGGAATACCAATTTTTAGTTTTTTGGGAAAAATACCAGGAAGAGGTTCATCTGTTTTATTTCCTAAAGCATCTTTTTTTAATTTTTTTGTAAAGAAAGTAAAAAGATGAGAAAGTTGAGATTCCTCTACACTACTTTGAGCTTGGGCAACAGATTTTGCAATAGAAATAACAATATCATTTAAAGAGTTGATATTTGAATTTTCTGCCATTTGTATATCCTTTAAATATTATTTTTAGGAATTTAGCATAAATCTTATAATTAAAATTATAAGATTTATAGCGATTTCATGGCTATAAATCTTATAATTTGTCAAGGACTTGTTAAGATATTTTATATATAATCATAATTACTAAAATATACAAGGAGTTAAAATGAAAAAGTTTTTGAAAATATCAATGGTATTTTTGCTACTATCAAATATATCTTTATTTGCAAATAGCGTATTAGGTGATCTTACTACTAGATTAGATAAATGTGTGAGTTTTGAAAAAGAAGTTAAAGAAAATAAAGCTTTAGATTATGATTTGTTTATAAGATTAAACAAAGAAACAAAACAAAATGAGAATTATATTTATCCAGTTCCTATGAATGAAAAAGAAACTGTACGATTATATGTATTTTTAACACAAGAGCAAGCTTATGCTGAATTAAAAAATTTATTAGAAAAATATACAGTTTTGGAAAAGTTTACAACTATATTTCCTTTATCAGAAAGTAAAGAACAAGTTATTAATCTTCAACCATCTATAAAAGATGAAAATACTGGGTTTAATTGTTATATCAAAAAAAATCAAGAAGTTTGGATAGCATCTTATCCTTATGGGGGAAAAGATAGAGAAGGAAAAAAGGTTATTACTATTATTGAAGGTAATGGTAATCATACTAAAATGTTTTTTTATAAAAAAAATACATTTGATCATTAAAATATTTTATTGAAGATTTAGTGTATAAAGTAAAAGGAAGAATTTTTTATTTTTCCTTTTTTATTGATTTCATATTTTAAGCAAAAACTCTTTTATTCTCAACTTTTTTAATATCACTAAAATTATCTAAATAGTCTAAATATGCAACCAAATATTTTCTACTTAAATCATACTTTTGTTTAAAGTTAAAAATCTCTATAAATCCATCTTCTTTTATGATTTCTCGCATAGCTTTTAAGATTTTATTCAAACTTTGATTATGTATAAAAATATTGTGTTGAAGTCTTATAACCTCTTTTTTTGAAGTTAAAGATTTTAAAATATCATCACCCAATTTTCTATCAATATCCATTTCATCATAAATATTATATGGAGCTGTTGGACTTAAATCCTCTTTTTTTAATCTTTCACAAAATATATTTTCTAACTCTTTTGTAAAATCTTCTTTAATATTTGCATTTTTATATAAAGAGTTTTCTTTTATTAAGAAATTTTCATCTACTAAATCGCTTAAAACATTTTCTATAAAACTCAAACTTGCCCAAGATAGTCTTAAATGTATTGAAGAGCTTGAAAGTAGGGCATAAGAGTTTTTTGTATATATATTTTTTATAAATCTTTTTATCTCTTCTTTTGTAGAGTTTGGATAAATCACAAGCTCTTTTTCATCTATAAAAACATCTTTCAAGGTTTTTGCAAAATTTATTGCTTCTTCATGAGAAAGTGCAAATCTTTGAGTTGAAGAGATGATTCCTAAACCTTTTTTATGGGCAATTAAAAGCTCTTTATAGGCATTTTGAAAATCTCTTTTTTCTAAAAATTCTAGTAAAACTTTTTTTTGTGGTTTTTTCATAGGGTCAATTATAGGGTTTAATACAACGGCTCCACAAATTGTTTCATTTGCATTTCTTAAAATAAGTTTTTCGCCAAAAATAGTAAATAGTTTTTCATCAGCTTTTATTGTTGCAAAACCATCTTCAAGGCTTGTTAAACTATCAAAAAGTAAAACTTTCACTTCACTCTTTTTTGCACCAATAAACAGAGTATATTTTTGATTGTGATTTAGCTTTTTATTTTTTAGACATTTAAAAGATATATCTATCTCATCAAAGCCACGAATAAAGCCTTTTTTTGTTATCAAATCTCCTCTTTGAATAGAGTTTTTATCAATATTTGCTAGATTTAATGCAGCTCTATTTGATATATTTGCTTCAAGTACATTTTGGTTATGAACTTGGATATTTTTTATTTTTGTCTCTTTTTGAATTTGTGGGATAAAAACTTTTTCTTCCAGTTCACATTTTTTACCCAAAACTGTTCCCGTTACAACCGTTCCTATACCTTTTGGAGAAAAAACTCTATCTATATAAAATCTAAAGAAATTTTCTTCTTGTTTTATACTATTTTTTATTGTAAAAAGTTTTGTTTTAAGGCTTTCTATTGAATTTGAATCAAAAATAGATACTGCTTGTATAAATTTTACTTCAAAGTTAAACTCTTTTAAAAATGCTAAAATTTGACTCTCTTTTTGTTTTAACTCTTCATCATCTACTAAATCTTTTTTTGTGATAACTACGATAATTTCTTTTAATCCTAAAAGATTTATTATCTCAATATGTTCTATTGTTTGAGGTTTTATACCTTCATTTGCACTAACAACAAGCATAACATAGTCAAATCCAAAAGCTCCAGCAATCATATTTTTTACAAGTTTTTCATGACCAGGTACATCAATAAAAGCGATATTTTGTTGTCCTAAACTCAAATTTGAAAAAGATAAATCGATAGTTATCCCACGCTCTTTTTCTTCATTTGTAGTATCTCCTTCAAAACCATTTAAAGCATTTATAAGTGCTGTTTTACCGTGATCTATATGACCTGCTGTTCCTATTATTATATTAGACATTTTTAAACTCTTTTATTAAAATCTCTTCTATTTTTTCCACTTCATCTTCTTTTATTGTTCTAAAATCAAGTATAGTTTTATCATTTTCAATTCTTGATATGATTAGATTTTTTCTTAAAATTTCTTCCATTTTATTTGCTTTAAAATCTTTAAATTTCAAACTCAAAGCAAATGAGGGGATTTTTTTATTTGGAGTTGTCCCACCACCAACCATAGTTGAAGTTTCTATAACTTCACAATTTATAAAATCTTCTATTTTTGATTTTAAAGTTTTTGATCTTTCTTCTAAAACTTCTAATTTTGTATTTAACATTTTTAGTGTTGGAATCGTGTCAAGTTCATTTTTCAAATATAGATTTAAACTCTCTTCTAACAGAGCAAGAGTTATTTTATCGACTCTTAACATTCTTAAAAGTTGGTTCTTTTTCAATTTTTCTATTAGCTCTTTTTTACCTATTATTATTCCAGCTTGAACACTTCCTAGTAGTTTATCTCCTGAAAAGCTAAGCAGACTTGGATTTTGTTTCATAAGTTCTAAAATAGATGGTTCATCTTTGCTTAGATTATAAGGTAAATCCATTATATGTCCACTTCCCATATCAAAATAATCTATTAAATAGTTTTGTTTAGCTATTTTTGAAATATCTTCAAAACTTACATCACTAGAAAATCCTTCTATACTATAATTTGATTTATGAACTTTCATAAGCATTGCTGTATTGTCATTTATAGCATTTTCATAATCTTTTAAATGAGTTTTATTTGTAGTTCCAATCTCTTTTAAAATAGCTCCACTTTGGCTCATAACTTCTGGAACTCTAAAACTTCCACCAATTTCTACAAGCTCTCCTCTGCTTACAACAACTTCTTTATTTTTACAAAAAGTGTTTAGTATCAAAAAAACTGCACTTGCATTGTTATTTACAACTATTGCATCTTCACAATTTGTTAAGGCTTTTAGTGATTTTGTGATATGTTCGTATCTTTCTCCTCTTTTGCCTTTTTGTAAATCATACTCTAAATTGTTGTATGAAGTTGCTATTTTGATTGCATTTTTAAATATCTTTTCATCTAATAAACTTCTTCCTAAATTTGTATGAACTATGATACCAGTAGCATTTATAACTGTTTTTAGTGATGAACTATTAATATTTTTATACTCTTTTATAATACTATTTATAAGTATATTTTCATCGAAATGTTTTATATTGTTATTTAAAATATTTTCTCTTAATTTTTGTATTTTTTCTTTTGATATTTTTGTTATTAGAGCTTTTGATAGACCATCAAAAGCCTTGTTTGTGATAAATTTATCAATTTTTGGGATAGATTTTAATAACATAAATTTAACCTTTTAATTATCGTTTAAAGTTAAGTATTATACTATTTTAACCTTTATGGAGAGTATGTGTATCTGGTGAGCACCACAGGTTTCAACCCTGATTGACGGTTTTGATGACAACGCCGTGAGAGGTTCGATTCCTCTACTCTCTCGCCATAAATGATTTAGAACAATCTAATATCATCTAAAAAGCCCCTAAAATTCAAACTTTATCAACAAATATTAATCTAATTTAGTTTATCATAATCTAACTAAATCTAATAAATTTTGGGTATTATATTGGGTGGTAAGTAAAAAAAACACTCAGAAATATTATAAAAACCACCCAAAATATACAAAGGATTACTATTTATGGCTATTTTAAACATATTAAAAGATATTCAAATAAAACAAGCAAAACCAAAAGATAAAGATTACTTTTTAAATGATGGTGGTGGGCTTAGAATTGCAATAAAAACAACTGGAAATAAAATATGGGAATTTAGATACACATTCAATCAGAAAAGAAGAGTAACAACATTTAAAAGTTATCCTATTGTTAGCTTAGAAAATGCAAGATTAAAAAGAGATGAGTTTTTAAATCTCATAGCTAAAGGTATTGACCCAATAGAAAAGAATAAAGAAGATAAACAAGAGCAGTTAATAGACACACAAGGAATGTTTTTAAATGTTGTTAGTGAATGGTTAGAAGAAGAGGGTAAAAGAGTAAAAGCAAATACACACTTAACAAAAGTAAGAATATTTGAAAATGATATAAATCCATTTTTAAAAGATAAACATATAAAAGATGTAACAAAAGATGATATTTTACAGATTATTAAAACAAAAGAGATACAAGCTCCAAATGTAGCTACAAGAATATTTACATTTTTGAGAGCATTATTTAACTATGCAATATTTAAAGGCTATTTAACAAAAAATATTTTTAGTAATTCAAAAGATGAAACTAAATACTACATAACAAAGCAAGAAGTAAAACATTTTGCCAAGATTACAGATGAAAAAATATTAAAAGAATTGGTAGAGGATATTTATAACTATCAAGGTATGCACTCAATAAGAAACTCTTTGAGATTTGTACTTCATATACCTTTAAGAGCTGAAAACCTTTGTAATCTTAAATGGAAATACATAGACTTTAATAAAAAGCTTTTAATAATTCCACGGGCTGAGATGAAAGTAAAAGATAAGAACTTACCTGATTTTCAAATTCCTTTATCTGATGAGGTTATAAATATTTTAAATGACCAAAAACCTTTTACAGAACATCAAAGTTATATCTTTTTAGGAACAGATAATAAAAAACCAATAAATACAGAAAGCCCAAATGGTGCTTTAAAAAGAATGGGTTACAATGATGAGAGGAAAGGCAAAAAGCAAAGGTTACACGGTTTTAGAGGTACATTTAGAAGTTTGATAGAAACTCTTGATACAGATAATAAATTTAGCTTTGAAGTTAAAGAGAGAGCTTTGGACCACCAAGAGAGTAATAAAGTAGTAAGGGCTTATAGTCATAAAAGCGATTATACAAAACAGTTAAAACCTTTGATGGAGTTTTGGAGTGATTATATTTTGAGTTTAAAAGATGATGAGGTTAAGTAATGGAAGATTTAGAAAAAGTACAAAGAGAATTTTTAAAAAGGATAAATTTAATTTTTGATAATAGCTTATTAGATGATAATTCAGAATTTGGAAAAGTTATAAAAGTTACTACAATGTATCATAACAAAGCCTTTGATTTTTCAACTAAAGAAAAAGCAAAACAATTAGAGAAAGAAAATTATATTATAGATGATTTAATAAGTATGGTAAATACAGAAAGAGGATTTAATGATTTAACTACTCTATGTATGATCTATAAAATTAATTTTATTCAAACTTTAGATTTTTTAACTTTTATGTTTATTCCTACTTCACAACTTTTAAATAAATTATTTATGAGAGAAAATCCAGATTTAGAAGAAGTCTTAAAATGGACACAATCAGAAGATTATGGAATTTCAGTAATAAATCACATACAAAATAATATAAAAGTGTTTTTAGATGATGAATATAAAAAAGAAGATAATCATAAAAAAGCTTTTGAACTTATTTCTAATAGTATAAAACAAGAGGCTATGGAAACAACTTTTAAAATGGTACAAGAAAAGCTTAAAAATATGAAATTAGGAAAATATAAAGATATTGATTTATCTAAATTTCTAAAACAAGAAATTAAAGAACTTGATGATTTTAATTCAAACAAGGATTATATGAATAAGATTTTTAGTAACCCAAAAATAACAAGTAGATTATATACAAAAAACAATCCTCATTTTATGAATAAGTTATCAAATGATAATTTAGCTTACTGTAAAGATACAGATAGTTTTTATTTTAAGGGTTTAGAGGAAAGTTTATCCATAGCTTATACAGACAAGTATCTATTAATTAATATTGATAAGAAACAAGCCATTAAGGGCTTAAATGAAGCATTAAAAGGTTTAGAAATATTAACAAATGATGAAATAGAAAAGCAAAAGAATTTCATAAAAGAATTTATTAATTTAATTCAAAATACAAATACAAATTACTATCCTTTTAAATTTATAGGCAAAACTTTGGGAATGAATAAAAATGAAGCCCGAAACTATGCCATTAAAATATTAAATACAGTTAACCCTCAAGTATTTAATAAACAATATGAAAACTAATTATTTGAGTAAGTATATTCTCATCTTTTTTTGATGATTTTGTACCTAATCAAATTTATATTTATTCCATTTTTATATCTCTATTGAAATTTACTCAAATCTAATATCATTCAATCAAGTGTTATATAACCTCGATAAATACAGCATTATCTAAAACGGTTTTAGCAGTTTTTTATCCGTGTTAAACTAACACAATCCAGATAGCTACTGGAAAATATCAATCAAATTTAATTCAAGGTTGATATTGGATTTTTCGCGATTAATCCTAAAATATTTTTTTAGGAGTTTAAAAATGAGTAATACAAATAATACTCAAAAATTTATGAGAGCTAAGGAATTAGCAAAATATTTAGGTATAGGCTTAAGTACGGTATGGCTTTATGCTAAACAAGGAAAAATCACACCAAAAAAGATAAGTGGTAAGATAACTGTTTTTAATGTCGAAGATGTAGAGAAAGCTTTAATAGGTGGTGCATTATGAATAGTGTACTACTACAAAAATTAAAAGAAATAGCCGTATTAAGTCTTGATGATTTTTATAACTATGGATTTTCAAGTAATGAAACTCAAGATAATTTAGCTAATTGGTTAGTTATGGACTACTTATCTAAACTTGATGGTATAGAGGATTTTAATTTAATACAAATATCTCTACTGGTACATCAAAAGTTAAATAGTCTGGAAATTATAGATAGAGAATTTATTAACTCTATTTTTAAAAGTATAGATGATAAAGAGGTTTAATTATGAATAATAAGACCACTCATTTAATTAATATTCTTACTCAATTATTAGATGGTAAGAAGTTATCATCAATAGATATTAGGGCTTCAAACTCTAATCAATATTTTTGTACTATTAAAAACAATGGTATAGAACTAATAGAAGTAATTAAGCCAAATTTGACAAATAGAGGTTATCATTTAGAAAGAAGATTAAACCTAAGTGATGATAATCTCAAAAAAGCAAAACAATATCTTGATAAGTTAAAAGGCATTGTATAAAAAAATAACTAATTATAAAGTTTTTAAGGGTGGATAAAATTCACCCTTTTTTTATACTTTAAGTTTAAAAAAAATACCCCTTATAATATGTATCAAGGTAGTCTAAGGGGATAATATGAAAAAGAGTTAAAAAACTACTAATCACCTTTATATTATTGGGCTTTGAAGTAGTAGGAAAAAACACTTTAAGAATTGAAGTTCTTAATGTAGTAGGAAAAAACTAAATGAATGTATTAAAAGAGTTAGAAAATTATATCAATGAATTTAATAAAAATAACCAAATAGAGTTTAGTATTGATACGATAAGAATTGATTTTAAAAAGCAATATAAATTATCTAAATTAGAAGAGTTAGGAGTATGGAAAAAGATTGACAAAAAAGATAAAAGGATAATGGATAAACTCAAAAGAAGATTAGTGGCTGATGAGGTTACAAGTGCTTATCAACTTGAGAACTATAATATCTATTTCTATAATAGTAATAAGGATAAACCAAAGTATAGAATAGCCACTATGGTAATATTTGGATTAAAACAATATCACAAAGAGCCAGTACCTCATCAAATAGTAAGCAATATAATATCTATTCTTAAAAACATCTCTAATATTGATTTATGCTTTGATATGAAGATAAAACCAAATATTGAAAGGCTTAGTAAATATTTTGACTTACAAAGATATAAATTAGAAGATACCTATTATATTAATAACACAAATATTTTAATGTTAGATAAAATTACAATATACAATAAAGCTATTAAAAACAATTTAGAGGGTATATTATGGAGAGTTGAAGCCTTAATCTCAATCCCAAATATAAAATACTTAGCTTTACCACTTTTTGAATTTAAAGAGATTATAGACATATCAAAAGGAACTTTAGAAGATGATATTAAATAAACAACTCAAAGAAGATTTAAAAGAGTTTGAAACAAAAGTAAAAGAGATATTATCAAAAGATAAAAACCTTATTGGAACTATTGTAACAGTTGATTATATTTGTAAGAGAACTAATAGAAAATTACAAAGAAAAATATTAATTTAAAGTTTTAGAAAATGAACAAAAAGTGAATACAAACCGAACAAATAAAAGCTTATGCTAAGGGGTCTTATTGAAGTAACGGAACAAAAAGTGAATAGATAAATGAACAGCATAATAAACACTATTTTAATATTAAATACGATATAAATTATAGTTAAAAATGAAACAGTTAATTATCTATGTAGTCAAAGTTAAAATACAAAAAGAAACACTAAAAAAGATGAGGTTATAAGTAATTTAACTTTTTCAAAATAGCTAAAAACCTATAACCAAAATTCAACACTTAAAATCCTATTACATAGTAACTATAAGACAAAATGCAACAGCAAAAAGAAACAAAATACCTTATTCACTACCAATAGTTTTTAAAGTGTGTTGTCTTACTATTTCATTTCGCATATCATAAAAAACCCCATTTATAGTATTATCTTCATTTAAGTATATAAAATAAGTTCCAATATCTTTTTTACCTTGCTTTATTATTTGTATAAACTTTTTATCTTTTGTAAAACGACCGATTGAAAAATCATCAAATGATAAACCTATTTCTTTACTCCAATATTTGAAACTTTTACTTTTTTCTAATACTTTTTTGATTAAACTAATTTTCATTTTACACCTTTTTTGTTTTGAATTTATAATAATATTATAGAATAATATTGTCTTTTCATAATAAAGTCAATAGTTAATATTATGTAATTCAAATAATATGGAATAAATATGTTATTATTTCATAATAATTTAAAAGGATTTATTTAAAAATGGATAGAAAAGAGTTTAATAATTTATTGAAAATCGCTAATTTATCTAAAAAAGATTTTTGTGATATTATAGGGCTTAATTATGCTACTGTAAACACTTGGGGCAGTTCTAATATTAATATTCCTCTTTGGGTTAAATCGTGGCTTGAAAACTATCTAAAAGCTAAAGATTTTGATAATGTATTAGAAATACTAAAACCATATACAAAAAAATAGTATTATTTTAAAAGATAATAGATATACTTACTAAGCTTTATAATTTTAATATAAAATATTAGATTGGGTAGTAAAATGGGTAGTAATAGTAAATTAATATTTATATAACTCCCATTTTATGGTTAGTATATTTAATTATTCGATTCCTCTACTCTCTCGCCATAAAATTATTTTCATATCTTTTATTCAAATATTCTTTTTTAATTATAAAATAGTTGTAACATTTTTTAAATAATCAAAAAATAAGATTAACAAATACTATCAAATTTGTTACAAAAAGTAACTCGAACTAACAAATTTGAAAATTCTTTTGTAAAAATTGTCCATTTTTTTCATTTAAATCGTCTTACTATATAGAGAAACAAATTCTCAAAATTAATACAAAGGATTTAGGATGAAAAACAAAGTTTTCATGTCAGTTGTAACAT
>NZ_PDKB01000029.1 GCF_003316695.1 Aliarcobacter vitoriensis
TTACCTACTTTGAACGTTACTGTTTCTGCTTGTGTTGTTGGATTTGTAAATGTTACTGTATATGTAATCTCTGCACTCTCTTCATCTCCACTCGCTGTTGATGTTAATGTATAGTCTGTTGTATCTATTGTATCTGTTATAGTAACTGTAGAACTACTATTAGTATCTAAACTTATATAATTTCCTCCAGTAGTTGTTGTAATAGTATAAGTTTCTGTACTACTATCTTCATATACATCTTCACTATTTGGATTTGTAAATGTAGTGCTTCCAGAAGTTTGCCCAGCTAGAATTGTAATTGTTGAACCATTGTTTAATGTAATTATCAAATCTGTTTGTGGTGCATTTGTAACTGTTGCTGTAATAGTTATATCTTTACCTTCATATACAGTTGGATTTGATAAAGTAATTATAGAAGCTGGAACTCTAGTATCAACTGGTGCTGTAGGTATTTCAGGAGTATCTGTAGTGTTCAAAAGATCAGCCAATAGTTCACTATTTTCAATTTCCTGAGTATTACCATCTAAAGGTTCTAATTCTCTAAGATTACTTATAACATCAGCAGAGTCACCATCTCTTGAGCTAAATTTACTTCTTAAAGCTCCACCATCTTGATTCTCTTCATTTCCAGCATTCGTAGCCTGTTCTGTTACATCTCCAGCAGCTGTTTCCATATCTTCAATATTTTCTTGTGCTGTATTCCAAGCACTCAAAGTTTCATTTACTGCTTCAGCATCAAAAGTTAATTCTTCATCTCCAAAATTATTCTCAAATAAAGTTGAATCCAGATTCAATTCTCCTTGATTGAAAGCAATAACTTGATTATTATCAAATGCAATTTCCAATTTTGATAAATCACTATTCGAATTTGAAGCAACTATAACATCATTTTGATTTACTACATCGCCTACTTTTAATTCAACAAGATTCCCTAAAGCATCTTTAACATAAAATTTTCCATCTTGAATAGATTGAATTTTTCCTAAATTTGCCATTGTTTTCCCTTTTGTAAAAATATAATTGATTATATCCAATTTAAAAATTTTGTGTATCACCCATTGGGGTGATATTTTAGTTATTTTTTGTAAATTATTTTATTTATTTTGTAGTTATTTTTTTAAGTTCATTTGACCAAAGTATATAAGATTTTCCATTTAAATGTAAATCATCATAAGTAAATTCTTTTAAAAGAGTCTTATTTTTTGTAAAAATTGGATTCAAATCAATAAAAATTATTTGATTATTTTTAGCAAACTCTTTTAAATCTTTATTTAATTTTTCAATTTTTGAATTAAAGTTTTGTTTTCTACTTTCACCTATGTATAAAGTAGATTGAATAACAATTTTTATATCTTTTTCTTGCAAATATTTTATAATTTTTTTGTAGTTTTCAAATACATATTCTGCACTTTTACCACGCATAATATCATTTACACCTATCATTATAAATACTTGTTTTACATTTGCACTAACGGTCTTAAGTCTGTCCAAAACTCCATCCGTTGTATCTCCACTAATTCCTCTATTATGAACTTTAAATCCTAAAAGTTCACTCCATTCACCTTCATCTGTAATAGAATCTCCTAACATCATTGTCGTTATATCACTATTTTTATCCATTAAAACCTCAAATTGACTAACTTTGTGTTTATAATAAGGATCATTTTGTATTTTCCATTCTCCTGCGAATAATCCAACAACAAGTATCGAAGAAATCAATAATATTCTCATGTATAACTCCTAATTTTTTGCGAAATTATATCAAATATATTATGAATAATTATTTTTAATCTTTACTTATATTTCTTTTGTAACTAAAATATATTATAATTTTATAATTTTTATAAGAAAGGGGACATTATGTCAAAAAAAAGTATAGGTTTACTTATACCTGTATTGGTCGCATTAGTTTTATGGTTTATTCCAGCACCTGAAGGCTTATCACAAGAAGCATGGAGATTTTTTGGAATATTTTTAGCTGTAATCATAGGGCTTATTATTGAACCTATTCCAGCAGCACTAATTGGTTTTGTTGGTATTTCAATTGTTGCTATATTGGGATTAATGGGGAACTCAGGGGATAGTATCAAATGGGCTTTATCAGGATTTTCAAATACTACAATTTGGTTAATCTTTGCAGCATTTATGTTTGCAGAAGGTTATAAAAAAACTGGTCTTGGAAGAAGAATTTCACTACTTATGGTTAAATATATGGGGAAAAGCACTTTAGGATTAGGTTATGCTGTTGCATTTTCTGATTTAGTTTTAGCACCATTTATGCCATCAAATACTGCAAGAAGTGGTGGAACGATCTATCCTGTTGCTATTAATATACCTCAATTATTTGGATCATTACCTGATAATGAACCAAGAAAAATAGGTTCTTATATATCTTGGGTTGCTATTGCTTCTACTTGTGTTACAAGTTCAATGTTCATAACAGCACTTGCACCAAATGTTTTAGCTGTTGGTTTAGTAGAAAAAAATAATATTTTTGTTGCATGGATTGAATGGGCAAAAATAATGCTACCACTGATGGTACCACTATTTTTATTAACTCCATGGCTTACATATGTAGTTTATCCTCCAACACAAAAGAAATCTCCAGAAGCTCCAGCTTGGGCTGCGGAAGAACTTAAAAAAATAGGTTCTGTAACATTTAAAGAGTTTTTAATGCTAGGTCTTGCAATTCTTGCTTTAGTTTTATGGATATTTGGTAAAGAGCTAGGAGTAAATGGTACAACAGCAGCAATTTGTATTGTTTCAATTATGATTTTAACAAATATTATATCTTGGGATGATTTACTTTCAGATAAAGCAGCATTCAATGTATTTATCTGGTTTGCTACTTTAGTTGCATTAGCAGATGGATTGAAAAAAGTTGGTCTTATTCAATATTTAAATGATAATGTATCTAGTATATTTACTGATATGAGCTTAACTTCGGCTATGCTTATTTTGATAGTTTTATTTTATATATTACACTATTTCTTTGCTAGTACAACAGCACATGTTACTGCTTTAGTTCCAGTATTTATTGCAGTTGCGGCACAAATTGTACCTAGTGAACAACTATTACCATTTACTATTTTATTATTAGGAAGTTTAGGAGTTATGGGGATTCTTACTCCTTATGGGACAGGACCTTCGCCAATCTGGTATGGTGCTGGTTATATAACTCAAGCAAGATGGTGGGGATTAGGTGCATTATTTGGTTTTATTTATCTAATTCCAATTATTATTGGGGTATTTATATTTCTTTAAAATTTAAAAGAGAGAAAACTCTCTTTTAAATCAGTGTTTGGTAAATCAAAGCAAGTGCCATAATAAATAAAAATCCTTTTATAACTTTATTGTAATTATCTTCTTTTATCTTATTTCTTAACTTTAATCCAATTACAATGCAAATTAGAACTATTAGTAAATTATATAAAGACAATTCCAAAATCTCTTGCGTAAAAGAGCCATGGTATGTAAAAAGTATAATTTGAATAATTTTTCCAAACATAAAACATAAATTTGAAGATTGAATTATCTCTCTTTTTGTGTGTTTTGACTCTAAAGAGTAGATTATTAAAACTAAAGCCATAACATTTGTCAATCCACCAATAATTCCTGCACTTAATCCAAAAATTACTGTTGATAATATTTTCTTTTTTTCAACCCAAGGCATAGAAAAAGATAATTTTTGGCTAAAAAGATAAAAAAGAATTGATATTGCTAAAAGAAGCTTAAATATTTCAGAGTTACTATAAATAAGTATTTGAGTACCTATAGCACTTCCTATCATTGCAAATATAGCTAAAAGATAAAATTTTTTTACTATTTGAAAAAAGTTCTTTTCAACAATTAACGCACTTATATTTAATAAAAGAGTTGGAATGGCAACATATATAACAGCTGTCTTCATATCAGTAACCATAGCTAAAATTGGAGTTGCAATCATAGGAAAACCAAAACCAATAGTTGCTTGAACTAAAGCAGAAAAGAATATAACAATAGAAGCAAAAATTAAAAATTCAGTAGTAAATTCCATAAAACAACTCCCTAAAAAAGGAGTTATTATACATCAATTTATCTAATTTTGAAAATTTCTATTTACTACTTCTAAAAAATCTTTTGGATTTTTATAGCCAACTATTTTGGCACTTTTCACTTCATTCTTATCTTTATCCCAAAATATAATTGCAGGTGGTCCAACAACTCCAAATCTTTTCTGAATTGCTTTATCATCATTACTGTTTGCTGTAACATCAACTTTTAAAAGGGTAAATTGTTTAAGCTTTTCTATAACTTCGCTATCTTTAAAAGTAATTTCATCTAACTCTTTACAAGATACACACCAAGAAGCCCAAAAATCTAACATTATTGGTTTAGAAGATTTTTTTATAGCATCTTCAAGTTCTGAAATATTTTTTATATATGTAAATTTTAATTCATCTTGTGCTGATACTGAAATGCTACTTGTAAATTTATCAAGCGGTTTTAATGGATTTGTAGCACCACTTACTGCTCCTACAAATAATATAACTCCAATTAAAGTTATAACTTTAGAAATAAGCTTTGAAATAATATGATTATAAATTTTTAGATATATACCTGTTCCTAAAAACAATATAGCCCATAAATACATAGTTATAGTTGGATTTATAACTCTATCAAGAAGCCAAATAGCAACTCCTAGCATGATTATTCCAAATATTTTTGTCACACTTTCCATCCAACCACCTGGTTTTGGCATAAATTTACCAGCTCCAAGTCCAATTAATAAAAGTGGAACTCCCATACCTAAACTCATAAAAAATAGTGCCATCCCACCTAAAACTGCATCACCTGTTTGTCCTATATAAACCAAAGCTCCTGCAAGTGGTGGTGCTACACAAGGTCCAACAATAAGTGCTGATAAAAATCCCATAATAGCAATACCTAAAACACCTTGCTTTTCTTTTCCATCAGTTGTTTGATTTATTTTATTTTGTAGTGCTGTTGGCAATCTTAACTCAAAATATCCAAACATTGAAAAAGCCAATACAATAAAAATAGCTGAAAAAGATATTAAAACATAAGGATTTTGTAAACTTGCTTGTAAATTTGCTCCAAAAATTCCAGCAATAACTCCAGCCATTGTATAAGCTAAACTCATAGCAAGAACATAAATAAGTGACATAAAAAAGCCTTTTTTAGCACTCATAGTCTCATTTTGTGAAGCTTTAACTATAATTGATGAAAGAATAGGAATCATAGGGAAAACACAAGGAGTAAAAGACAATAAAAGACCAAATCCAAAAAAAGTTGCAATAACTATAATAGTACTTGAATTCTTAAAACTGTTTGCAATACCGTCTGTTTCACTTATATTTTCATTTTGTGCTATTTCATTTTTTACTTCATTTTGAGTTATAACTTCATCTTGTGCAGATGCTTCAAAGAAAATAACTTTTTTTTCACTCATAGGTGCATAACAAAGCCCAGCTTTTGAACAACCTTGAAATTTAAACTCTATTTCATACTTATTTGAATCAATTTTTTCTTTTAGTAAGCTATATGGAATATTTAAATCTAAATTATCAAAATGAACTATAAAACCATCATATTCTACTGGTTTTGGAAGATTTAATTCTGGTAAAAGTTCTACTTTTTTTGGCTTTGAGATATTTACTTGTAGTTTATCATCATACAAATATATATCTTGTCCTAATTCTAGTTTGATATTCAAACTATCATCATTTTGTACAAATTTTACTTGAAATGCTTCTTCTGGTTCTAAAACTTTATTTCCCAATTCTGCAGAAAATGAATATGCAAAAAAAGCTAAGAATATTAGAAATTTTTTCATTTTTTATCCTTATTTAAAATCTACTTTTGAACTTTCCAAAAGTTCTTCAGTAGTTTTAACTCCAACATATTTTTTGATTGGTTCTCCATTTTTAAAATATATCATTGTTGGAAGTTGTTTCACTCTATACATTTTCGCTAAAACTAAATCATTATCTATATTTACTTTAAAAATCTCAACATCATCAGGTTTTTGTATCTCAAAATCTTCTAAATTATTTGCTAATATTTTACAAGGAGGACACCAAGGAGCATAAAAATCCACAATTACATTTTTACCTTTTATCTTTTCACTAAAATTACCTTCTGTTAGCTCTTCATAGGCAAATAAAAAAGTTATTGTAATTAGAGTTAATAAAAATATTTTTCTCATTTTTTTCCTTAATTTGTATTCTCCTGCATTATATTTAAGATTAGTAAACAATTTGTTTAAAATAATCTAAGAATATTTATATATTATAATTATTTCTTATCTATGCACCTATGCTATCTTTTTTTATTTTCCTTTTTTGAGGATTTACAGGACAATTTGGTTTGATATTTTTTTCAACATAATCCATAATTTTTAAAGCTACATTTATACCTGTTGATTTTTCTA
Source organism: Aliarcobacter vitoriensis (assembly GCF_003316695.1). GTDB lineage: Bacteria > Campylobacterota > Campylobacteria > Campylobacterales > Arcobacteraceae > Aliarcobacter > Aliarcobacter vitoriensis. Next base: position 6,434 of record NZ_PDKB01000029.1, read on the forward strand.
TTCCCTCTAATCCTGGGCTTGAATTTACTTCCATAACCAAAGGTCCTCTTTTTGAACTTATCATATCAACTCCACAAACACCAAGTCCCATAGCACGAGCTGCTGCTAATGCTGTTGATTTCTCTTTTCTGTTTAATTTATATATAGATGCATTTCCACCTTGATGAAGGTTTGATCTAAAATCTCCTTCTGCTCCTTGTCTTTTCATAGCAGCAACAACTTCTCCATCCACAACAAAAACTCTGATATCACTACCATTTGCTTCTTCAATATACTCTTGAACAAGTAAATTTACATCCATTCCATAAAAAGCATCAAGTACAGATTTTGCAGCTTTTTTACTATCTACAAGTACAACTCCTACTCCTTGAGTTCCTTCTAAAATTTTTAATATCAATGGAGTTCCACCACTCAAAGCTATAACATCTTTTGCATTTGATTTATTTGATGCAAAAACTGTTCGTGGTAAATCTACTCCATTTTTTGACAAAACTTGCAAACTTCTAAGTTTATCTCTACTTCTTGTAAGTGCTAGATTTCCAGTTGTAGAAAAAACATCTTGCATCTCAAAGTGCCGTACCATCGCTGCACCAAAAAATGTTCTACTAGCACCTATTCTTGGAATGATTGCATCTGGAACTTTTAAAACTTTACCTTCATAATTTACAACTAATTCATTTTTCATAATCTCTATAGTACATTTCAAATAATCTAAAACTCTAACTTCCCAACCTTTATTAAAAGCCTCTTCATATAATCTTTTTGTTGAATACAAATTTTCATTTCTTGATAAAATATATACTAACATTATTTATTCCTTAAATATTTTTACTTGCTAAATTTTCTTTTGAAACATCTACTAAAAACCTATTTGACAAAAATTTTCTTCCTATGAGCATTGGATATTTCATATCTTTTCTATTTGTCAAAGATACAACTGTTTTATATTTTTTACCATTAAAAAGGATTGAAACTTGAATAAAAACTCTTAATTGTGAAGCTCCATTTGAACTTTTTACAAGCTTTTGTTTATAAATTGGAAGTTTGATTTTTTTACCATGATAAGATGGATGAATTTTATCAAGCAGTTTAAAGTTTACAAAACCATCATCAAGAGAAATATCATCGCAATGTAGAGAATTTGAGTCAGCTCCCGTGTCTATTTTAGCATCTAGTCCAAAGAGTTCTAAATCCAAAATATCAACAAGTTCTTTTCGTCCTATAATTTTGAGTTGTGACATAATTACCCCTTTGAATTATGGATAATTATATCACAGAAAAGTAGTTTATTATTACTTTTTAGATGCTTTTGCTTCTTGCAAAGCTGAAATTAACTCATCTATATTTTCATATGGAATATGTGCTTTCCATTGTACATCTTCACCATTCAAAGCTATTCCAATACTTAATATATCCGCTGTATCTTTTCCATAAGGTTCAGTTACATTAGAAACCGTTATTTTACCTTTTTTTGTTCCTGCTAAATCGAACTCTTTTAACTTTGTAACTATTGTCATCTTAAATCTCCTTAAAAGTGATATACAAATTTTACACTAAATTGCTTTTTTTTAGATTAATCTATTCAAAAATAATTTGTGGTTTTCCCAAATAGTAACCTTGAAACTCATCTACATCTAACTCTATCAAAAGATTAAAAATCTCTTCACTATGTACAAATTCAGCAATAGTTTTTATATTCAAAGTTTTGCAAAAAGCTATGATTGATTTTACGATTTCATAAGAGTTTATATCTGCATCTATATTTTTAATTAAACTTCCATCTATCTTTATATAATCAGGTTTTATTCTAAGAATTCGTAAAAAGTTTGAATATCCACTTCCAAAATCATCAATAGCTATTTTAATGCCATGCTTTTTATACTTCATAACAAACTCTTCTAAGAAATCATAATCACTTAAGCTTTCACTTTCCAAAATCTCAAATATAATTCTACTTTTATCTTCAAAACTTAGCATTTGCATAATATCATCTAAATAATCTATAAAATCATAGTTTAGAATATCTTTAAAACTTAGATTTATACTTATTTGTTTGTCAGTTTTTAGAAGATTTTCAAAACTTTTCGAAACAATTATCTTTGATAATTCTAAATACTGTTTTGTTTTAAATGATATTCCCAAAAATTTATCTGGAGTTACAAAAATAGCTTCATTATTATCATTAATCTCTTCAATCCTCATAAGGGTCTCATATTTTATGACATTCTTATTTTTATCAGTTATTGCTTGATAAAAAGGTATTACTCTCTTTTCTTCAACAGCTTTTTTTATCTTTTCTCGCCAATACAAAGTTTGGATAATTAACTCTTTTGAATCTAGTTCATTGTTATAAACAAAATAACTCTGATTTAGTGATTTTGCTTTTTTTAAAGCCATTGCAGAAGTTATCAATGGTTCTTCTTGAAATAATGATATTCCCATAGTCATTGAAATAACAATATCTGATTTTAATTCATCTATATAAATCTTTTTATTTGAAAAAGTTTGATTTAGTTTTTCTATTAAAAGAAAAATTTCATCAAATGGCATATTATTCACATTTACGAGAGAAAAAATATCTCCACTCAATCTATATGCAGTTACATCATAACTTTTTTCAAACCCCTTTAGTATTTTTGCAACTTCAACTAAAACTAACTCTGCATTTATAAATCCATAAAGCTCATTCAAATCTTCAAATGAATCCAAATCAAGTAAAATAGTAATTACACTATCTTTATTTTTTATATAATCTTCTAAAGCTTTTCGATTTTTTAGATTTGTAAGTTCATCATTATAGAGTCTATTTTCTACCTCTTTTTTTACGTTTTCTACTACCTTTTTGCAATTAGCTTTCGCATTTTTTATGCTTAATAAATATAGTAGAAATAAAATAATAGAAATTATTAATAGTAATAATTCTAAATCATTTATATGTTGCAATTTTCTGACCAAACTTAACATTTTGGCTTAAAAGATTCTCAAGTTGAACAAAATCTTTTTCCCAAACCATAACAACAGTTGATCCCATTTTAAAATACCCTAAACATTCACCTTTTGTAATTTCAATATTATCATAAGTGTAAACTTTTATCTCTTTTGTATCCTTATTTGTTTCAACTTGTGGTTCAAAAGTAAATACCATCTGTCCAACATTTAAAGCCCCAACAAATACCATAAAGAAAATCTTTCCTTGGCTTTCACACTCTAAAATTACTCTTTCATTCTGAACAAAAAGTTCAAACTCTTTATTTAGATATTTTAAATTAACTGGATATAGTTTACCAGGAACATGAATAAGTTTTTTTAGTTTAAAATCTACTGGTGCATGGTATCTGTGATAATCTTTTGGTGATAGATAAAAATTCATAAAATCTCCATCTAAAACTTTTTCAAAACTATCTGTACAATAATAAGTCAAAAGCTCTTCAACACTATACTCCATCCCTTTGATTTGTAAAGCTGTATCATTTTCTATTTTTCCACACTCAGTAATTAAACTATCTGTTGGTGATATAAATATATTTTTACTCTCATCAATTTGTCTATCAATTATAAACTCTCTTGTAAAAAGTTCATTTAAAGATTTGTAATGTTTTGCATTTTTAAACTCTGTCATATCCAATTTCATAAGCTTTGCATAACTTTTATTTATTACTTTTTGTATAGGTTTTGAAAACTCTTTTTTTGCAAATTTTCCAAAATATTGAGATATAAGATTCGTTATGTGCATTGTATTCCTTTGTGAAGTTGTGATTGAATATTTTAACTTTTTTTTGCTAGACTTTTGCTTTTAAAAGGATATTTATGTTTAAAATAGTTGTTCAAGATAGATGTGGATGTTTTATAAAAAGTGATTTAGAAAATAATCTTGAATTTGATTCAAAAGATGATGCAATGCTTAAAGCCATAGAGATGAAAAATATTATGAATAGAACTTTTTGCAAAAAACACACTTTTGAACTTCAAGAAATGTTTAATAATCTGATCATAAAATTTTATAAAGAAGAGCAAAAAACTTATTGTTGTGGAAATGGTTGTTGTATGTAAATTAACTACATTTTAATATAATTTAGAGAATAAAGAGAGCTTAAACTCTCTTTATTATATTGTCTTAAAATTCCATTTTCATAGAAAATGCAACACTTCTTGGATCTCCTAATCCATTTGAATGAATCCAATACACTTTATCTGTTAAGTTTTGAGCAGTTAGATTAAAACTTGTAGGATAATTCCCTAGTTTTGTTTTATATCTAAGCCCTGCATCATATAAAGTATAACTTGGCATAATATCTGTATTTGAACTATTTCCATATCTTTTACCAGTATAATATATTCCCCCAGTTAAAGTTAATCCTTGAATCATAGGAATATTATACTCTGCAAATAGTTTTGCCATTTTTGTTGCAGCATTTATTGGCTTTTTACCTTCTAAAGCTTGATTAGTCGCTTTTTCTATACTTAAATCCATAAATGTTGCTCCTCCCATAAGTGTAAGATTATCTGTAACTTTTCCAGTTAATCCAAGCTCAAGTCCTTGATGTATTTGTTCACCATCTTGAGTTAAAGTTGGTTTACCTAAACTTGCTACCGTACTTTTATCTTCAAAAGAGTTAGCTTTTTCTATTCTAAATAGTGATGCTGTTAATAACGCTCTTTCATCTAACATACTATATTTTGTACCTATCTCAGTTTACTTTTATATGGATCTAATATTTCATTTTCATTAACATAAGTATTCCCTACGATTGTTCCAGCTTCTAAACTCTCTATATATGTAGCATAAGTTGTTAAGTTGTAAAATGGTTTATAAAGTAAAGATAAAGTAGGAGTAAGTTCAGATACATCATATTTTGAACTTTGTACACCATTACTATAACTTGTATTTACAATAGTTGCATAGTTTACTCCTACTAATGCACTCCATTGGTCATTAAATACTATAT